>JBMFWX010000041.1:0-17649 GCA_049964855.1 Acidimicrobiales bacterium
CGGCGCCGCGCCGCGGTGCACGCGCTCGTACGCGTGGGGCGCGTCGAACAGCGCTTCGTCTACGCCCCGATCATCGTGAAGAACACCGAGGTGATCGAGACGGCGGCCACCCGGCGCCTGCTCGAAGGGTCGCTCGAGCACCTCGGACCCGCCGAGGCCACCTTCACCGACGGCGTCGCACTGCGCCCCACCCCGACCGTCACCCGCCACGGCCTCGCCCTCGTCCACGCCACGCACGTGCTGGCGGCGACGGGTCACGACGACCCGGCGCGGCGCGGCGCCGTCGTCGACCGGCGCCGACGCGTCTGGTGGATAGACCTGGCCGCGCGCGAGCACCGGCGGTTCAACCTCGAGGCCTACGAGCGCCACTACGCCACCCGCCTCGAGGTGCTGGCCGCCCACGACGCCTGGCTCGAGCACGACGGCCCCTTCCCCACGACGCCCTACTGGCACCGCGAGTGCCTGGACTGCCCCTTCGCCGGCCCCTGCGCCGAGGAGCTCGCGACCCGCGACGACGTGTCGCTGGTGCGCTTCACGTCGCTCGACCAGCAGTGGCTCCTGCGCGAGCACGGCGTGCGCACCCGCGCGGCGCTGGCGGACCTGGACCCCGCGCGCGCGCGAGCGGCCCGCCGGCGTCCCGCCCGGGACCCGGCCGACGCCACCGAGGACGTCCTCGGGCGCCACATCGACAAGCTCGACGAGCTGATCTACCGCGCCCGGGCCCAGCGCGCGGGAACGGCGCTGCGCATCGTGGACGCCGACGCCGTGCACTGCCCCCGCGCCGACGTCGAGGTCGACGTCGACATGGAGAGCTACGGGGACGCCACCTACCTCTGGGGCGCCCTCGTCACGCGCACGGCGCGCGGCGAGGTCGCGCTGGGTGACGGGGACGACGGCTACCACGTCCACGCCGAATGGGGCGAACTGACTCGCGAGAGCGAGGCGCGGCTGTTCGCGGACTTCTGGCGGTGGTTCGACGACCTGCGCGGGCGCGTCCTGGCGGCGGGCCTCTCCTTTCGCGCCTACTGCTTCTGGGCCCAGGCGGAGGACGGCGCCATGGACCGCGCGGTGGCCACCGGGTGGCCCGACGGACCCCGGGCCGGGGACCTCGCGGCGTTTCGCGCGGCGTCACCGTCCCAGTGGGTGGACCTACACCAGCTGGTGCGCGAACAGATCCAGACCGAGGGCCCGCGGGGGCTGAAGGCGCTGGCCGGCGCGGCGGGCTTCACCTGGCGCGACCCCACCCCGGGTGGGGAGGCCTCCATGCTGTGGTACGAGGTCGCGCGCGGCGAGGGCGAGGACGCCGTGGCGGCGCGCGCGCGGCTGCTCGCCTACAACGAGGACGACTGTCGCGCCACCCGCGTCCTACGCGAGTGGCTGAACGGCCCCGCGCGCGCGCTCGCCCACCGCGACGACGCCTGAGCGACGCGCGCGACGGTCATTAGCATCACTGGGTGGCCCCTCGCGCGAACCCGATGTCGTCGTGGCGCGCGCCGGCGCGGCTCGCGGGAGCGTTGGACGCACTGGCCGGCCTGGCCCTCGCCGTCCTGAGCGCCGAGGCGATCACCCGACTCGCCGCCGGGCACGTGACCGTCGGCCTGGTCCTCCTGGGGGCCGCTCTGGTGGGGCGCGGCGTCCTGGCGACCGCGGACGAGGTCTTCGCCGCCGCGGCCCGGCGCTCGCTGCGCCGTCGCTGGCGCCGACGCCTCTCCGAGCACGCCACGGTCCCCGCTCCCGAGGGACAGCGCGCCCGCGGCGACCTGGCGCTCGCCGTCGACCAGGTCGCCGACGCCCCGGCGCTGGACGCGCTGGCCAGCGCCGCGCGCGTCGCCCTCGTGGGGGTGGTGGTCGTCGCGTGGGCCGGCGGCTGGCTCGCGGCGCTCATCGTCGTGGCGCTGATGGGCCTCGCGGTCCCGCTCTACCAGCGCGCGGGGGTGCGCGCGAGCGCGCTCGCGGTGCAGTACCAGGAGCGTCGCGCCACGCTCGAGGCGCGTCAGCTCGAGCTGCTGCACCACTCCGTGGAGCTGCGCGGGCTGGGTGCCGTCGACTACGGCGCCGACGAGATCGCCGCCCTATCGGACTCCGAGCACTCCCTGGCGTTGCGCGCGTTGCGCGTGGCCCTCGGCTCGTCGCTGGTCACCGAGTTCCTGAGCGGCGTGAGCGTCGGCCTGGTCGCGATGGTGGTGGGCTTCGCCCTGCTCGACCGGCGCACGTCACTGGCGCACGCCCTGATTGCGGTGCTGGTGACCAGCGACCTCTTCGCGCACGTGCGCCGCTTCGGCGTGGAGTTCCACCGCCGCGACGACGCCCGCGCGGCCCTCGTCCGGCTGGAGACTCTCGACTCGGTCGAGCCGGGGGCGCTCCCCGCGCACGGCGCGGTGCTGAGCGCCGACGCGCTGGTCACCGACGCGGACTCCCGACCGCTCACCCTGCGCGTGGCGCCGGGCGAGCGGGTGCTGGTGTCAGGTCCCTCGGGCGCGGGCAAGACCACGCTATTGCACACGCTGGTGGGCTGGCGCCCGGCGCGCGGCGGGCGCGTCGCGCAGACCGATCGCGCCATCGGCTACGCCAGCGCCGACAGCTCGCTGGTGTCGGGCTCGCTCTGGGAGAACCTGACCCTCGGCCGACCGCTCGAGGAGGCGCGCGTGCGACGCCTCCTCGACGACCTCGGACTCGACGACGCGCGCTTCGCGGACCTCGCGCGCCCGCTGCTGGCCGACGGGCGAGGCCTGTCGAGCGGCGAGCGCGTACGCCTCGTCGTGGCTCGCGCGCTGCTGGCCGACGCGGCGCTGGTGATCCTCGACGACGTGGCCGGCGTGCTCGACGAGGTCAGTCGCGCGCGGCTGTGCGACGTCCTGGCCGCGCACGGTGAGATCGCGGTCGTCGAGGCGACCGTCGACACCGCGGTGCTGGGCGCGGTCGACCGGCACGTCACGGTGTGCACGTGAACGCCGACGCCGCACGCCTGGTCCGCTGGATCCGCCGCGCGCGCCCGCCGCGGGCCACCCTGGGGCGCGCACTGGCCGCCCACGTCACCGCCGCTCTCACCTCGGTCGCACTGCTGGTGGGCGCGGTCGCGCTGCTGGTGCGCAGCGCGCAGCACCCGGGACTCGCCGCCGTCGCGCCGACCCTGATCGTCATCGAGCTGTTCGCCTTCCTGCGCTCGCCGATCCGCTACCGCGAACGTCTAGCTACCCACCAGCTGGGCTTCACCGCGGTGACGCGCTGGCGCCGCTGGCTCGTGGCCACCGTCGGGCGCTGGGACTACACGCGCTGGCGCCGCTACGCCACCGGCGACCTCCTTGAGCGCTCGCTGCGCGACACCGACGAGCTCCAGGACCTCTGGCTGCGCGCGGTGGTGCCGGGCGCCGGGGTGGCACTCACCCTGGTGGTCGGCGACCTCGTGATCGGGCTGCTGGCGCCGCACGGCGGATGGTGGCCCCTCGCCGGAGCGCTCGCCGGCGTCCAGGCCGGCGCCGTGGTGATCCTGTCGCGCGCCTTCACGTCCCTCGTCGACGCCGACCGGGCGGTGCGCGAGCGCCGTGCCCTCTACCGCGCCGCGGTCCTCGAGCAGTCGACCGCCGGCCCCGAGCTGTCCCTGCTGCACGGCGCGGCGCTCCTCGCGGCGCGCGCGGCGCAGGCCGCCGACGCCCTGGCGAGCGCCGAGCGACGCCTCGAGTGGCGTCGCGCCGCCGTCGGTGTGACGGGGGTGCTGGCCGCACTGGTGACCCTGATCCTGGTCGGCGCGCTGCGCCCGACGTCCTCGACCCTGTGGTACGTGGTGGCGTCCCTGCTGGCCCTGGTCACCTACGACGGCGTCGCGACGCTGCGCGGCGCCCTGGAGACCGCCGTGGCCGTAAGCGCCGCGGCCGAGCGACTGGAGCAGCTCGACGGCGAGGGACCGGCCGGCGCGCGGCCCTGGCCCGCGAACGCGACCCTGCGCGCGCGCGATCTGGCGGTGTGCGAGGACGGACCCCTGGTGGCGGGGGTCACCCTCGAGGTGGCACCCGGGACGCGCCTCGCGCTCACCGGCCCCTCGGGCGTGGGCAAGTCGACCCTGCTGCGCGCGCTGGCCGGGCTGGACGACGCCTGCGCCGGCACCGTGCTGGTCGGCGACACGCCGCTGCGCGAGATCGAGGAGGGCCAGCTGCGACGCCACCTGGTCTACGTGCCCGCCGAGGTCGGGCTGACGCGCGGCTACGCGATGGACGTGGTGCGCCTCGGCCGCGAGGGCTCGCGCGACCTGGCCGAGGACCTGGCCCGCCTCGAGCTGGGCGTGGCGCCCACCTCGCGTCTGGGCGAGCTCTCGCGTGGGGAGCGCCAGCGACTGGCCGTGGTGCGCGCGCTGGCCGGCGATCCCCAGGTCGTGCTGCTCGACGAGCCCACCAGCGGCCTGGGTGCGGACGACACCGCGGCCGTGCTCGCCCTGCTCGCAGCGAGCGGCGCCACCGTCGTCGTGGCGACCCACGATCCACTGGTGCTCGCCTGGTGCGGGGAGAGTCTCGCGCTGCGCGACGCCGCCGCACCACGGCCTCGTTGAGCCGCCGGCGGCGACCACGTGAACTTGCTCACAACACCGTACTTTTGGGCCGTGGGGCGTCACCACCGTGACCGGCGACGTACTACCTTCTACGTATTGGCTGGGGGGGCCAAACTTCGAGAGCCCGTCCGCTCCCCGCGAGCGGACGGGCTTCGATGTCTCCGGCGTCGCGTCGCGCGCGTCGGGACCGCCGAGCCCGTGGTCACGACACCGCGACGACCCGGCTCGCGCTCGTCGTAGGGTTGGTCTGTGCCCACCCCCCGTGAGCGTCGCGCGACGGACCCGTCGCTGCGCCCGACCTGGCGCGGATGGCTGCACCTGGGCGGCGTGGTGGTGCTCCTGGCGCTCTCGCCCATCCTCTACGCCCGCGCCCGCACGTGGTCCCAAGTCGGGTGGGTCTCGTGCTACGTCGTCGGCGTGGCCGCCATGATGGCCACCAGCGCGACTCTGCACCGGGTGCGCTGGTCCGAGTCCGCCCGGCGGGCCTGGCGGCGCGCCGACCACTCGACCATCTTCCTCGCCATCGTCGGCACCTGGCTGGCGTTGGCCGGGCTCACCATGCACGGCACCGTGCGACTGGTGGTGATCGTGATCATCGCCGGGGGGTCGCTGATCGGCGTCGCCATACGCCAGCTGGCGCTGGACGCCCCCAAGTGGGTCAACACGACGCCCTACCTCGTCGTGGGCTGGACCGCCCTGGCCGTGCTGCCCCAGATCGAGCGGGGCAGCGGGCCGGGTGTGCTGATCGCCGTGATCGTCGGCGGCGTCGCCTACTCCCTCGGGGCCCTGGTCTACGCCCTGCGGGCCCCGCGCCTGGCTCCGCGCACCTTCGGCTACCACGAGCTCTTCCACGCCCTCACGCTCGTGGGCGCCGGCGCCCACTTCGTGGCGGTGGCGCTGGCGCTGCGCTGAGCCGTCAGGCGAGTGGCGGCACCAGGTTGAAGTGGACCAGAGAGGGCGTGCGCTGGCGCGTCGCGATCGTCGTGATCGAGCCGTTGTCCAGCCTCGTGCGCCACGCCACCGAACCGGCCACGCCGAGCGCCCACACCGTCGCGGACTTGATCGGCGACACGTGGCTCACTATCGCCAGGTGCTCGTCGGGCGAGTACAGCCAGCTGGAGGGGTCAGCGAGCAGCGCGTCCAGCTCCGCGTGGACCCGGCGGTCGACCGAGGCCAGCGACTCGCCGTCGCCCAGCGCCACGTCGTGGTCGGACTCGAAGGCGCGCCACTGCTCGGCGCTCACCACGGCAATCGGCTGACCGTCGAGGTGCCCGTAGTCCACCTCGATGAACGACTCGCGCACCACCGGCTCGTGATCGGGCAGGGCCAGCGCCGCCGTCGCCCGCGCGCGGCGCAACGGCGACACCCACACCTCGCGCACCCCCTCGAGCAGCGGTCGCAGCGCGCGCGCCTGGCGCTCGCCCAGCTCGGTGAGCTCGGGATCGCTGCGCCCGACCAGCAGGCCGCGCGCGTTCGTGGTCGTCTGTCCGTGACGGATGAGGATGATCACGCCAGCAGCACCCGACCACACTCGGGGCAGTCGATCAGCGTGGCCCGCGTCGAGGCGCGCCAGCGATCGCGGTCCGCCGGCGAGAGGGCGATCCGGCACCCGTCGCAGTGCCCGTCGACCACCTCGGCCGCACCGCTCGTGCCGACGCGCGCCAGCGCGCGCTCGTAGCGCTCGCGCAGGTCCGCCGGCACCGCGGCCACGAGCGCGACGCGCTCGGCGTCCAGCGCGGCCACCTCCTCGTCCAGCGACGCCGTCAGCTCGCGCACGACGCCCTGCAGCTCCGCGCGGCGCGCGGCCAGCGGTTGGGCCTGGGCTCGCACGTCGGCGACCGCCTGATCGAGCGGCTCGAGGGCGAAGAGAGCGGCGAGTTCGCGATCGTCGGCCTCACCGAGCAGCCCGACCACCTTGTCGCGCTCCGCCTGCAGGCTCGCGAGGTCGCGGGCCGCCGCGTCGCGCGCCCCGAGGCGCGCGTCAAGATCCGCGAGCCGATCGCGCAGGCGCTGCGCCTTGACGCGCGCCTCGTCGTAGGCGCCGCGCACCGGGCCCTGCGCCGCCTCGGCGTCGCGCAGAGCCCCGGCCAGCGCTCGCAGCTCGCCCTCGACCACGGCCAGATCCTGGGCCTCGGGCAGGTGCGTACGCCGCGCGCGCACCCGCTCGCGCCACCGGTCCGCCTCCGTCAGCGCACGCAACGCCGCGAGGTCGTCCCGCTCGGGCGTCTCGTCGCTCACGCCGTCAGTCTCGCACGTCGCCATAGCGCCGCGCGAGGTCGACCAGCGCGGCGCGCAGCGAGGGCTCGGCGCGCTCGAGAGCCTCCTCGAAGGAGAACCAGGCGACTTCCGGGCTCTCGCCCGCCGGCGGACGCGGGTCCTCGGGCGGGGCCACCAGGACGTAGCGCAGGTCGTAGTGAGTGTGGCCGCGCGGACCGGGATGCACGTCGACGTGCACCAGGGCCGGGGGGTCCAGGTGGCGCGCCACGAGCCCGGTCTCCTCGCGCGTCTCGCGACGCGCGGCGCTCTCGGGCGTCTCGTCGGGGTCCACGTGCCCGCCGGGCTGCACCCAGATCCCCAGCCGGCGGTGCCGGTGCAGGATCACGCCGCGCTCGCTCACCACGAAGGCCGACGCGGTCAGGTGGTGATCGCTGGCGTCCTCGTCGAAGGGGTCGTCACCGACGTCCAGACGTTCCAGGGTCTGGCTGATCGAGGCCGCCTCGCGCGCGTCGACCGGGATCATCGCTCCCAGCCGCGCGCGCAGCGCGTCGCGAGCGGCCCCGTGACCGAGCAGGCGGCGCACCGACACCGGCAGCGCCGGCGCGTCGTCGGCCATCGCGCCGTCGCGCGAGGGGATCGGCGCGTCGAAGGCGACGTGGGCGGGCACGACGCCGGACCAGATCGGCCGTGCGCGATCCTCCTCGTCGTCCTCGGTCGGGCCTGCGGAGACCTTCGCCGACGCCTCGGCGATGTCCACGCGCACGACCATGGTGCGGCGCACCTCGTCGTCACGCAGGGCGCGCACCTCGCCACCGCGGCCGGGCAGCGTCGCCTCCACGAAGTGGTCGAGCCAGCGGCGCCGCTCGGCCAGGGAGCGCAGCGCGGTAACCGGTCCGTAGGCCACGACGGAGCGGTAGGCGATCGACGACTCGAAGCCACTGCGCGCCAGGCGCAGTCCGTCGTAGAGGGTGGCCGTCACGCAGGCCTCGCCCGCGGCCACGACCGCGGCCAACAGCGCGTTGGAGCGGCTGCCGTGTAGGTAGAGCGAACGGCCCTCGCGCACGTGCAGGGTGGGCAGCGCCAGCGCGCGCCCGTCCACCACGCCAGCCACGTGACAGAAGCGCGCCTCGTCGAAGATCTGGTTGATCACCCGCTCGTCGTAGCGCGCCTTGGCCGGCAGGCGCCGCACCCGCGTGCGGGGGCCGGGTCCCAGCGGCGCGCTCGCGGGAGCGCCGTGGTCGGGGGGGCTCACGAGCGCAGGTCCCCCCCGAAGAAGGTGCGCGCGGCGCCGGCCACCTCGACGTTGTGCTCGAAGAGCCGCGCGAACATCAGCCCCCCGCGCGCCGACGCCTGGCGCACCGACACCGTCGGCGAGCCCACCTGCTCGACCCACCACGGCGCCACCGCGCACATCGCGCTACCGGTGACCGGATCCTCGCCCACCCCCAGGCGCGGCGCGAAGACCCGGATCGACGCGTCCACCTCGGGGCCGCCGTGGCACGCCACGATCACCAGGGAGCTGGGCACCAGGAACAGGCTCACCGGATCCACGGCCAGCCCGCACAGCGTGTCGTAGTCCTCCACCACCGCCAGCACGCTCGCGGGCCCCGCCTGGTAGACCTCGCGGACCGAGCCGAGCGCTCCGTTGAGCACCGACGCGTCGAGGGGCTCGAGGTAGGAACGGGGCAGGTCAATGGCGAGCAGGCCGTCGGGCAGTCGGCGCGCGGAGAGCCGTCCGGCGCGGGTCGTGAAGTAGACCTCCCCACCCGGCACGCCCAGCTCGCTCAGCACGACGTGGGCCGTGGCCAGGGTCGCGTGGCCGCACAGGTCCACCTCGGTCGTCGGCGTGAACCACCGCAGGGACCACCCGTCGCCGGTACGGCGCACGAAGGCGGTCTCCGAGACGCCCAGCTCGGAGGCGATCTGCTGCAGCTCGGCGTCGGGCATCGCCCGCTCCAGGAGCACCACCACCGCGGGGTTGCCGCGCTCGGCGTCACCGATAAAGGCGTCGACCCACCAGAGCCGATGTCCGAAGGTGACCGCCACGGAGTCCACCCCTAGAGACTGCCACAGCCGCGAGCCCGCGTAAGGTGTGCGCCGTGCGGGTCGCCACGTTCAACCTCCACGCCGGCGTCGACGGCTGGGGACGACCCACGCGAGCCGTGGACCACGCGGCGTCGCTCGACGCCGACGTGCTCATCGTGCCCGAGCTCTGGCGCGCCGAGGGCGGCGTCGACCTCTTCGACGACCTCGCGCGGCGCACCGCCATGCGCGGGCTCTTCGTGCCCCTGGCGCGCGGCGAACGAGTCACGACCGGCGTGGGGGGGCGCACGTGGCAGCCCCTGACCGCCCACCTGCGCGGCGAGCGCGGCCTCTACTTCAGCGAGCACCGCTCGCTCTCGGCGGCCCAGCGCCGCCGACGCGGCGCGCACGACGTCGAGCGCGGCGAGTGGGGGCTCGGACTGCTGACGCGCCTGCCCATCGAGGAGATCCGCGCCGAGCCGCTGCGTCGCCTGCCCCGCGAGCGCGTCGCGCGGGCGGTACTGGTGGCGCGCCTGCGCCTAGGCGACCAGCCCTTCCACGTGGTGGCGGTGCACGGTGCCCACCTCAGCCACGGCTCCTTTCGCCAGTACCGCGAGGTGCGCGAGCTGGTGGCGGGACTCGAGGACCTGCCGATCATCCTCGGCGGGGACTTCAACTCCTGGCGCCCGCCCCTGCGACTCTTCCTGCCGGGGTGGCGGACGCTAGTACGAGCGCGCACCTGGCCCGCGCGCCTCCCCCACTCCCAGATCGACCACCTGCTAGGCCGAGGACCCTGGCGGCCCCACGGCGGCGGCGCAACCCCCGGGGGCAGCGACCACCGCGCCCTGTGGGCCGACGTGACGCTGAAGAGCGGGGCGACGAACCGCCCTCCCGGCCACCATCAGCCCCATCATCACTAGCTCGAGCGGAGGCGGGTCCGCGCGCAACGGGTGAGCGACGGGCGGGCGACGGGCGGGCGGCGTCGACCGAGCCCCGGCGCGCCAACGGCGCCAGCCCGGGCGCGACGACGCCGAGGCGCCGATGCCCGGGCCCGGCGACCCGCGTGTGCCCCACTCTGCGCCCTCGGGAGCCCGTGAGCCGGCCGCGCGCGACACAGTCGGCGGGACGGCCCGTACACTAGTTACATGCCGCAAGCAACTAGCAAGCGAGCGACGGGTGGGAACGCCGACGTCCTCGCGACCATCCAAGTCAGCCTGCAGTCGATCGTGCGCGCCCTCGGCCAGGCCCGCACCCACGAGCGGCTGCTGGAGCGCGCCGGGGTGCGCCTGGACCGCGCCGGGACCGCCCTGCTCTACAAGCTCAGCCTCCACGGTGACGAGCCCCTTCGCGTCAGTGCCCTGGCCGACCTGCTCGGCGTCGACGCGCCCACGGTGACGCGCAAGGCCCAGCAGCTCGAGCACCTCGGCTACGTGACGCGCGACCCTGACCCCGAGGACGGCCGCGCGACGCGCGTGCACCTCACGCCCGAGGGCCGCACGGTGCTCAGCCGCGTCGTGGACGCGCACCGCGACCTGTTGGCCGGCGTCGTCGCCGGCTGGGACGACCAGGAGCGGCGCACCTTCGCGGGCCTGCTCGAACGCTTCGCCGCCTCACTACAGACCACAACGGAGGACCACCGTGACCAGTGAACTGCTCGACCCGTCGTCGACCGCCCCGGCGGACCACGAGTTCACCCGCGAGGAGCACCGCCGCGTGATGGTGATCCTCATGGCGCTCATGCTGGGCATGTTCCTGGCGGCGCTCGACCAGACGATCGTCTCCACCGCGCTGCCGACCATCGCCGGCGACCTGCACGGGCTGAACCACCTGTCGTGGGTGGTCACGGCCTACCTGATCTCCTCGACCATCTCGCTGCCCCTGTGGGGCAAGTTCGGCGACCTGTGGGGCCGCAAGTCGTTCTTCCAGCTCTCGATCATCATCTTCCTCATCGGGTCGATGCTGTCGGGCCTCTCCCAGAACATGATGGAGCTGATCGCCTTTCGCGCCGTCCAGGGCATCGGCGCCGGCGGGCTGATGGTGGGCTCCCAGGCGATCATCGGCGACGTGATCCCCCCGCGCCAGCGGGGTCGCTACATGGGGTACTTCGGCGCGGTCTTCGGTCTGTCCAGCGTGCTCGGCCCCCTCGCCGGCGGGTGGTTCACCCAACAGGTGTCGTGGCGCTGGATCTTCTACATCAACGTGCCGATCGGCATCGTGGCCATGGCGACCATCGCGACGGTGCTGCACGTGCCCGTCGTGCGCGTGGCCCACAAGATCGACTGGTGGGGCATCTCCCTGCTCTCGGCGGGCGTCGTGGGGCTCATCCTGCTCACCACCTGGGGTGGCGTCCAGTACGCGTGGGGCTCGTCGACCATCATCAGCCTGGCGATCGCCAGCGTCGTGCTGCTCGTCGCGTTCTGCCTGGTCGAGTTGCGCGCCGTCGAGCCGGTGATCCCGATGAAGCTGTTCCGCAACCGGACCTTCAACGCCGCCTCGGCGGTGGGCTTCGTCATCGGCTTCACCATGTTCGGCGCGATCGTCTACCTGCCGCTCTACCTGCAGATCGTGCACGGCGCGTCCCCGACCAAGTCCGGCCTGGAGCTGCTGCCCATGGTGCTCGGCATGCTGGTCACCTTCATCGTCAGCGGACAGCTGGTGTCACGCACCGGCCGTTACAAGATCTTCCCGATCGCCGGCTCGGCCGTGACCGCCCTGGGGCTCGACCTCATGGCCCACCTCGGGCCGACCACGTCGTTCGGCTACGTGGCGCTCTACATGGTAGTGGTGGGCCTCGGCCTCGGCCTCGTGATGCAGGTGCTCGTCGTCGCGGTCCAGAACTCGGTCCCCCACGACCAGCTCGGCACGGCGACGGCGACGGCGACGTTCTTTCGCACCATCGGCGGCGCCTTCGGCGTCTCGGTGCTCGGCGCGGTCTTCGACAACCGGCTCCTGGCCAGTCTGCGCCAGAGCGCGACCCCCTCGATCGCGCGCCTGCTCCAGGGAGGCAACCTGGTCGCCAACCCGGCGCAGATCGCCCGGCTGCCGGCCGGTCCGCGGACCGTGCTCATCGACGCGTTCAGCCGCTCTCTCCAGTTCGTCTTCGAGGTGGCAGTCCCCTTCGCGGTCGCGGCCTTCGCCCTGGCCTGGCTGATGAAGGAGATCCCGCTGCGCACCACCGCCGGGCGACACCCGCCCGAGACGGTGATCTTCGACGCGCCCGGCGAGTTCTCCGAGCTCTAACCACCCCGTTGCGACGAGATCCGAGATCCGAGATCCGAGATCCGGTCACCGGCCCGGGCGTTGCGTTCCGGTCACTTGAGAGGTATACTGACAGTATCGGATGTGGTACCGATCACGAATGGAGGTGTTTCCTATGTTGATGTTGAGTGACCCGCTCCAGCGCTGGGACCGTCTCTTCGAGACAACGGGTGGGCCCACCGCCGCAATGGACGCGTACCGCCTGGGCGACGTCGTGACGTTGCGCTTCGACCTGCCGGGCGTCGAGTTCGACAGCATCGACCTGCAGATCGAGCGCGGCGAGTTGCGCCTGAGCGCTCGACGTCAGAGCACGCTGCCCGAGGGCGCGACCTACCTGATCCACGAGCGCAGCGACACGACGGTGACCCGCCGCGTGATGCTCGGCGACGTGCTGGACGTGGAGCACGTGGACGCGGAGTTCGTCGACGGCGTTCTCACCCTGCGCATCCCGCTGCACGAGAGCGCCAAGCCGCGCCGCGTGAACGTCCGTCACGTGGTGGACGTGGCGCGCGAGCCCGACGCCCTGGGCGTGCACTCCGCGTGAGGAGCCCCGCCCCCGGACCCGACGCCCCGCGCGGCGGGTCCGGGGAACGGACGTGGCGCCAGCGCCTCAACGACCCCAACGAGCCGCTGTTCACTCTGGCGGTCGTGACCGAGCTGCTGGGAACCGACCCGCAGACGCTACGGCGCCTGGAGCGAGCGATGGACTACACGAGTTCGCGCCCCTCGGGTAACCAGCGCCGCTACTCACGGCGCGACCTCGAGTCGCTGAGCGCGGCCTGCGAGTTGAGCGGGGAGGGGTTCTCGCCCTCGACCATCGCCAAGATCTTGTCGCGCGAACGCTCAGCGCGCCGTGCGCGCGAAGCGCCGTAGGGCGAGGATCGTCCACACCGCCTCCACCACCCCGAAGGGCCAGGATCCCGAGAGAAATCCGTAGCTGCTCGAGAGGGCGCAGCCGAGCGCGAAGGCCGCGACGAAGCCCCGTCCCCGTCCCTCGAGGGCGTACATCGACATCATGAAGGTCAGCGCCACGACGCCGAAGACGGTGAGGATCATCGGCTCATCGTAGGAGCGGCGCCGTGAGTGACCGGGGCGTGCTCGCGAATCGGCTGGTGATGCGGCGACGCCCGCAGCATGCGACACTCGCCCGAGACGTGGGGAGAACGGGGCGAGGGGTCGCGACACCCGGTCCGGCGCGGCCGGGTGGGCGTGAGTTCGCCGATCGAGATCGGCGCCTCGGCAATTGTAACCCGCGAGTGGTGCCGTCCACGAGGAGCCGACCCGGACTCGGACGACCTCCCCTACGCCGTACGCGAAGTCCGCGCCACCGCGTCGACGTACGCCGCCGTCAGCCCAGCGAGAGCGGGACGCGCCGCGTGCGCACGCAGGCGGGGTCGTCGGCCAGGACGCGACCGGTGCGCGCGTAGGCGCGCGCCCGCGAGCCGCCGCACAGCCGCTGGTAGTCGCAGCGCCCGCACTCACCCTCGAGCTCGCCCGCCCGCAGGGACGTGAGGACCTCGTTGGTGGTGTAGATCTCGCCGAGCGACCGCTCGCGCACGTTGCCCAGGGCCACCGGCAGGAATCCCGACGCGTGCACCTCGCCGTCGTAGCCCACGAAGATGACGCCCCGACCGTCGCCCGTGGCCAGCGACGCGCTGGAGCGCGGGCGCGTGGCGTACGGCACCCGCTCGAGCCCATCGCGCAGGTGCCGGTACAGCTCGCCGAGGCCGAAGTGTGTCGCCGCGTCCACGTCGCCCGCCGCCGCGCGCTCGGCCTGCACCCGACGAAAGAACGGAGCCTCCACCGTGCGCACGGTCAGCCCGCGGTCGGCCGCGTCGACCAGGAAGTGGCAGATGTCCTCCGCCTCGGTCGCGCTGACCTCGCGAATGAGTGATCCACGTCCCACGCTCACGAGGAAGAACACCTCCCAGATGGACACGCCCGCGGCGCGCACCAGGGCCAGGACGTCGGCGAGCTCGCGCTTGTTGTGGTCCATCACCGTGGTGTTGACCTGGAGGCGGAACCCCATGTCGCGCATCATCTCCAGAGCGTCGAGCGTCGCGCGGAAGTGATCCTCGACCCCGCGCAGCGAGTCGTGGGACTCGCTCGAGGCGCCGTCGAGGCTGATCGAGAGGGCCCGCACCCCCAGGTCGTAGAGCCGCTGGAGCGACTCGCGGGTGACCTTGGGCGTCACCGACGGCGCGACGCCGACGCGCAGTCCGAGCGAGATGGCGTAGGCGACGAGCTCGTAGAGATCGGCGCGCTCGAAGCAGTCGCCCCCGGTGAAGACGACGATGGCCCGCGGACCCTCCATCGCGGCGATCTGGTCGAGCAGGTCGCGCCCCTCGGCGGTCGTGAGCTCGCCCGGCAGCGGCGTCGTCTGCGCCGACGCGCGACAGTGCCGGCAGGCCAACCCACAGGCCTTGGTCGTCTCCCAGAACACCAGGTGCGGGGCGGACTCGTAGCGATGCAGCGTGCGAGTCAGCGTCTCGTCGCGCATGACCACCCTCTCTCTCCGGCGCGGCGACGCGCCACCCCTCATCACGTCATCGCGGTGAATCGGTCTCTCCATCTAACTGCCTCCATCTAAGTGGTGCCGTCCCGGGGTTCACTAGGGCCTAAAGTCCGCGCGGTCGTGGTTCCCCTGACCGGCGTCACACCAGCGCGCGCCCGCGGCGCAGTCGTCGCCGGGCGTCGTACAGGCACCAGTTCCACGGGAACTCGCGCACCGGTCGCGGCAGCCGCACCGCCACCGCCGCACCCGCGCGCACCACCCGCTCGAAGCGGCGCTGGCGGACGGCGTCCCACTCCAGATCGAGCAGGTCGCGAAACGTGGGCGGCAGGAAGCCCGTGGTGAGGAAGCGGTGCGCGGGTCCCGCCACGCGCGCGAGCGGACCGGGCAGGAAGCGCAGGTCGATCAGGTCGATCAGGTACCGGGCGGTCACGTCGTCGACGTCGAGGCGCGTCAGCGCGTCGCGCCAGTACTCCTCGAACGCGTCACGATCGCGCGGCCACGCCGCGATCGGCACCTGGAGCGTGGTGGCGAAGCGCGCGCACTGACGGTAGACCTCGTCGGCGAACTCCGTGCGAGCGGGGCCGTACAGGAGTGCGAGCGCGTCGCGCACGCCGTAGTACATGCACGCCGCGACCCACAGCTGCAGCTCCGGGTCGGTGGCTCGGTAGGTGACCGGCGCGCCGGGGGCCGGGCGCACGGCCCGGTGCTGCGCGTTGACCTGGCGGCGCAACTCGCGACGCTCCTCGTCGGTGCCGTAGAGCGCCAGCATGACGTAGGACAGTGTCGTACGGGTGCGCTTCAGGGGATGGCGCACGAGCGACCCGCTGTGGACCGTGCTCTCGGCGACGGCGCGGCCAACGGGACGACGCGACAGCTGCATGACGACGTTGGCCCCCGCCAGGGCGAGCGACGCCCCGTTCACCATCGTGCGGCTCGGGTCGGCCGCGCGAGCGGGGGGCACGTGACGAATCGGGGCGATCCCCCCACGCTAGACATCCGCCGCCGCGCCCGAGCACCAGCCCGCGGCGCAGCGGGCCGCGCGAGTCACGCCCGTGCGGGTGCCCGGAGGACCGCGGACCCTCGCCCGGCACGACCGTCCGAGAGTACGTAGTGTGGTGCCATGACGGCTCGCTGGAGTGCTCGCGCTGCGCAGGCCGACCCCCGACGCGTGCGGCGGGCCCCCCGATGAGCACCTCGGGCGACGAGCTGGCGGTGCACCAGGCCAGCGTGCTCGCGCGCGGCCCCCGATCCAGCGAGCCCCCGTGGGTGCTGCACCCCCACGATCTGCGCGACGAGTGGCGCCGACTCTTCTCGGAGTTCTTCGGCACCTTCCTGCTGGTTATCGCCGCCGCGGGGGCGCCGGTCGTGGACGCCTACTCCCACGGCCAGGTCCCGATCGACGCGCAGGTCGTGGCGCCCGCGCTCATGGTCATGGGCATCATCTACTTCATGGGCATGGTCAGCGGGGCGCACCTCAACCCCGCGGTGACGCTCTCGTTCGCGACACGCGGGAACTTCCCGTGGAACCGGGTGCCCGGCTACGTCGGGGCGCAGATCGTGGGTGCGGTCGTGGCCTCACTTCTCCTGCGGGGGCTGTTCGGCAACATCGGCCACCTGGGTGCGACCCTGCCCGGGGCGGGAGTGTCGAGTGGGAAGGTCGTCATCGTCGAGGCGCTCCTGACCCTCGGCCTGGTGAGCGTCATCCTGGGCACGGCGTCGGGCGCGCGCAACGTCGGCGCCAACGCCGCCCTCGCCGTCGGCGGCTACATCGCGCTGGCCGGACTGTGGGCCGCCCCCGTGACCGGCGCCTCGATGAACCCCGTCCGCTCGTTCGGCCCCCAACTGGTGGGCGGCGACTGGACCTCGTGGTGGGCCTACGTCGTCGGCCCGCTGATCGGCGGCGCCCTCGCCGTCGGCGTCGCGTGGATCCTGCGCGGTCCGCCCTCCGTCGCGGCCAGCGAAGCCGCCCAAGGGGCCCTCGAACCCGTCACGCCACCACCCACCCCCGAGGAGAACCATGCCCCCTGACCAGCCATCACCCGCCGACGCCCCCATGCCCAACGAGCGCTGGAAGGCCGAGCCCGAGGAGCAGGACTACCCGGCCGCTCGCTCGTACCTGTCACTCCTCGTGCCGTCCGACGACGCCCGGCGCTACGCCAAGGCCTTGGCCAAGGAGACCCGCCTCTGGCACTACAAGGCCAAGGACCTCCTGCGCTCGAGTGGCCTCCCGCTGCTGGCCAGCGACGACCACGAGCTCGAGAAGGACCTCGAGAAGGTGCGCAACGGCGTCAAGCTCTCGCCGGTGCTGCTGGTGCGCGGCGTGCCGCTCTGGGTGGCCGACGGATACCACCGGATCTGTGCGAGCTACCACATCGACGAGGACGCCCTGATCGCCTGTCGCATCGTGGACCGCCTGCACTAGGCACGTCACGGGTCGACCTCGACGTGCGACCCGTGACGTGCGACCCGTGACGTGCGACCCGTGACGTGCGATTCGTGACGTCGAGCGACGACGAGCGCCCCGCGCATCGTCGCGTCGACCGTGGCGCGACGTACCTGGTGGCGGTGCCACTGCCCGACGCCGCGACACTGGTCGCGCCGTGGCGCCACACGAATCGTCTCGGCGCTCACGTCACCCTGCTCTCGCCATTCACGACCGCCCCGCTCGACTCGGACACCCGCCAGCGCTTCGCGCGGCGCCTTCGGCGAGAGCCGAGATTTTGCGTGACCTTGGACGCACTCGGGTGGTTCGACGAGCGCGTCGTGTACGCGCGGCCCGACCAGGGGCCCCGCTGGGAGGCGCTCGCGCGCGTCGCCGCGCGCGCCCTGGGACGTGACGCCGCCAGTGCGACCACCACGCCCCACGTGACGGTGGCCAAGGGACTGGCCCGCGACGAACTCGAGGAGGTCGCGGCCCGCACCAGCGCGCAGCTGCCGTGGACCGCGACGGCGCGCAGCGCCGTCCTGTACGAGCAGGATCGGGCCACGGGGCGCTGGCACCCCCTCGTGCGCGCCGCCTTCGCCGCACCGCCGACGCACCGGTAAATTAGGGAGATAGCCACCACCGAACCGCCGCCCGCGTCATCGGCGGGCGACG
>JBMFWX010000042.1:0-16407 GCA_049964855.1 Acidimicrobiales bacterium
GTGAGGAGTGCGGCATGAGTGGACTCACTAAAGATCACTCGGTCGCAACGGGATCATCGAGGGCCCCGGACGGGGGTGGGGGTCGCCCGCGATCGTGGGCGATCTGGGGGGAGCGCTCCTGCTCATCGGCGCGTTCGTGGTCTTCGAGCGCCGCAGCGCGCACCCACTCCTGGAGCTCTCCTTCTTCCGCTCGCGGCGCTTCTCGGTGGCGATGAGCGCACTAGCCCTCACGATCTTCGCCCTTTCGGGGGCGATGTTCCTGCTCACGCAGTTCTTCCAGTTCGCCCTGGGCTATAGCCCCCTGGCGACGGGGCTTCGCATCACGCCGATCGCCGCCGTGCTGTTGGTAGTGGCGGCGCTGTCGACCACTCTCGCGCGCGCGGTGGGCACGCGCGTCGTCGTCTTCGTCGGCATGGTGCTGATCTCGCTCGGCCTGGCCCTGCTGTCCCTCGTGAGCGTGCACTCGAGTTACGCGAGCATGCTGCCCGCCTTCATGCTGCTGGGCGTTGGCACGGGGCTGGCCGTCGCGCCCAGCACGGATTCGGTCATGGGTTCGGTGCCCATCGACCTGGCGGGGGTGGGGTCCGCCACCAACTCGACCGCGCTGCAGGTCGGCAGCGCATTGGGGGTCGCCGTTCTGGGCAGTCTGCTCTCCACGCACTACCAGGCGACGATGACGAGTCTGGTGGCGACGCGTGGCGTGCCGTCGGGGATCGCGCGCGTGATCGAGGGATCACTGGGGGGCGCTCTCCTGGCCGCGCGTCGCGCCGGGGCGCTGGGCCCGTCGCTCGCGCTGGCCGCACGCGCGGCCTACGTCAGCGCGATGATCTTCGCCGTGGACGTGGGGGCTCTCATCGTGGGCGTGGCCGCCATTGTGGTCGCGCTCGCCCTCCCGGCGCGCGCCGAGGGCGACGCCTAGCTCGAGTGAGGGGCCAGCGCCGAGATGGCGGCCACGATCTCCTGGGCGCTGGCGCCGGGCCCGAAGACGTCGGCCACGCCGTGGGCGCGCAACTCGTCCACGTCGTTGGCGGGGACGATGCCCCCCACGATCACCGGGATGTCCGAGCCGCGCTCGCGCAGCGCCTCCACGACGAGGGGCGCCAGGGTCAGGTGCGCGCCCGACAGCATCGACAGTCCGACGACGTCGACGTCCTCCTGGATCGCGGCGACGGCCACGGTCTCGGGCGTCTGGAAGAGACCGGTGTAGACGACCTCCATCCCGGCGTCGCGCAGCAGCCGGGCCACGACCTTGATGCCCCGGTCGTGGCCGTCGAGCCCGACCTTGGCCACGAGCACGCGCACACTCACAGGGATGGCACCTCGACGTAGCGCCCGAAGACGTTCACCATCGCCCCCATCATCTCACCGACCGTGGCGTAGGCGCGTGCGGCGCCGATTAGGCTCCCCATCAGGTTGACGGCCGGGTCGGCGGCGTCGCGCGCCAGATGATCAAGTGCCTCGCGCACGGCGTCGTCGTCGCGGGTCTGGCGCACCCTCGCCAGGCGCGCGATCTGCCGGGACTCGTCCTCGTTGGTCACGCGCAGCAGCGTGAGGTCGTCGTCGTCGTTGCCCTCGGTGAAGGCGTTCACGCCCACCACGATGCGCTCGCCCGCGTTGAAGGCGCGCTCCAGCTCGTAGGCGGAGTCGGCGATGTGGCCCTGGAACCAGTTGTCCTCGATGCCCTTGATGCAGCCCTCGAGCATCGAGCCCTGACCCATCTCGGCGATCTCGGCGAACAGCGACTCCGCACGTCGCACCATCTCGTCGGTCAGCTCCTCGATGAACCACGAGCCCCCGAGGGGGTCGGCGACGTCCGCCACGTGGGTCTCGTAGGCCAGCACCTGCTGGGTGCGCAGGGCCAGGCGCGCGGCCTTCTGGGAGGGGAGCGCCAGCGCCTCGTCCATGGAGTTGGTGTGCAACGACTGCGTGCCGCCCAGGACCCCGGCCAGGGCCTCGATGGCCGTGCGGGCGATATTGACCTCGGGCTGCTGGGCGGTGAGCGAGACGCCCGCCGTTTGGGTGTGGAAGCGCAGCTGCCAGGAGCGCTCGTCGGTGGCGCCGTAGTGGTGGCGCATCCAGGTGGCCCAGAGCCGCCGCGCGGCCCGGTACTTGGCGATCTCCTCGAAGAAGTCGATGTGGGCGTTGAAGAAGAAGGAGAGGCGCGGGGCCACGGTGTCTACCCCCAGACCGGCCTCGCGGGCCAGCTCGACGTAGGCGAATCCGTTGGCCAGCGTGAAGGCGAGCTCCTCGGCGGCGGTGGACCCGGCCTCGCGGATGTGGTAGCCCGACACCGAGATCGAGTTCCACTTCGGCATCTCGGCCGCCGTGAAGGCCATGGTGTCACGCACGAGGCGCATGGACTGGCGCGGGGGGAAGATGAACTCCTTCTGCGCCTGGTACTCCTTCAAGATGTCGTTCTGCAGGGTGCCCCCGAGCCGCTTGCGGGGCACGCCGTGCGCCTCGGCGTTGGCGACGAAGAGCGCCAGCATCACGGCTGCGGGCGAGTTGATCGTCATCGAGGTGGTGATCGCGCCCAGGTCGATGCCCTCGAAGAGGTCGGACACGTCGGCCAGTGAGTCGATGGCCACGCCGCAGCGCCCCACCTCGCCCCGGGCCATCGGGTCGTCGGAGTCGATGCCGAGCAGCGTCGGCATGTCGAAGGCGGTCGACAGACCCGTGCCGCCGGCGTCGATGATCTCGCGGAAGCGCTCGTTGGTGTCGCGGGCGGTGCCGAAGCCGGCGAACATGCGCATCGTCCACAGGCGCGAGCGGTACATGGAGGCGTGGATGCCGCGCGTGTAGGGATACACGCCCGGGAACTCGGCGTCGGCGGGCCCGTAGACGGGCTCGAGCGGTACGCCCGACATCGTGGTGACGCGCTCGCGGTGCGGGGTGGCGGCGCTGTACTCCAGGCGCCAGCGCTCGTAGGAACTCTCTATGGTCACCGCGACCTCCCTCGTGTCGTCGATCCCCACGCTCAGCATAGGGCCGCCACGCAGCCTCACCCGGGGTCAGGGGTGTCGGGGGTCGGCGATCTCGAGGGCCAGCAGGGGAGCGGATGCCTTGGAGAGGCACTCCTCGTACTCCCGGTCGGGCACGCTGTCGGCGACGACGCCGCCGCCGGCCTGGACGGTCGCGACGCCTCCGCGTAGGGCGACGGTGCGAATGGTGATGGCGAAGTCGGCGTCACCCCCGAGCGCGAAGTAGCCAACCGCGCCGCCGTAGGGGCCACGGCGTACGGGCTCGAAGCTGTCGATCAGCTCCATGGCGCGTACCTTGGGCGCACCGGTGAGGGTGCCGGCGGGGAAGAGGGCGTCGAAGGCGTCGAAGGCGTCGCGCTCGTGCGCCAGGTCGCCGTCAACCTGGGAGACGAGGTGCATCAGGTGGGAGAATCGCTCGACGTGGGCCAGGCGCTCGACGCGCACCGTGCCCACGCGCGCGACGCGTCCGACGTCGTTGCGTCCGAGGTCGACGAGCATGACGTGTTCCGAGAGCTCCTTGGCGTCGTGGCGCATCTCGTCCTCCAAGAGGCGGTCCTCGGCGTCGTCCGCGCCGCGCGGACGCGTTCCGGCGATGGGGCGAGTGCTGACGACGCCCGACTGGACGCGCACCAGCATCTCGGGCGACGCCCCGACGATCTGGCCGTCTCCCGTGTCGAGCAGGTACATGTAGGGCGAGGGATTCAGCGCGCGCAGCACGCGATAGAGCGTTAGAGGGTCGACCGCGGTGGGTCTCCGGAACTGCTGGCTGGGTACCACCTGGAAGATGTCGCCCGCGCGGATGTGCTCCTGGGCGCGGCGCACCACGTCGCCGTACTGTTCACGGGTGAAGTTCGACACGCCGGCCGCCAGGCGGCGCACGTCGACCGCGCGACGCCTCTCGGGAGAGGTCGCCACGAGCCGTTCGACCAGCGGGTCGGTGGGAGGAGGTGGGGCGAGGAGCGTGTCGACGATCTCCTCCAGCGTGCACTCGGCGTCACGGCGCGCGTCGTCGGGCGGCGACGCGCCGATGATGGCGTTCACCACAACCGTGGTCGAGTGGCGCAGATGGTCCACGATCAGGACCGCCCGAGGAAACGAGAAGTCGACGTCGGGCCAGGGGTCGGGGTCGGGCGGCCGCGGGAGCCGCTCCAGGCGTCGCACGTAGTCGTAGGCGACGTAGCCCACCGCACCGCCGACGAACGCGGGCAGGTCGCGCGGGTGGTGGGCTCGATAGCCGCCGAGCAGGGCGCGCAGCACCGCGAGCGGTCCGCCGTCGTCGGGTGTTGGCACGGAGGGGGAACCGGTGACCCGGGGCGCACCGGCCTCGGTCGTGAGCCGCCAGAGTCGCTGCAGGCCGATGAAGGAGTAGCGTCCGGTCGTCTCACCTAGAGCGGCGCTCTCGAGCAGGAAGATGGCGCGGCCGTCGTTGAAGCGGTGGTAGAGCGATACCGGCGTCTCGCGATCGAGCTGAAGCGTGCGGTACAGGGGAATGACGTTGTAGCCCGCGGCCACGAGTTCTCGAAAGTCGTCCTCGCCGGGTGTGCTCATCGAGACAAGGTTAGTGAACGCTCTCCTAGGATGAGCCCATGTCCGCGGGCCCCTCGATCGTGGTGATTGACAACTACGACTCGTTCGTCTACAACCTCGTGCAGTATCTCGGGGAGTTGGGCGCTCGTGTGGAGGTGGTGCGCAACGACGAGCTGACGCCGTCGGCGGTGTCGTCGCGACGCCCCGACGGCGTGCTGCTCTCTCCCGGGCCCGGCCACCCCCGCGACGCGGGTCACTGCGTGGGGATCGTGCGCCAGTGTGCGCAAGACGCTCGTCCGCTGCTGGGCGTGTGCCTGGGGCACCAGGCCATCGGCGAGGCCTTCGGGGCGAGGATCGAACGGGCCCCCGAGCTCGTGCACGGCCGCGCCACGCTAGTTGAGCACGAGGACCACGGCGTTCTGGCCGGTCTCGGCCACCCCTTTGCCGCCGGTCGCTACCACTCCCTGGTGGTGGGCGAGGAGGCGCTGCCGGACTCCCTCGAGGTCACGGCGCGCTCGGAGGGGTTGATCATGGGCGTAGCGCTGCGCGGGGCGCCGCTGGAGGGGGTGCAGTTCCATCCCGAGTCGGTGCTGAGCCAGGGGGGGCATCGCCTGCTGGCCAACTGGCTGGCAACCTGCGGGTTCGCGGAGGCGCTGGAGCGCTGCGAGGAACTCGACCGGCGCGCGGAGACGGATCGGCGAGCGCTGTCGGTCTCGGCCTAGTCTACGTGCTCGCCGACGCCGTAGCGGGTCTCGACAACGGTACCGTCCTCGAGGGCCACGCGGTAGGCGGCGGGTCCGCTGGCCGGGTCGACCTCGAGGTCGGCGACGACGGTCGTGGGCTCGGTGCCCTCGTACCACAGGCCGACGGTGTTGTCGGTGGCGTAGCCCACGCGGGGAAGGACGGACGTGGCGATGAGCTCGTGCAGCAACGGTCGGCGTTGCTCCTCGACGTCGTAGTGCACGCCGTTGGCGTAGGGGAGCAGGCCCAGGCCGTTGGTCACCGGCCTCAGGGTTGGTCCGAAGGAGTCCGTGGTGCCGCCGACGTGCCAGCACAGACTGCCGGCGGAGACGCCACCGAGAATGACGCCCTTGTCCCACGCGGCGCGCATGGCCTCGTCGACTCCGTGGAGGCGCCACAGTGACAGGAGGTTGGCGACAGAGCCGCCACCCACCCAGACCAGATCGGCCGTCGTCAGTCGCTCGAGAGGGTTGGCGGACGGCTGGGGGAACAGTTTCAGCTCGGTCACGTCGCAGCCGGCTGCATTGAAGGCCTCGTAGGACTGCGCGTAGTACTCGCTCGCGTCGCCGCTCGCCGTCAGTACCAGGCAGACGCGCGGGCGTAACTGTCGGGTGAGCGCGAGGGCGTCGAGCAGCATCGACCCGAGTCGGGCGGTCTGCTGGACCGGTCCCGGGATGAAGCCGCCCGACGTGGCGAGGATGCGCGAGGTCACGGCTCCGTTCTAGCCCACGACGACCAGGACTGCCTAGTATGCGACTAGTCCCAGCAAGGAGTGCGCGTGACGCCGACCATTGACGAGCTCATCGACGACCTGGTGGCAGCCTTCCCTCCCGCGAGCACCGATCCGGTGACGTTTCTCGGCGCGCAGTTCGATCGGGGTCTGGCGTGGGCCCACTTTCCAGTGGGAGACGGGGGCCTCGGGGGATCGCCGGCGGACCACCAGCACGTGCTGCGTCGACTGTCGGCGCTGCGGGCACCGAACGCCGCGGGCCGCAACGTGATCGGCTACGGAATGGTGGCCCCGACGATCGTGGCGCACGGCACCGACGTACAACGCCGGCGCTTCCTGCGTCCCCTGTTCACCGGCGAGGAGATCTGGTGCCAGCTGTTCTCCGAGCCGGGGGCGGGATCGGACGTGGCGTCGCTGGCGACGCGCGCCGTGCGTGACGGCGACGAGTGGCGCATCTCGGGCCAGAAGGTCTGGACGACGTTGGCGCACGTGGCGTCCTTCGGGCTGCTCATCGCGCGCACGGATCCCGACGTGGAGAAGCACCGCGGTCTCACCGCCTTCCTGGTCGACATGCGCGTGGCCGGAGTCGAGGTTCGTCCGCTCTACCAGATCACCGGCGAGGCGGAGTTCAACGAGTGCTTCTTCACCGACGCGCGCGTGCCGGACGCCTACCGGCTCGGTGGCGTGGGGGAGGGATGGACGGTGTCGCTCACGACTCTTATGAACGAGCGCGTCTCGATCGGCGGGTCGGTTCCGGCGCGCGGCTCGGGGCTCATCGGCGACGCGCTGGCGATCTGGCGCGAGCGGTGGGGCGGTCGCCAGGACGCGTACGCCCTGGCACTGCGATCGGAACTCCTGGCGGCGTGGGTGCGCAACGAGGTCGGTCGGCTCACCAACTGGCGCGCCAGCGATCTGCGTCGAGCGGGTACGCCCGGGCCAGAGGGCTCGGTGGCCAAACTGGCCTTCGCCGAAGAGAACCAGCGCACCAGTGAGCTGTGCGTGGACCTGATGGGTGCGCAGGGAATGCTCTACGGCTCCTCGTACCCACTGGTACGCCCGGTGGAGTCGGCGATGACGGGCGGTGACGCGCGCAAGGCGTTTCTGCGCATGCGTGCGAACTCCATCGAGGGCGGGACCAGCGAGGTGATGCGCAACATCATCGGCGAGCGGGTGCTGGGGCTACCGGGTGAGCCCCGTCTGGATAAGGGTCGTGCGTGGCGCGAGGTCGCGCACTCCTGAGTCAGCGCGCCCGAAGGTGCTGGTTGAAGAACTCGTACGCTCGTCGCGTGGCGTCGTGGGCGGCGGCCTCGTTGTAGACCGCTGGTCGTGCGTCGCAGTTGAAGCCGTGCTCGGCGTCGGCGTAGCGCACGATGTCGGTGTCGTAGGACGTCGCGGCGGTGGCCGCGCGAAGCTCCTCCACCTGCTCGACCGGGATCCCCTTGTCGAGATCGCCGTAGAGCCCGAGCCACGCGCAGTGCAGTGATGGCGCCAGTTCCAGGAGCGACGGCAGTCCGAAGCGCCCGTTCTCGATGCCGCCGCCGTAGAAGCTGACGGCCGCCCCGACGACGCCGAGGGTGGCGGCGTAGAAGGTGACTGAACCACCCATGCAGTAGCCCACGACACCGACCGACTCACGCGAGAAACCTCGTCCGGCGAGGAAGTCGGCCGCGGCCATCAGGTCGTCGTGGATCCCCGGCGCGGTCAGGGTGCCGACGGCGGACATGGCCTCGGGGAAGTTGTCGTAGGGGATCTCGGGCGATCCCGCGCGGTGGAAGAGCTCGGGAGCGACGGCGAAGAAGCCGTGCTCGGCGAATCGCTCCGCGACGTTGCGAATGTGGTCGTTGACCCCGAAGGCCTCCTGGATGACGATAACCGCTCGCGTGGCGTCGTCGTTGGCGGTGTGCTGTACCGGGGTGGAGGAAGGGGTGAGGGTACGGGTGATCATGAGAAGTCCGGACCTTTCGTTCGGGTGCGCTTGAGTTCGTAGAAGCCCGGCGTGGCGGCTACCGCCACGACGCCATCGTAGAGCCGACCGGCCGCCTCGCCCCGAGGGGCCGGGGTCACCACGGGACCGAAGAATGCGACGTCGCCCACGTGGATGACCGGAGTTCCCACGTCGTCGCCGACGGGGTCCATTCCCCGGTGGTGGCTGGCGCGCAGGGCGTCATCAAACGACGGGTCGGTGGCGGCTTCGGCGAGACGCGGGTCCAGGCCCCGGTCCCCGAGGGCGTGCACGCTCACGACGCCCAGGTCGCGTTCGCCGAGCACGTGGTAGCGCTGGCCCATCGCGCTGTAGAGGGGCTCGATCACGTCCTCGCCGTAGTGTTGCTCGGCGGCGATCAAGACGCGCACCGGGCCCCAGGCACGTCGCATGAGATCCACGTACTCCGCGGACAGATCGCGGCCCTCGTTCAAGACGGCGAGGCTCATGACGTGGACGCGCACGTCGAGGTCGCGCACGGTCGCCGCCTCGAGGAGCCAGCGTGAGCTCATCCACGCCCACGGGCACACGGGATCAACCCACAGGTCGACGGTTTCGGTCACGTCTCGGCCCTCTCGTGCTCGTAAGCGGCCGCGACGACGGTCGCCACCGCGTTGATGACGCGCACCGTCGCGTCGAGGTCCAGCATCTCGTCGATGCCGTGCGCGTTGGACTCGGGCCCTAGAACGCCGGTGGCCACGAACTGCACGTCGGGATAGCGCGCACCCAGCGACGCCAGGAAGGGTATCGAGCCCCCCTCGCCCGCGAAGCCGGGGGCGTGTCCGAAGGCGTCGCGCGACCCGCGGTCGAGTGCGGTGGCGAGCCAGGGCGCGATCGGCGGCGCGACCCACCCGGAACCCGAGTGGGCGACGACCTCGACGTGGGCGTGTGAGGGCACGTCTCGGGTGAGTGTCGCGGTGAGGGCCCGTGCCGCCTCAGGGGCGTCGGCACCGGGCGCCAGGCGCAGCGAGAGGACGGCCGTCGTGGAGGGCCGCAGCACGTTGCCGGCGATGGCGGGCTCGGGAATTCCCCCCATGCCCACCACGCTTAGCGCGGGGTGCCAGGTGCGTCGGATCAGCCGGTCCTCGGGCAACTCGCCCATAAGGACGAGTCCCTCGACGACGGGCATCTCGTCAGCCACGACATCGCCGAATTCGGCGGTGACGGCGCGCGCGGCTCGCACGTGGGCCTCGGGAATGGGGGCGTGACACTGCGCGATCAGCACCTCGCCGGTTACGGCGTCCTCCACGCGGTCGAGCAGTTCGCGAAGGATGCGAAACGAGGACGGCACGACGCCGCTTGCGGTTCCGCTGTGCACGCCGCGCTCGAGCACTCGTACCGTGAGTTCGACGTTGACCACCCCGCGCAGCGACGTCGTGACCCAGAGCCGGTCGTAGGAGAGCGCCCCCGAGTCCAGACAGACCATGAGCCCGACGGTTCCCAGGTGGTCGGCCAGGTGGTCGAGGTACGCGTCCAGATCGGGACTGCTGCTCTCCTCGCTGGCCTCGATCAGCACCACGCACCGGCCGTGCGGTACGCCGCTCTCCTCGAGGGACTCCAGCGCCAGCAGGGCGGCGAACACGGCGTAGCCGTCGTCGGCGACTCCGCGAGCGTAGAGGCGGTTCTCCCGGCGCACCGGCGTGAAGGGGCCGAGGCCGTCGGACCACTCACCGAGTGGCGGCTGCTTGTCCAGGTGGCCGTAGAGAACGGTCGTCGTGGTCGCGGGGCCGGTGGCCCCGACGGTGACGGTGAGTAGGGGGGTTCGGCCCTCCAGACGGTGAACGACTACGTCGAGTTCGGCGAGGGCGCGCTGGCGCGCCCACGCGGCGACGAGATCCATCGCCTGGTCCAGGTAGCCGTTGGTGACCCACTGGTCGTCGAACATCGGTGACAGGCACGGCAGGGAGGCGTACTCGAGTAACGGCGTGAGAGCGCGTTCCTCGAAGGTTTCGAGGGAGAGGAGGGCCATAGGCCGAGGTTACTCCGCGCGCTCGATATCGACGGCTTGCCAGCAGTACCACGCGACCGACGAGCGCACGCCGTCGAAGGGGACACCCCGCGGACGCAGGTCCGTCTCGGTGATCAGTTCGTTCAGGCGGTGGACGACGCTCCACCCGTGGCGGACCCCGAAGTCGCCGCTGGGCCAGACGTCAGGCCGCGCGAGGGTGTGCATGAGGTACATCTGGGCGGTCCACGGACCGATGCCGTGCACCCGAGTCAGCTCTCCGCTCACCTCGGCGTCGCTCAGGTGGCCGTGGCGCGCGAGTCGGACCCGACCGTCGTGGACCGCGTGCGCCAACTCGATGATGGCGCGGGCCTTGGTTCCCGAGAGACCCGCTTCTCGTAGGGGCGCCGTTCCGAGCTCGATGACGGTTGACTCGCGCACGTCACCGTGACAGCACGCCACGACGCGCTCGTGGATGGTGGCCGCGGCGCGCGTGGTGAGGAGCTGGGAGGTGATCGATCGCACGAGAGCGGCGAACCGGTCACCCACCGGCGCGGGCCGGTGTGCGGGGGGCGGTCCCGCGGCGCGCACGACTCGGGCGAACGCCGGGTCGATTCGCGCGATGCGCCGTGCGACGTCAGTCCGCGTGGCGCTCACGGCGCCGGTGGCGCCGTGGTGACGCTGACGCCCTCGGGCGGCGTGGCGCGCTGGACGACGTCGTGCAGGAGTGCGGTGATCGCGCGCACGGGGGCCGCCGGGAAGCCAAAACGGCGCGTCACCACGCTGACGCGCCGGGGGGTGAGGCCGTCGACCCGGACACCGAGGAACTTGTCGCGAAGGTGCTGGGACAGGGCGGTCGCGGGGAGGATTGCCGGACCGTAGCCGTCGAAGGCCAGCGAGGCGATGGTGCGAAGACCATCGAGTTCGACCACCGGGCGTAGCGTCACGCCCTTGGTACGGGCTGCGGCGTCGATCTCGCGGCGTAGTGCGGTTCCCGAGAGGGGCAGCAGAAGCGGGTACTGCGCCAGCACGTCGAAGGAGACCACTGTGTGGGCCGCGAGCGGGTGGGAGCGCTCGACGATGACCACGAGGTCCTCGTTGAACAGGGGCGACTGGGTCAGTTCAGGTGCCAAAATGGGCTGGGCGAGAACCCCGAGGTCGAGTCGGCCGTGGACCAACTGGGGCTCTAGGGCCGAGTTGGACCCCTCGTAGATCCGCAGGGCGACGTGGGGGTACTGGAGGCGTTGGGCTTCGATGAGCAGGGGGACGATCCAGCGGCCGGCGGTGCCGATGATGCCAAGCGAGACCGTTCCGCGGATGTCGGCGTTCAACTCCGAGACGTCGGCGGCGATGGACTCGAACTCGTGCAGGATCCGGCGGGCGCGTTCGACGACGACTTGGCCGGACTCGGTGACCTCACCCGAGGCGCGATCGACCAGCTCGGTGCCGAGTTCCTTCTCTAGTCGCGCGACGCGGGCCGAGATGTTGGACTGTACGGTGCCCAGGGCGTCCGCTGCCCGGCTGAAGCTGCCGTGGTCGGCGATGGCCACGACTGCTTCGAGCTGACGAACGTCCACGTATCGAGTCTACAGATGAGAAGTATCATGATTATCGACTTGAACGATGCTCTCGGGGGTGTCATACTTATATCAGCCTGATCTGCTGAAAACCCCCCATTCAGCGGAAACAAGGTTTTGCAAAAGGACCAACCTCCCCCCGGTTGGTCCTTTTGTGTTTCTGGTCCTTGTTAGCGTTGGGACGTGATTCTGTCTCGTCAGCGTTTCGCCGTCGCCGTGGCGGCGACGCGCGTGGTGAACTGGGTCTCGCGGCGCAGCGGCCGCGGCACGGGCACGGTGGTGGGGGGAACCGTGGGTCTGGCACTCGACTCGGATCTGCTGGGTGGGTTGTCGCGGGGACGCACGACGATCCTGGTCAGTGGGACGAACGGCAAGACGACGACCACCGCGATGGTGGCGGCTGGGTGGGGCCACGGCGCGGTGACGAACCAGACCGGCGCGAACATGCCGGCGGGTCTCGTGGCGGCACTCGCGAGCGCGCCGGGCGAGACCGTGGCCCTCGAGGCGGACGAGGGTTGGCTGGCGGAGATCATCGCGCGGACCCATCCGACGGTGGTGGTGCTGTTGAACCTGTCGCGCGACCAGTTGGACCGCGCGAACGAGGTTCGCCAGTTGGCGACGCGGTGGCGTGAGGCGCTTGCTGGCGCCGGAGACTCCCTGGTGGTCGCCAACGCCAATGACCCCCTCGTGGTGTACGCGGCCGAGACCGCTCACTCGGTCCTGTGGTGTGACGTGCCGACGCCCTGGCTCGCGGATGCCTGGTCCTGCCCTCACTGCACGCGGGCCCTGCTGCGTGACCCGGTGTGGCACTGCGCGTGCGGCTTCGAGCGACCCCGCTCGCTCACGACGGTACTCGACGAGCGGCTCACGATCGAGGGCGTCGAGCTGCCGCTCGACCTGGGTCTGCCAGGGCGCTTCAACGAAGGGAACGCGGCGATGGCACTGACCGCCCTGCACGCGGTAGGGGTGGACCTCCACGTCGCTCTGTCGAAGATCAACGCCCTGAGCGAGATCGCGGGGCGCTTCGCCATACGCCGATGGGGACCGTACAGGCTGCGCCTGCATCTCGCGAAGAACCCCGCTGGTTTCGACGCGCTGCTGTCGAGCCTCTCGGGGGATGGTGAAGTATGGGTGGCGATCAATGCGCGCTTGGCCGACGGTCACGATCCCTCGTGGCTGTACGACGTTCCTTTTGAGCGATTGCGGGGGCGTCTCGTGCGTTGTTGGGGGGATCGACGCCTCGATCTGGCGACGAGGCTCGACTACGCGGAAATGGCGTTCGCGGTGTCGAACGAGACGCCAATGACCGGTTCGGTGAACGAGGTGGTCACCGTCATCGCCAACTACACCGCGTTTCGTGAGTGGCTGACGCGGACGCAGCCGTGCTGACGATCGGCCTGCTCTACCCTGAATTGCTCGGAACCTACGGCGACGGGGGTAACGCGACCGTCCTCGCCGAGCGGTCTCGGCGACGCGGGTTTGACGCGTCGGTCGTCACGGTGTCGCTGGACGATCACCTGGTCGCAGCCGATCTCTACGTGATCGGCGGAGGGGAGGACGGCCCTCAACGTTTGGCGAGCGAGTTGCTGGCACGCGAGTCACTACGCAGCCGCGTCGAGGACGGCGCGTTCGTGTTCGCGGTGTGCGCGGGCTTGCAGATACTGGGTACGACGTTCGCCGTGGATGGCGATGAGGAGTACCCGGGCCTGGGGATCGTGGATGCGACCACTCGCCGGGGCGCGCGCCGCGCGGTCGGGGACTTCGTCGCCGACGTCGAGGGGCGCACGCTGGTGGGTTTCGAGAACCACGGTGGACGAACGACACTCGGCCCTTCGGTGCGCCCGCTCGCACGGGTGGTTCGCGGGCGGGGTAACGACGGTCGTTTCGACGGCTTCGTCACTGATCGTCTCTGGGCCACCTACGCGCACGGCCCGGTGTTGGCCCAGAATTCCTGGCTCGCCGACGATGTCCTCTCGCGGGTGTTGGCGACGCCTCTGGACCCGTTGACGGGCGTCGCCGACCGACTCTACGCGGAGCGCTGCCGGGCTCTCAGTCGGCCTCGCTCCGAGCACCGTAGAGCGGGTTTCCGGATACTTGGCGGCCGAGATCAATGACGGCGTGCTCGATTCGTGAGCCGTAGTGGCGAATGGACTCGTTCTCGAGCGCGCTCAATGGTTCGCCGAAGGCGACCACCACGTGATGGCGCCGTCGGGACGGGCCCTCGGTGAACTGGGGGGCCTTGGCGTATTTGGGACCCTTGAGCCAGCCCGATTCGTGGACGTAGGTCGGTATGACCGTGGCGTGCGATCGTTCCGCCAGGTACGCTGCGCCACCTTTGAAGTCGCCCAGGTTGCCGTCGGTCGTGCGGCCGCCCTCGGGGTAGATCAGTAGATTCCACCCCTGACGCACGAGCTCGAGCGCCTGGAGGGCACTGCGACGATTGAGGCTATGGCGATCGAAGGGGATCGCGTTGAAGAGCAGAACGGTGCGAAAGGCGGTTCGCGGGTTCGTGAAGAAACTGTCCATCGCCGCCGCCACGACCGTCCTGCGACGCACTGACGCGGGTAGCGAGCTGAGGATGAGTGGGGTGTCCAGGTTGCTGGTGTGGTTGGCGACCAAGATCAGCGGCCCGGGTCCCCTGACATTGGCCAGTCCCCGTACGTCGAGGGTCGCCGTGAAGCGCATGTAGGGTGCGATCCAGCATCGGTACAGCAGGTCGCGCGCCGCGCGCGTGGTCGCACGACGACTCCACCCGGTCGGGTAGTCGAGTCCGAGTTTCGTCATCGTTTAGCGACGGCGGGACCGCTGCTTGGGCGTGTAGCGCTTGGAGGGCGAGGGTGCGACGACGGCCGGCTGCTTCGCGGACGACTTGGCATCGCGCCGTGAACCTGGTGGCGACGACGCACGGGTTGCCCGTCTCTCCCGCGACATCTCCTTCGCGCGGCGGGCGGACCCGGAGAACGAGGCGTCGCCGTAGCGCTGGAGTCGAAACGCCCGGATGATCAACCATCCGCCCAGGAGGAGGAACGTCAGACCAACCACGCCAAGGGCGAGGCCCAGCAGCAGACTGGCAACGGCGATGCCGGCTCGGTTGCGGCGCCACGTGAAGAAAAGGATTGCCAACCCGACAATGAGGATCTCCAGGAACTGCGGCAGCCAGGTCGACGGGTGTGTGAGGTACGTGTGCTGGCAGACGGCGTGCACGAGGTGGTAGCCAGTGGGACAGCTACCGGATTTGGACGGCTTGGCCGTGTCAGTGACCCAGGTGTTCTTGAAGAGGTGCGGGCTAATGATCGCGGCGAGAACGAGGGCAATCGCCCCCGCGACGAGGCTGACGCGTTGCTCAACGTTGTCGATCCCCATGACGACCTCACGGGAAACGGCTGATGTACGCCGGACGCGGCCGAAACGAGTGCGCGCGGGCGTTTCGGGCATCTCAGACACACGAGAAGGTTACAACGTCTATCCTTCAGCAGCTTGCTGTCCGACGGCACGGGGGAAGCGTGGCATCGCGACCCGCCTTGCGATCTGAGACACTGCCGAGACAGACCCTGCGACTCGCGTCGGATCATGTCACCGACCTCCGTCTCAATGGGCTCGGCCACGGTTTGGGGCCTGCGTACGAGGACGGGCCTGAAGCCCCTTTGGAACTGGTGGTGGCCGCTCTATGGGGCCGCTCCTTGAGTTCAGGTGTGACGGCGGATCATGTCAGTTCGCGCGTTCGCTTCGGTGATCCGTCGACCAGTGTAACCGGTTCCGTTGGTGGAGCGCTGGGAAGAGCGACGAACGGGCGGGAGGTAGACGTGCTCACCTTCACGAGCGATTACTATTGGGCCTTCGGGCGCTTAGCTCAGTTGGTTAGAGCGCAGCCTTCACACGGCTGAGGTCACAGGTTCGAGTCCTGTAGCGCCCACGAAGTTGAATCGAATGAACCGCACCGCCGGGTTCAGACGGTAATTACGTGAATCAGTTCTTCGAGACCAATGAAGTCGTCTGGGTTGCGCGTGTAGAGCGTCAGGCCGTTGGCGTGGGCGGTTGCCGCGATCAATAGATCGGCCATGCGTGATCGGTGGGTTCGGCCAGTGCTGGCAACAGCCGCAACTACCTGTCCAAAACTACGCGCGGCTGCAGCGTCGAAGGGGATGGGTTCGAAGGTCGCCTCCGTTTGCTGAAGGCGAGCCTGGCGGTTTGCTTGCTCGGCGAGCGACGACGCCAACATCGGTCCTGCGGCCAGCTCTGCAAGAGTGATCGCACTCACCGAAATCTCCTCGGGCAAGGCTCGTTGAACCGCGGGTTCATCCCAGTCGATGACCACTGAAGTGTCGAGCAGGCCCGTGGTCATCTAGAACTCTTGGTCAACGAAGTTGTCGAAGTCGGCTCGAAACCGTTTTGCGTCAACGCGCGGCCCGGTCTCGACGAAATCAGCGATGGCGGATTTCGGAACAACGGTTCGCCGTGGTGCGAAAAGAGGGCGCAATTCGGCCACCGGGATTCCGTTACGGGTCACCACGAAACTTTCGCCAGCGACGACCTCGTCGATCACCCTGGCGTTCTCATTGCGTAGTTCACGCTGGGCAATGGTCTTGGACATGAGAGTAGTGTAGCTGATTGTGCGACGTAGTGCTACGATAGTAATTGGCGCTTCAGTTCGACTTGACGTATGAGCGCCGTCGCACCGAAAGCGTGTTGACGAGAGTGCATCAAGCGGTTCCTTCGTCACAACAGGGGATGATTGGAAACCACGACGGTGAGGCACCAGTTCTTATTGTGGGTCTTCCGGCATGAATGTGGGGAGTTTCACGAGAACAACTAGGTGCTTCGCCTTGTAGCTGACGTTCCGCACTTCTGGGGTGCGATATCCGCCCCCACTTCAGTCCGGACTTCCGGAGTTCGTAGGCATTTTCGGGTACCCGGCGACTCATGAT
>JBMFWX010000043.1:0-15532 GCA_049964855.1 Acidimicrobiales bacterium
GGGCAGTGACGTGGCCGCGTAGAGGGCGAGGGAGAGTCGCTGACGTCGGGCGAGGTCACGGCGGTGCAGGGCGTACGCGGGCAACCCGCGTACGAGGAGCAGGACGATGAGGAAGATGGGAACGAGCAGGATGTTGCGTGCCTTGGCGAACAACGCCGTGAGATCGAAGGTGACGCCGCTTACGACGAAGAAGATCGGTACCAGGAAGCCGTAGCCGATCGCGTCAAGCTTGGAGGTGACTGCGGTGCGATCCTCACCGGCGGTGATCACCTGAACCACCACGCCGGCGGCGAAGGATCCCATCAAGATGTCGAGGCCGAGTGACTGGGCGAAGTAGGTGAGCGCGAGCACGAGTAGGAGGGAGAGGCGAACGGGTAGCTGAGAGGTGGAGTGCAGGTGGCGACGTAGAAAGAGGACGGCTCGCGGCGGACGAACCCGGTTGGCGGTGAGTCCTGCCGCGGCGGCCACCGCGACGAAGCCGAGGGTCAACAGCGAGGTGAGGCCGACGTTCGAGGTGGAGAGCAGCAGTGTGGCGACGACGATGGGTCCAAACTCGCCCACCGCCCCCAGCGACAGCAGCGCGGTACCCAGCGGTGTGCTGAAGACGCCGGTGTCCTTCAAGACGGGGATCAGCGTGGTGAGCGCCGTCGTGGTGAGACAGAGGGCCACCGTCGTGGCGTGGTCGATGAGGCCCCAGGACTGGAGCGCAAAGGTGGCACCCAGCGCCATGGCCAGTGACGCCAGCCAACCGATGAGGACGCGGACGCTGGGCATCAGGTGGACCTGGCGAAGGTCGAGCTCACTCCCCGCGAGGAACATGAGGTAGGCCAGGCCGAGGGTCGAGAGGGCGGTGACCACGGGACCGATCTGTGCGACGCCGAGCACGTCGGGCCCGAGTACGACGCCCAGAACGATTTGGATAATCGCCTCGGGAACGACGACGAGACGTCGTACCATCTCCGCGATGATCGGCGAGGCGACGGCGACCAGTGCCACGAGTACGAGTGTGGGCAGTGCGAGGCCGATCGCGGAGTGGCGCGCGCCCGCGAAGGCCAAGATCACGACGTTCACCGCACCGCGCGCCTGGTCGCCGCTGGCGCCGTTCGATGGTCGTCGTGGTACACACGATTCCCTCGTCGTCCGCGCGTCGCGCGGACAGTGAGCGTGAACCAGCGGACGAGCGTGGTGCGGGCTATTGGTGCAGTGTAGTAGTGGTGCTGGCTCGCGGCGAGCGTGACGAACTCGTCGCACCGGTGAGTGCGGAGGCACCGTGCAAGGGTACGCGGGCGTCGACGGTTGTCCCCGCGCCGAGAGCGGTGATGATCTCGCAGCGACCGCCTAGGAGGTGGGCACGTTCACGCATGCTGGGCAGGCCGAGGTGACGGCCGTCCAGTGGCCCGACGCGGTGCGAGTCGAAGCCGCGCCCGTCATCGATGACGCGCACCCGGAGCGTGTCGTCGAGAAAGTCCATCTCGACTCGTAGGAGCGTGGCACCCGCGTGGCGAATGGTGTTGCGCACGGCTTCCTGGATGATGCGAAAGGCGCCGACTTCGGCGTCGGGGGTCCCGCGCACGACGTCACCGTCGACAGTGAACTGGGTGACTATCTCGTGGTGGATCTCGACGTCGACGAGCAGGCCCCGCACGGCCGCGACCAGACCGTGCTGGTCCAGGCCCGCGGGGCGCAGCCCCCTCGTGACCTCGCGTAGGTGATCGATTGTCTCGAGGAGCTCGTAGCGTACGACGTCGACGCGGGAATGGTCGCCCGGGGGGCTCACGTCGTCGCCCAGTGACTCAATATGTCGCGCCAGTTGCAGCAGTCGCTGGAGGGGGTCGTCGTGGATCTCGCGCGCGATGCGACGTCGCTCCTCCTCCTGGGCTCGGAGTACCTCGCTGGCCCAGGCGCGAGCCTCGATCTCCGACTGGTACTCCTCGGTGATGTCCTCGAGCACGACTTGGTAGGACGGCGGCTCACCGACGCTGTCGAGAGTCGAGATGGACGGTCGGTAGGTACGCTCCTCACCGGTCGCCGTGGTCATCGTGACAGCTCGTGGCGTCGCCGACCCGCGGATCTCGTGGATGGAGAGGCCGAGGAGATCGCCGATGGTGGAACCGCTGGTCTCACTCCACAGGGCGGCCGCGGCGGGGTTGGCCTCGACGACCGTGCCGGAGGGATCGACGAGGATGATCGGCGACGCGTTGGTGGTGAAGAGTTGGTGGTAGTGCCGCTCGGCGGCGCGCCGCTCGGCTTCGGCGGCTTCGGCGCGGGCTCGCTCGAGGTGCGCCCGCTCTATTTCGAGGCCGACGAAGAGGGCCACGACCGCCACCACGGCGAGTTGCACCAGGTCTTGGTGGTAGTGGCCCTTGTCGTGGTCGAGCAGTAGATCGGGCGTCCACAGCAGGATTGCCCAGAGTGTGGTGGCCGCGGAACCCGAGAGACCGTAGTAGAGCGCAGCGTACCCGACGGGAATGAGCAGGAGGTCAATAGGGATGCCGTAGGGGAAGTAGCGGTTGTCCAGGCCCCCGTGGATGTCGATGCCAATGTGGATGAAGGCCCACAGCACGACCATGAGCTGCACGAGCCAGAAGGAGCGCTCGTGCAGCGGCGGGTGCAGGGCGCGGCGCAGAATCTGGCGTACGGGAATGCGCGGCGAGGCGGGGCGCAGCGTCACTTAGCTGAGTTGGGCGACACCAGGTGGTGTTCCAGCACGTACACGATCGCCTCGGAGCGCGAGCGCACGCCCAGCTTGGCCAGCACCGCCGAGACGTAACTCTCCACCGTGCGCACCCCGACGCCGAGGTCACGGGCGATCTCCTTGTTCGAGCGCCCGCGCACGAGACCACGGATCACGTCGAACTCGCGGGCGGTCAGAGTGTCGGCAACACGCTCTTCGGGCTGGCGGCGCCGACCGGCGAGTCGGTGTGACAGCACGCCGTCGATAACCGTGCCGCCCAGCGCGATCGTGCGCACGGCGGCGATGAACTCGTCCGTGCCGATGGTCTTGAGCAGGTACCCGTTGGCTCCGGCCGCGAGGGCCTCGGAGAAGTAGACGTAGTCGTCGTGCGCCGACAGCATGAGACAGCGCACGGGCAGGTCCCGCTCGACGACGTGGCGCACCACGTCAACGCCGCTGCCGTCGAGCAACTCGACGTCTATGACCATCAGGGTGGGCGTCAAGCGGTGGGCGGCGCCGATCGCGTCCGCGACCGAGGGGACCTCGCCGATCACCTCGATCCCGTCTTCGCGCTCGAGCATCTGACGGGTTCCTTCGCGCACGACGGCGTGGTCGTCGGCGACCACCACGGTGATCGTGTCCTCGCGCGCGCGTACGTCTGCCACGGCCTCAGGATAGATCGTGGCGCGTACGCCGGCTCCTCGCCCCGCACCGGAGCACCGTAGTTCCACGGTAGTGGGGACCCGTGGGATTTCTCTAGCGACGCGCAGCGGGGTCGACGAACCTAGTTGAGAGTCGGCGTGTCGTGCGCACGACGCACCGGTTTGAAGGGAGTTTTGATCGATGAGCAGCGAACTATTGAGTGGTCGTCACGGCGAGCAGGATGGGGCAAGCCACCGACTGCGCGGCCTGGTGACTCTCGTGGCGGGCATCGTTCTGGCCGCCGCCGTGGTGTTTGGCTTGACGGCGGGCGTGGGCGCAATTTGGTCGGCGGTCACGCGCGGCCCATCCGTCAGCCTCGCGGCCTCCTCCGCACCAGTCGCCAGTGCACCGGCTGCAGTCCAAGTGAAACTGGCCGTCGATCCACCACCGCTCGGTGGTGTGAAGGGCTCGAACGGCATCGTGGATGAGGCGTACGTGCCGGGTACCTTCACGATGCAGGCTGGTACCACCTACGACGTCACCGTTCTCAACTACAGCACGCAGGGTCACACGTGGACGGCACCGTCGCTCAACGTGAACGCGGTGGTACCGGTGGGATCCCCGTCGTCTCCCTCGGTGACCCACTTCACCATTACGCCGAAGAAGGCGGGCACGTACCAGTGGTTTTGCGCGGTGCCGTGCGACAAGTGGTCGATGGCGCACAACGGCTTCATGCGCGGATTTGTGGTGGTGAAGGCATAGATGATGTGGCCAACCACTAGTTGCGGCCGTGTCGTCGTGAGAGTTTCACGATCACGTCACGACGTAGTACCTAACCCAAAGGAGAAATGAGATGAAACACACGATGGTTAAGGCGGCAGTTGTCGCCTTCGCGGTGGCGCCGATGGTCGCGTTCGGGCTCGTCAGCGGTACCGCCAGCGCGGGCGCGGCGGGTGTTCCCAGTCACGTGACCGAGTCGATGAGCATTCTCACGGGGCACATGGATGGCAAGCCGGGGTGGCCGAAGTACACGAACTCGTCGTGGACGGTGCATCAGGGGCAGACGGTCACGATCAAGATCACGAGCTACGACGACGGCACGGCGCCGTTGACGGGTCAGTACATGAAGTACGACAAGGTGATGGGCGCGATCGGTGGTCGTGAGACGGTGAATGGCAAGGCCACGACGACGGTCTCGGACATCAACGTGGCGCACACGTTTACGGTGGTGGGCCTCGGCTTCAACATGCCAGTTCCGGTGGCGCCGACCGGTGGCCACGTCACCGTGATTGCGACCTTCGTCGCCAAGAAGACCGGCACCTTCGTGTGGCACTGCTTCGCGCCGTGCGGCAGTGGGCCGACGGGCATGGGTGGCGCGATGATGACCTCGGGCTGGATGACGGGAAAGGTCAAGGTCGTCGCGTGAGTAGCGAGCGCTCTAGCGGATCGCGCGGTGCCGCGCGAGGCGGAGCTGCCGATCCGCTAGAGCGGCTCGGTCGGTGGGACCCCCTCGAGCGGCTGGGTCGGCTGAGTTGGCGTCGCCCCGCCCGCGTGGCGCATCAGGGAGGCATCGTCGCGGGATCGTTGGTGGGCATCTTGGTTGGCCTCGGGGTCACGGTCGCTCTCGTAGGTGGCATCGCTGCGGCGGTGACGACGTTGACGAAGCCGGCACCGTCGGCACCTCTCGTCCCGCACGGTCACGTGACCGAGTCGATGAGCATTCTCACGGGGCACATGGATGGCAAGCCGGGGTGGCCGAAGTACACGAACTCGTCGTGGACGGTGCATCAGGGGCAGACGGTCACGGTGAGGATTACGAGTTACGACGACGGTACTGCACCGTTGACGGGATCACAGATGATGTTCGATCAGGCGCTCGGTACGACGAACGGCCATGAGGTGGTGAATGGTCAGAGCGTGTCGACCGTCCCCGACGTTGACGTTGCCCACACCTTTACGGTCGTGGCGTTCGGCTTCAACATGGCGATCCCCGCTGCGCCGACCGGTGGTCACGTCACGGTGGTGGCGTCCTTCGTGGCGAAGAAGACGGGGACATTCACGTGGCAGTGCTACGCGCCGTGCGGCACGGGGACGAACGCGATGGGTGGCGCGATGTCGACAATGGGCTGGATGGAAGGCACGATCAAGGTGGACGCGTGAGGAACAAGACAGACAACAGTCATGCGCTCGAGCCCTCGGGCGACGAGTTAGAGGCCACGGCGGTCACGATCGGTCGACGGGGGCTGCTGCGAGCAGCGGCGATTGGTGGAATCGGCGTGACGATGCTCGGCGCGTTGACCGAGACCCTGGCCGCGGCGGCGCAGCCTGCGGACACGACGCCGTCGGGCCCGACGCATCAGTGGTGCATGATCATCGATTTGCGACTGTGCAACGGGTGCAAGCTCTGCACGACTGCGTGCCAGACGGCGCACTACCTGCACGAGGACCAGACGTGGATGAACGTCTACACCATGCAGAACGCGGCGGGGGAGGACTACTTCATGCCCCGACCGTGCATGATGTGCGAGGACCCCCCATGCGTCCCGGTGTGCCCGGTCGGCGCGAACTTCCGCACGGACGAGGGACTGGTACTCGTTGATCAGAGCAAGTGCATCGGCACGCGCATCTGCATGAACTCGTGCCCCTACGACGCCCGCTACTTCAACTGGGAAGAGGCCGTGCCGGCGCCGCGCCAGCCCTTCCCCCAAGAGCCCGGGTGGCCGGTCCCCCAGGTGATAGGGACGGTGGGCAAGTGCATTGACTGCGCGGCCATGCTGCCCTCGGGGCAACTGCCCGAGTGCGTCACCCACTGCCCGATGGGCGTGATCTACTTCGGCGATCTGACCTCGGACGCGGCGGTCAACGGCATGGGGGCGACGGTGAAGGTGTCGACGTTCCTGGCGGAGAACGACGCCGTTGTCTTCAAAGAGGAGTACGGCACCCACCCGCGGGTCTACTACATCCCGGGACACGGACAGGATCTCGACAACAATCCGGCGTCGTCGTCGTGACGCGCGCGGGTGGAGGTGAGGCAGTGACCAAGAACGTACTAATTGCGGATCGCCGCGACGACGATCGCGACACTAGCGCCCGAGAGGACGTCCGTGAGGCGGGGATGCGCGGAGTCCTCGAGACGCCACGATGGTGGTGGCCGGCCGTCCTGGTACTGAGCGCGGTAGTGGTGCTGGGCATCATCGCGTGGGTCGTGCAGGTGGCCGACGGTCTGGGCACCGCCGGCTACAACAACGGCGCCTTTTGGGCCATCTACGAGGCCAACCTCGTCGCGTTCATTGGCGTGAGCTACGGCGGTGCCGTCGTCTCGGCGATCCTGCGCCTGACTCACGCGGACTGGCGAGCTCCCCTGACGCGCATCGCCGAGGCCACGGCCCTCGTGACCCTGCCCATAGGGATGCTCTTCATCATTCCCCATCTGGGTAGCCCCCAGAAGATCTGGGAGCTCGTCTGGCCGCCCTACTGGAACCTGTCGTCGCCCATCCTCTGGGACTTCTTCGCGGTCAGCACGTACCTGCTCGCGACCATGGTGTTCTTCTACCTGCCGCTGATCCCCGACGCCGCCATCGTGCTTGATCGCCTCGGTGACGCGCCCGCGAGCCGCCGCGTGCGCACGCGGCGATCGCTGTACCGTGTCCTCCTCGGTCGCTTCGGGGGTACGCCGCGTGAGCGGGCCGTGCTCAACGGGGCGATCGGCCTGGTAGCCATCATGATCATCCCCATGGCGGTGTCGGTGCACTCGGTACTGTCCTTCGCCTTCTCGTCATCGTCACGGCCGGGGTATCTGGAGACGATCTTTCCGGTCTACTTCGTCGTCGCCGCGCTGTACTCGGGGGTCGCGCTGGTGGTACTGGTGATCGCCGCGAGCCGGCGGCTCTACCACCTCGAGGCGTTCATCGTGCCGCGCCACTTCGTGCGACTGGGCTTCGTGATGATCGCCTTCGGCGCGGCGTACCTGTACCTCACCTTCACCGAGTACCTGGTCGACGGCTACTCGGGAACCGTTGGCGCCGCCGCCTGGGTCTACCAGGACATCGCGGGTCGCTACTGGATCCCCTTCTGGTTCTACTTCGTGGCCGCCGGCATCGTGCCGTTGGTCGTCATGGCCGTGCGCCGCTTTCGCACGACGACCGGCGTGGTGATCGCCTCGACGCTCGTGGTGCTGGCCCTGTGGGTGAAGCGTCTCGTGATCGTCATCCCACCGGCGACCGAACCGCTCGTGCAGTCCCCGTTGGCCAAGGGTGGCGTGCTCGCCGGCAACTGGGGTACTTACCACTTCACGTGGGTGCCGATCTCGATCACGGTGGCGGCCACCGCCGCGATCCCGCTGCTGCTGCTGATTCTCTTTCGCTTCGTGCCCATCCTGCCGATGGCCGAGATGGAGGAGATGGACGCAGTGCACGACGCAGTGCCGTCAGGGGAGGTGGCGTGATGACGCCGATGATTCGTGAGGGCGCGCGGCGAGTGGGAGCCGTGCTCGGTGGCGTCCTGATCCTCGTGGTGGCGATGTTCTCGCTCCCGGCGGCCGCGGCGACGGGAGCGAGTGTGGCGTTACGGACGTCAACGCCGCCGGGTGGCGGCGTGGAACTGACCGCGCAGGTCACGCCGGTCACGGCGCCGGTCACGGTGGACTACTACGTGCACCTCGAGGAGTTCGCTGGTGCGCCACTGCTACTGATCGGGTCGACGACGACGAACGCCACGGGCGTGGCGTCGGTCGTCTACCAGCCGACGTGGTCGGGGCCGCAGGACTTCGTCGCGACCGCCGTCACGCCGAGTGGGACGGTGCTGGCCACCACGACGCTCACGGTGCAGGCGACGAAGACCGATCCGTTCGCGGGCAGCGTGGAGAGCCTGCGGCCCGACGGCATCATCGGCCGCTGGGTCGTGGTTGCGCTGCTCACCCTGCTCCTGGCCATGTGGTTCGCATTGTTGGCGGTCGTCGTGCGCGTGCAACAGGGTCCCCGCGTCGTACGGTGATCTCATGGCGGGCGCGACCGGACTGTCGGTGACGAATCACACGATTGTGGGGGCGTTTGATCACGAGTTGGTGATCCAGACTGGCGTGATCGTCGTGCTGGCGATTGCCGCAATTCTCGTCGGTGTCGCGGTGACGGGCCGGGCCGCGCCCGGCGAGGACGCGTTCGCGCCGGAGCCCCTCGCCCGGCGAGTGGTACGCGTCGGGTTCGGTGTGATCTGGCTCCTCGATGGAATCTTGCAGGCCCAGTCGGCGATGCCCCTGGGCATGATCCCCCAGGTGGTGCAGCCGGCGGCGTCGTCGTCGCCGAACTGGGTGCAGCACCTGGTCAACGTCACGGCGGCGATGTGGAATCTGCATCCCGTGAGCGTGCCGGCCTCCGCGGTGTGGATTCAGGTTGGTCTAGGGATCTGGTTGCTCGGCGCGCGCCGAGGAATCTGGTCACGGATGGCGGGTTGGTCGAGCGTGGCCTGGGGTCTCTTCGTGTGGGTCTTCGGCGAGGCCTTTGGTGGTCTCTTCGCGCCCGGTCTGTCCTGGATGACTGGGGCGCCGGGGGGCGTGCTCTTTTACTGCGCCGCGGGCGTGCTGGTGGCGCTCCCCGAGCGCGCTTGGGAGTCGCCGCGTCTCGGTCGCGCGGTGCTGGCCGCAATGGGTGGCTTCTTCGTCGTGATGGCGGCCGTGCAGGCGTGGCCGGGGCGGGGTTACTGGCGAGGGGCGAGTTCTCACGGACCGGGTACCCTGCTCGGCGCGGTACGGGCGAGCGTCACCACTCCTCAGCCGTCGTGGTTGCGCTCGCTGGTCTCGGGTTTCGCCTCGATGGACGCCGCGCACGGGTGGGCCGTCAACCTGGTCACCGTGGTGGCGCTCGGCGTGGTCGGGGCGTTGCTCGTGCGCGCGAGGCCGCCGTGGCTGCGCGGGGCGGTGGTGGCCGGAGTCCTGGCCTGCCTGGCGGACTGGATCCTCGTCCAGGACATGGGGTTCTGGGGCGGCGTGGGCACTGATCCCAACAGCATGCTCCCGATCGCCCTGCTGCTCGTGACGGGGTACCTGGCCGTGGTGTCGATACCCGCGACGCGACCGGCTGCGCCGCCCGTGCGCCGCCGTACCGGGGTGCGAGCGTCGATGGCGGCGTCGTTGGTGGCCCTCGCCATGCTGGTGGTGGGGGTCGTTCCCGCGGTCGCCGCCGCGTCGGACCCGCGGGCTAGCACGATCCTCGCACACGCCGCGGGCACGACCGTCGACGCGCTTGATGCGCCGTCGCCGTGGCCGGGCTGGGCGACGTCCGACCCTTCGACGTCGGCGGCGTCGAGCGTGTCACCCGGGTCGCGTCCAACGGTGCTGGCGTTTCTCGCGGCGTGCCGTGCGCGGGGTGTGACGACCACGCTGCGTGCGGCCCAGCGCGACCTCGGCGCGCTGGGCGACGCGGTGAACGTGGTGGTGTTGACATCGTGTGCCGGCGCGGTGGGTGTGCGAGCGCACTGGCGGGTGACGCGCGTGACGCCGACCGCGCTGTCGCGGTGGCGCACGGCCTTCGAGCATCTGAGTGACGCGGCCGCGACGCCGTCGCGGCGACGTGACGCGTTCTACGTGCTGGCCCCCGACGGCCAGGTGTGCGACGCGGTGGTGACGGGCGCGGGGTTGGCGAGCGGCCCGCTGCTCTCCTCGAACGCCGTCGTGCTGGCCGACGTCGTGAACGGCGTGGCGCGGGGCCTGTAGCCACGATCTCACACGGGGGCGACGACCTCGCGGCGTACGGTTGGCGTTGGACGCACGTTGTGCGCCTCGCTGATCAGGTCGTCGCGCAGGGTGGCGAACGAGGGATCGTCGAAGCGGTTGACGTGCTGGAGCGGGTCGTCAACGAGGTCGTAGAGCTCGCCCTCGCTCCCCTCGTGGACCGTTCCGGGTAGGTAGGTTGTGCAGACGTAGCCGTCGTGAGTGATGGTGCGCAGGTGCACGTCGACCCCGAACAGTTCGGAGTCCCATTCGGTCAGGACCGGCCGCGTCGGCTCCTCGGCTGAGGTGGGCAGGGGTCGACCCTCGAGGAAGGCGGGTGGCTCGACGCCGGCGAGAGTGCAGAAGGTGGGGGCGAGGTCGATGAGCCCGACGGGGCGGTGGATGACGGCGGGGGTGACGCCCCGTCGCGGAGCGGGACGCCACACCAGGGGCAGGCGCATCAGCGAGTCCACGTGGTAGGGGCCCTTGAAGAGCAGCCCGAAGTCGCCCTGGAACTCGCCGTGGTCGGTCGTGACGATGACGTCCACGTCGTCGGCCCAGCCGCGCGCGTCGAGAGCCCGCAGGACGCGGCCCAGTGCCTCGTCGATGAGCTCGACCTCGACGGCGTTGCGGGCGTTGACCTCACGGACCTGGTTGTCGGTGAGCGACGCCGGCACCCACGACGCGGGCGCCTCGTAGTTCGACACCAGCGTCCCGTCGTACCAGAGACGCCAGTGGCGCGGCTTGGCGTCCAGCAGCGCTTCGCGCTCGTCGCGACGCGCGGGGTAGCCGACCGGCAGCGGGACGTCGCGCCAGTCGATGCGATGCATCTCACTCTCGGGCGGATCCCACGGGTGGTGGGGGTCAGGGAAGCTCATCCAGCAGAACCAGTCGTCGTCGTCGGCGAGACCGGACAGCCAGTCGAGGGTGCGCTGGGCGACCCAGTCGGTGTGGTACCACTCGCGTGGGACGGGGTTCGCCGCGACCTGGGGGGCACCGGTCGCGCCGCCACCGCGGGCGTTGACCTGCAGGTCGGCGTCGAGCGTCTCGTAGAAGCCGCTCACGGCCTCGGGGTGCGTTGCGCGCAGCCAGCGCGCGTAGTGCAGGGGCCCCATAACCCCGTGGGTCGCGAGCTGGAGGTGCTCGAAGCCCCGGTGCGCACCCCCCGGGGGCGTGGGTCCGAGGGCGCCCAGTGCGTTCTCGGCGAAGCGGCCGAAGGGATCGAGGAACGGCTCGAAGTGGGCCTTGCCGATCAGGGCCGTGCGGTACCCGGCTTGGCGCAGCACCTCAGCGACCGACGGCGCGTCGTCGGCCAGGGGCACCCCGTTCATCCACACGCCGTGGGTTGCGGGGTGCTGGCCGGTCAGCATGGTGGCCCGCGACGGCATGCACACGACCGAGGAGGGCACGGCGCGCTCGTAGCGCAGCCCGCGCGCCGCGAGTGCGTCGACGACCGGGGTTCGCGCGAGCGTGCCGCCGTTGCACCCGAGCGTGTCGTAGCGCTGCTGATCGGTGGTGACGAAGAGGATCTTGCTCACGTCGCCTCCACGAGTTCGCGGAGCCGGGCCAGCGCGTCGCCGGCTGCGCCCGCGATCACCAGCGCCAGCGTGGCGGGGTTGGCGTCCACGCCGTAGACGGCCAGGCACGTCGCGTCGTCGAGATCGATGACGTCGATGGTGGACAGGTGCTCGCGGAACAGTGCGGTGGTGATCCGGTACTGGAAGCGCCGGGCCAGCGGATCGTTGGTGATGATCTCCTCGGACATCGTGACGCCCGACTCGGTGACCACGGTGCGCGTCACCCCCACCACGTGGCACTCGGCGATGCCCGTGAACCACTCGGCCAGTCGTGTGGGGTCGCCCACGTAGGGCCAGACCGCCTCGGCGGGCCGACGGATCCGCACGTGACGCCGCACGCTGGCGCGAGTGCGGTGCACGGCCTCGCCGTCGTGGTCCTCCACGGGCGAAGCGTAGAGGTCACGTCGCGCGCTGTCAACGATGCGGTGACCGTCGGCGCCCCCCGCGAGGGCTCGCGGGTTACGCTCGAGGTGGCGCGCGCGGCCAGATTGACGACGCGTCACGGTCGAAGGAGGCCACGTGGTCAATGGGGACCTGGCGCATGGCTGAGGCCACCGACCCTTCGCTCGACGAGCTGGTGGCGGGGGCGAGGGAACGGGCTCGCCGACTCATCATCGTGGCCGAGCGCCACCGCACCCGCCACGAGCGGGGCGTGCGTCGCCAGTTCGTCGGGCTGTTTCGCGACCCCCGAGCCCTGGGCGTCACGATCGCGATCACCGACGAGGTGATGCGCTGTGCGTCGCGCGAGGGTGCGTCGCGGCTCTTGCGTCGCACGGCGCCGCGGGCCACCGTGGCCGGCTTCGGCGTGGTCAACGTCCTCGGCCTGCGGCTGATGGCGGCCGCGTCGCGCGTGGCGCCGGCCCTGGTCGTGCGGGTCGTGCACTGGCGCGTACGCCGCCTGTCGGGCGACCTGATCCTGGAGGCGGCACCCGCGGCGTTCTCGCGCCACGCGCGCCATCGACGTGAGCAGGGCCTCGCGCTCAACGTGAATGTGCTGGGCGAGGCGGTCCTCGGGGAGCGCGAGGCCGCGCAGCGACTCGCGCGGGTGGTGGCGATGATTCGACGCGAGGACGTGAGCTACGTCTCGGTCAAGCTCTCGGCGCTGGTCAGCCAGATCGTGGCGATCGACCACGCGGGCTCGCGGGAGCGAGTGTGCCAGCGACTGCGCACCCTGTACCGCGAGGCCGACGCGCACGGAACGTTCGTGAATCTCGACATGGAGGAGTACCGCGACCTGCGCCTGACCGTCGACGCGTTCATGACGGTGCTGTCCGAGCCCGAGTTCGCCGCGACCTACGCCGGCATCGTGCTGCAGGCCTACTTGCCTGACTCGCACGCCGCGCTCGAGGAGCTGATCGGCTGGGCCGCGCGGCGCCGCGAGGCCGGCGCGGCGCCGATCAAGGTCCGTCTGGTGAAGGGCGCCAACCTGGCCATGGAGCACGCCGAGGCTGAGCTGCACGGCTGGGTGGCCGCCCCCTACGACACCAAGGCCGACGTCGACGCCAGCTACGCGCGCCTGCTCGACCGCGCGCTGCGCGCCGAGCACGCCGGGGCCCTGCGCGTGGGGGTGGCCAGCCACAACCTCTTCGCCGTGTCCTGGGCCCTCGACGTGGCCGCGGCCCGCGGGGTGGGCGAGCAGCTGGACGTCGAGATGCTCGAGGGGATGGCGCCGGCCGAGGCGCGCGCCTTGGTGCGCGAGGGACGCGCCGTGCTGCTCTACGCGCCGGTCACACGCGCCGACGACTTCGCCGCCGCCGTCGCCTACCTGGTGCGGCGCCTCGACGAGAACACCGCGCCGGAGAACTACCTGCGCGCGGCCTTCGCGATCGGCCAGGATCCGACCGTGTTCGACGAGCAGAGCCGCCGCTTCGCCGAGTCCGTCGCGGCGCGCCACGCGTTGGCGACCGATCGTCGTCGCCGCGCCCGCGCCCTCAGCGCGGGCTTCGCCAACGCGCCCGACGGCGACCCCACCGACCCCGCCTACGTGGCGGCGCTCGCGTCGTCGTGTCACGAGGTGGCCACCCGCGGCGCACCCGCGCAGCTGGTCACGCTCGGCGAGGACGTGGTCGGCGCGCCACCGTCGGCACTCGAGGTCGGCACGGATCCCAACGACGCCGGCGCGCCCTGGTATCGCTACCGGGTCGCCGACCGCGAGCGGGTCGACGAGGTGGTGGCGCGCGCGCGCCGCGCCGCACCGGCGTGGGCCGCCCGTCCGGCGAGCGAGCGCGCCGAGATCCTCGCGCGGGTGGCGGCGGTGATGGAAGCGCGCCGCGCCACCACGATCGCGGTCATGGCGCGCGACACCGGCAAGACCCTGGCCGAGGGCGACCCCGAGGTCAGCGAGGCCATCGACTTCGCGCGCTACTACGCCACGCTCGGCGAGGACCTGGAGAAGGTGGACCTGGAGAAGGTGGACCGGGAGGGATCGGTGCCGCTCGGGGTGGTGCTCGTCGTGCCGCCGTGGAACTTCCCCTACTCCATCCCCGCCGGGGGGGTCACCGCCGCCCTCGCGGCGGGCAACGCGGTGCTGCTCAAGCCCGCGCCCGAGGCGGTGGCGGTGGGCTGGGAGCTGGCCCAGCACCTCTGGGAGGGGGGCGTGCCGCGCGACGTGGCCCAGTTCGTGCCCACGCGCGACGACGAGAACGGCCGCTACCTGGTCACCCACGACGGCGTGGACGCCGTGGTGCTGACCGGCTCGTTCGACACCGCGCGCCTGTTCACCTCCTGGAAGCCGTCGATCACCCTGCTCGCCGAGACCAGCGGCAAGAACGCCCTCGTGGTGACGGCCTCGGCCGACGTCGACCTGGCGGTGAAGGACCTGGTGCACTCGGCGTTCGCCAACGCCGGCCAGAAGTGCAGCGCGGCGAGCCTCGCCATCGTGGACCGCGCCACCTACGACAACCCGCTCTTCGTGCGCCAGCTGGTCGACGCGGTGACGAGCCTCACGGTCGGTGGGGCGCTGGAGTGGGCGAGCGAGGTGGGACCGGTGATCCGCCCGCCCGAGACCGCCCTGCGCCGGGCCCTGACCGAGCTCGACCCCGGCGAGTCGTGGCTGGTCGAGCCCGCACCCCTCGACGAGGCCGGCCACCTCTGGCGCCCGGGGGTGAAGGTCGGCGTGGCGCCGGGGTCGTGGAGCCATCGCAACGAGTGGTTCGGCCCGGTGCTCGGCGTGATGGTGGCCCCGGACCTGGCGACGGCCATCGAGTGGCAGAACGCGGTCGACTACGGGCTCACGGCCGGGATCCACAGCCTGGACGAGGCCGAGTGCGCGACCTGGCTCGAGCGGGTCGAGGCGGGCAACCTCTACGTGAACCGGGCGATCACCGGCGCGGTGGTGCGCCGTCAGCCCTTCGGCGGCTGGAAGCGCTCCAGCGTCGGACCCGGCGCCAAGGCCGGCGGGGTCAACTACGTCGCGGCCCTGCGCCGCTGGCCCGAGGTCGGCGACCTCACGGCGGCCCGCGACGACCTACGGCGCTGGTGGGACGAGCGCGCGAGTCGGGCGATCGACGAGTCGGGACTGGCCGTCGAGCGCAATCACGTGCGCTACCGCTGCGCCGGCCAGCCGATTCTCGTGCGCGTCGACGAGCGCTTCGACGCGCCGCGCGCGAGCTACGTGCGCACCATCGGCTCGATCACGGGGGCCGCGATCGAGCTCAGCGCCGCGCACGCGCTCGACGGCATCGACGGCGTGATCGTCGAATCGCTCGACGAGCTGGTCGCGCGCGCCACGACGGTCGCACGGGTGCGCTGGTGGAGCGAGGAGACGCCGCCGGTCACGGAACTGCTCGACCAGGGCCGTACGACGGACCGGCGCCCGCTCAGCGGTGTGGGTGCCGTCGAGGGGCCTCGGTGGCTGCTCGAGCAGAGCGTGGCGATCACCAATCACCGCTACGGCAACGTGCACGCGGGTCCCAAGCCCGCGGTGGCGGGTCTCGG
>JBMFWX010000044.1:0-15205 GCA_049964855.1 Acidimicrobiales bacterium
TGGTGGAGGTGCTGGGAATCGAACCCAGGTCCGTCCACGCCGTTGAGAACATTCTCCGAGCGCAGCCGACGAAGGATTGTCGGGAAGTCACGCCCATCGGCGACCGTCAACTTCCGTAGTCAACTGAGGTGTCCCACCGTGCCCGCTGACGCAGCACATCGGTAAGCCCCGCTGTTTGACGCCCGATTCCTAAGCCACAGGGCTGAACCTAGGCGGACGTGCTAGCTAACTAGCAACAGCAAATACAGGATTGCCGTTTGTTTGTGTTTCCGGCTCTTTTACGTGGTTCCGGAGACCACGGCTCGCTTCTTTCCCTCTAGTCAAGGACGTCGAAACCAATCACCCCCTCGGGGTCGTGCGACCCGCTGGATCCAGGCTAGCGCCCAGAGGGCCAGCTGCGCCTAGTGGTCGAACCGCCCGACTTGCTTGGCGGCCCGATCCATTTCCCGGCGCGCCTCGCGCTCGGCCAGGGCGTGGCGCCGGTCATACTGGGTGCGACCGTGCGCGAGCGCCAAGGAGACCTTGGCCTGGCCATGGCTGAAGTACACGCTGAGCGGGACCATGGTCAGGGGTTGCGTCCGTAGCTGGGAGTCCCAGCGGTGGAGCTCTTGACGATGCACGAGCAGTTTGCGGCGTCGATCCGGCTCGTGGCTCCCGAAGCCGACCGCGAACTTCCATGCGGGGATGTGCATCGCGAAGAGCCACAGCTCGCCGTCATCCACGCGCGCGTAGGCGTCCGCGATCTGGGCGTGGTTGCTCCGCAGCGACTTGACCTCGCTGCCGGTGAGGACCATGCCGCATTCGAGGGTGTCGACGATGTCGTAGTCATGTCGCGCGCGCCGGTTGGTGGCCACGACACGGTCACCGGTATTGGCCTGGGCGGCAGCCCGCCGGGCTTGCATCTGCTTGGCTCGAGCCACGTAGGAAGCGTATCGAGCGCGGAGGACGGGCCCGCCCGCCAACCCCTACGATGCCTGCGGGAGGTGGTGTCATGGGAATCTCGCAGTATGTCGCTGTCGGTGCCGTCCTGGCGGTGCTTCGCCTCTACCTGGGACTCATGATCCTGGCTCACGGATATCACCACTTCTTCGGAGGTGGCCGCATTCCTGGGACGGCCAAGTGGTTCGAGTCCATTGGCGTACGCCCCGGCGTGCCGAACGCGGTGTTGGCCTCCGCGACCGAAGTCGGCGTGGGTGTCCTGCTCGTGGTCGGCCTGGCCACGCCGCTCGCCGCTGCTGGTCTCATGTCGCTGATGCTCGTCGCCATCGCAACCGTGCACCGCAAGAACGGCTTCTTCATCTTCAATCGAGGTGAGGGCGTCGAGTACACGCTCTCGGTGACCATCACGGCGATGGCGTTGGGGACCCTCGGTCCCGGGCTCTACTCGCTGGATCACTGGTGGGGGGTCCCCGGCTGGTCATGGACGCCGGGCGCCCGGCTCGCCCTCACTCTCGGCGTGGGACTGGGCGCCGCCCTGGCCCAGCTCGCGCTGTTCTACCGCCCGAGTCGCTCGTCCTAGACGCAGCGAGCGGACGTGCGTGGTCCCAGTACGGTGGTCGGGGGCATCGACGGCTGGAGGCCAGGTTGACCAGATCAGATGGAAGGGCGCCCGCAGACCTGCGGCCAATCTCCTTCACGCGTGACTTCACGAGGAGCGCGGCGGGTTCCGTGCTGGTCGAATTCGGTCGCACGCGCGTTCTGTGCACCGCGTCCGTCGAGAGGGAGGTGCCCCGATGGCTGCGGGGGTCGGGCCGCGGTTGGATCAGCGCCGAGTACTCGATGCTTCCTGGCGCGTCGGCCGAGCGCGTGCCACGCGAGGCTGCGCGGGGCCGCCAGTCAGGACGGACGCACGAGATCCAGAGGCTCATTGGTCGGTCGCTGCGGGCCGTGGCCGACTTGGAGGCCCTGGCTGACACACAGGTAACGATTGACTGTGACGTCCTGGAGGCCGATGGGGGGACGCGCACGGCCTCCATCTGCGGGGGATTCGTCGCCCTGCACGATGCCGTGACCCGTCTGGTGGCTGCCGGACGCCTGACACATCACGCGATCACCGACGTCGTAGCCGCCGTCTCGGTTGGGGTTATCGACGGCGTCGCCATGCTCGATCTGCCCTACGCCGAGGACTCTCGGGCCTCGACGGACATGAACGTGGTCATGACCGGGGCCGGAGAGTTCGTGGAGGTCCAGGGGACGGCCGAGCGGGCCCCCTTCACCAGGAGCGAGCTCGACCAGTTGCTGGACCTGGCATCTGCGGGAATCGCGACGATCCACGGGATCCAGCGCGAGCTCCTCTTGGCGCCGCCACCGGCTCGTCTGCCGTGAGCCGATACCTCGCCGCGACCGCTAACGTCCACAAGCTCATCGAGATGCGCGCGGTGCTCGAACCCCATGGGGTGACGCTCGATGCGCGCCCCGCGGAGATCCCGGACGTGGACGAAGTCGCCGAGACTCTCGAGGGCAACGCCCAGGCGAAGGCGCTGACTGTGGCGCGACTCAGCGGTCAGCCCGCCATCGCCGATGACACCGGCCTGTTCGTGGCCGCACTGGGAGGTCGGCCCGGGGTGCGCAGCGCTCGCTTCGCCGGCGAGGGTGCGTCCGATGCCGACAACGTCCAGTTGCTCCTCTCCGAGCTCTTCGACGTGCCCGAGGGGTCGCGGGACGCCTACTTTCGCACGGTCATCGTCGTGGCCGAGCCCGATGGACGCACCACGGTGGTTGACGGCGTGCTGGCGGGGGCCATCGGCTTGGTCGCCCGGGGAAGGTTCGGATTCGGGTACGACCCCGTGTTCGTGCTTCCACCGCCTGACGGGCGCACGCTCGCCGAGCTCCCGCTTGCCGAGAAGAGCCGCCTATCCCATCGGGCGCACGCGCTGCGGGCCCTGGCCGTCCTCCTGGGTGGCTGAAGCGGGCGTCTGTGGCCACCGGGCGCACCCGTAGGCTGTGGCTGTGGGCGAGCCAGCGTTTCCCATGTTCCCTCTGGGCATGGTCATCTTTCCCCACCAAGTGGTCGGTCTGTACGTGTTCGAGGACCGCTTTCAGTCGATGCTCCACGATCTGGGCGGCTCGAGCGAGTTCGGGACGTGCCTGATCGAGCGGGGACGTGACGTCGGTGACTCGGACGAGCACACGTCGGTGGGCACCGTTGTCCGCATCCTCGATGCCATCCCGATGCGCGACGGGCGATCGCTGCTCATCGTGCGCGGCGTGTCGTGCTTCAGCATTGACGCCTGGCTCACTGACGCTCCCTACCCGCGCGCCGTCATCCGCGAGCGCTGTTGCGACGACGTGCCGATCGAGCCCAGACTGCTCGAGTCCACCGAGTCGGCGGTGCGAGCGCTGCGCGCCCTGCGTAGCGAGATCGTGACCGATGAGGTCTTACGCCACGACTGCGAGATGGACGACGACCCGAAAATCCGGAGCTGGCAGCTGTGTGCGATGACGCCGATGTCCTTGCTGGACCAGCTTTCCGTCCTCAGCCTCAGCAATCCCAACGACCGGCTGCGTACCGTCGCCGAGATCTGCTGTGAGCGCTACGGCGACTACCAGCGCCTACTGGCTCACGGCCTTCCCGTGTAGGTTCGTTCCCGCGGACGCTGGCCGGTGTCCGCCCCCTGACCGCAGGGGGCTCCGCTCTTCGTGGGTGTTCGGGCCCGGGCCCGTGATCGACGACGGTGGGCGAGAGTCGCAGGGCCGCTTGATCCGTCGAGTGCGGCACGCCCGATCGCACCCTGGGACCGGCCACCGCGGCCGTCGCCCCAGGTGCTCGGAGGCGGGAACTGGGTGCGGGCGGCGGGACTCGAACCCACACTCCGAAGAACTGGTACCTAAAACCAGTGCGTCTGCCAATTTCGCCACGCCCGCGCGGGAACAATGCTACGGCGTCCCGGGGGCCGGACGCGGGTCTCCAGTAGATTGAGGGCATGGAACTCCTTGCCGCGGCCGAGACCCCGGGCTCTAACGACCTGAACCAGCGCCTCTTGCGGGAGCGCATTGTCTTCCTGGGTTCCCAGGTGGACCAGATGACGGCCAATCGCATCTGCTCCGAGCTGCTGCTCTTGGAGGCGGAGGACGCCGACAAGGACATCAGCCTCTACATCAACTCGCCCGGAGGATCGGTCACCGACGGACTGGCCATCTACGACACGATGCAGTACGTGAGCTGTGACATCCGGACAATATGTCTAGGAATGGCGGCCTCTATGGCCCAGGTCCTGCTGTGCGCGGGGACGCCGGGCAAACGCTTCGCGCTGCCGCACAGTCGCATCCTGATGCACCAGCCGTCCGCTGGCGGCATGGAGGGTCAGGCGTCCGACATCGCGATCCAGGCCGAGCAGATCGTCTATCTCAAGCGCGTCCTGGCCGAGCGGATCGCCTTCCACACGGGGCAGCCGGTGGATCGGATCGAGGCCGACTCTGATCGCGATCGGTGGTTCACCGCACAAGAGGCGCAAGTGTACGGCTTCATCGACGCCGTGATCGATCGCGCCGGGTCACCCCGGTCCTGACCTCAGTGGACCCGACAGCCTCGTCGCCCGAACGCAGCGCGACCACCGCCGCTCGCGTCGTCAGCGCGCGAACGCCGCTCGGTCCGCGTCTGCGCAACCTGCTCGAGCGACGCGAGCTCCTCTGGGGTCTCATCGTCTCGGATATCCGAATCAAGTACAAGGGCTCGGCCCTGGGTCTCATCTGGTCGATGCTGTCGCCGGCGCTGACCCTGGCGACCTACTACCTCGTCTTCTCCGTGTTCTTGAAGAACGGCATTCCCGGATTCGTGGTGTACCTCTTCGCCGGTCTCGTCGTGTGGACCATGTTCCAGACCGCGGTGAGCACGTCGACGGGCGTGATCGTGGACCGGGCGGGGCTGGTCAAGAAGGTGTCCTTCCCGCGCGAGATCTTGGCCCTGAGCAACGTCGGGGCATCCATCTTCTACTTCGTCATCCAGTTCGCCGTCCTGGTGGCCTTCGTATTGCTGGTCGGGCATCACGTGACGTGGGCGTGGGCGTGGCTCCTGCTCATCGCCTTTGCGTCCCTCGCCCTGTTCGCGGCGGCCCTGGGCATCGTGATGTCGGCTATTACCGTCTACTTGCGTGATGTCCGCCACCTGATGGACGTGCTTCTCCAGCTGTGGTTCTGGGTCTCGCCGGTTGTCTACTCGTACTCCAACTCCCTGGCCGCGCCGCTGCATCGCCACGGACTCACGGCGCTCTACTTCGTGAACCCGATCACCCCGATCATCTTGACGTTCCAGCGGGTGATCTACGGCTCCCCGATCGTCATCTCCACGACGAGCGGGCTGCCGCTCCACGTTCTTCCCTCGTGGTCGCTGTCGACGTTTGCCACAATGAATGTCGTCATCTTGGCGGTGGCGTTCATCGCCTTCCTCGCCGCCCTGGCCGTCTTCGGACGCCTGGAGGGCAACTTCGAGTCGGAGCTGTGATGTCCGCCGTCATCGACGTCTCGGGCGTCGCCAAGCAGTTCAAGGTCCACCACGAACGGCACCAGACGCTCAAGGAGAGACTCCTGCATCCCCGCTCAGGGTCCACGGAGGTCTTCGACGCCCTGCGCGACATCAACTTCACGGTGGGCGAGGGAGAGACGGTCGGCATTGTCGGGCACAATGGCTCGGGCAAGTCGACGCTGCTGAAGTGCATCTGTGGCGTTCTCAAGCCCACTGCGGGGCAGATCCGCTTGCGGGGGAGCCTCGCCGCGCTCCTGGAGCTGGGTGCGGGCTTCCAGCCGGAGCTGTCGGGGCGCGACAACGTCTACCTGTACGGCTCGATGCTCGGGCTCTCGCGCCGGATGGTGGAACGAGTCTTCGAGGACATCGTGGACTTCAGCGAGCTGGCGCACTTCATCGACACACCCGTGAAGTTCTACTCCAGCGGCATGTACGTCCGACTGGCCTTTGCGGTGGCCGTCAACGTCGCGCCCGAGATCTTGGTGGTCGACGAGGTCCTCGCCGTGGGCGACGAGCGCTTCCAGGCGAAGTGCTTGGACCGCATCCGGCTCTTCCAGCGCGAGGGCCGAACGATCCTGCTCGTGACGCACCAGGCCGACACGGTTCGAGCGGTCTGCGACCGCGCAATCGTGCTGGACCATGGGATCCAGGTAGCCGACGACACGGTCGGCGAGGCTCTGCGGATCTTCCGCCAGCGACTGCTGGGCGAGGTGCCGGGGCGCGCCGCGGTCTCCTCGTCGATCCAGATCACCAGTGTGACGACGGCGAGCGGGTCCTTCGACTTGCGTCGTGGAGACAACCTCACGTTCGAGGTCGACGTGGCGAGTGACCACGCGGTGTCCGCCAATCTGCTGACGGAGGTCTTCACGCGCAGCGGGCTCCTGGTGAGTCGCAGCGACGCCCAGGCGGCACCCGTGGAGCTTCGTCCGGGGGTAAACCGCATCCAGGTCGAGTGGCGCTCGGTGCCGCTGCTCGATGGCGTCTACGACGTGAACGTCGGTCTCGTCGAGGCGGGGGGAGGAACGGTCCTGGCGTGGCGCGAGAGGGCAGCTGCCGTGCAGGTGCTCTACGACGGGCGAGCCACGGGCGTTATGGAGATCGAGTCGTCGGTTACATCGTGACGTCTGGCGCGTCGGTGCGCAGCGTCGGGAAGCGGCGCAGTGCACCGCAGCGACCGAGTCGGCCCACATTGAACGCATAGCGCGCTCGCCGCAGCATCCGGCGGTCGCCTCGGGAGTTGCCGTAGGCGAACAGAGTCGGCTCGTCGCTGTACCCCTGTTCGGCGATCCACTCATCGAGTCGGCGAAGCTTCTCGGAGCCCCGGCAGTTCCGTCCGAGATAGCCGCCGGTGAGTCGGCCGAGCGGATCGGTGGCCAGCCGGGTGCCCAGAGCCCCCTGGGCACCGATCTCCTCAGCCACGACGCGCACGTAGAGCTCGGGCGATGCCGATACGATCACGACGTCGTGACCCTGGGCACGGTGCCATCGGAGGCGGGCGGTCGTTCCCGGTCGCAGGTGCCGCTCCAGATGGCGCAGGATGAAGGCCCGCGAGACCTCTTCGACCTCATCGACCGCCCGCCCGGCCAGCAGCCGACGAAAGAGTCGCTCCTTGGCGCGATCGGCGGCTGGGCCACTGCGCAGTGCGCCAACGAGCAGGGGGACCGCCAGGGCCAGGGTCGCGACGTAGACGCGCCCCGTTCCGGCCACCGCTCGGAGCCAGCGAAAGACACTGCCTCCCTCGGTCAGCGTGCCGTCGAGATCGAACGCGGCCACGACCGGGGATGCGGACGCGGAGGGCTCAAACACCAGTCTAGTCTCGCAGGTCACCGCCCGGTGCGGGGGCCGGACGTGGCGTTCGTGGCGTGACCGACGTTGCGCAACGGCCCGCCACGATGGGCGCGGCGGGCTCCGCCAGCGAAGTTCTAGGTGGGGCGATCCTCGCCAGCGGTACCGGTCGAGGCGGACAGCGACGTCGCTTCGGCTCGCAGCTGCCGCTTGAGCAGCTTGCCCTGGGGATTGCGCGGGAGCGGGACTCCGCGCAGGAAGTATCGGGTGGGGACCTCGAAGTGTGCCAGTCGCGCGGCCAGATGCCGCCGGAGGTCTCCGGCTTGCAGGGACCGCCCGGCTCGGACGACGACGAAGATGGCCACCTCCTCCCCGAACGTGGGGTGAGGCAGTCCCACGACCGCGCGGTCCTCGACGTCGGGATGCTCGAACAGGGCCGTCTCAACGTGGAGGGAGTAGACGTTCTCGCCGCCCCGGATGATGACGTCCTTGGCACGATCCACGATGTGCAAGAAGCCGTCGGCGTCGAGACGGGCCACGTCCCCGGTGTGGAGCCAGCCGTTCGTGATGGCCTCCGCGGTCTCGGCGGGACGGTTCCAGTATCCCGGGATGACGTTGGGGCCCTGGACCCAGAGCTCGCCGACGGTGTCCGGTGGCACGTCGGGAGGAGGCTCGGACCCCCCGTGGCCCTCCGGCACGATGGCCGCCCGGCAGACCGGGACGGGCACGCCGCAGCTCGTGGGGCGTTCCACGTAGTCGGGACCGGTGTTCACCGCGATGGCGGCCGCGGCCTCGGTGAGCCCGTAGCCGTTGCCGGGCGGGGCCAGCCGGAATGTCTGGCGGATGCGACGCACCAGCTCAGGCGGTGCGGGAGCACCGCCGTAGGAGACGAGGCGGACACTGGAGATGTCGGTCTCGGCCAGGTGCGGGTGATCGAGAAGCTGCATCACCACGGTGGGCACCCCGCCAATCGTCGTGATGTGCTCACGCTCGATGAGGGATAGGGCGTCAGCGGGGTCGAAGTGGTGCATGAGCACGAGCTTGTGCCCGGCGGCCGTGGCGACCAGCATCGTGGCCAGGCAGCCCGTCGCGTGGAACAGAGGAATGCTGAGCAGCGTCGCCGTCGGCAGGTCTGGTGGTGGCATCGCTTCGGGATAGCGCAGCGCGGCACGCTGACTGATGAAGAAGAGGTTCATCATGTTGGTCAGGGCGTTGCGGTGCGTCCCGATCGCGCCCTTGGGGCGGCCGGTCGTGCCAGAGGTGTAGAAGATCGTCGCGATGTCGTCGGGCGTCGGTGGGGCATCGTCAAGCAGTTCGTCGTCGAGCGGTTCGAGCAGCTCGTCGAGGGTCCAGATCCGGGGCGCCGCGGGCGACGGCGCCGCGGCGGGGTTCTGCGCTGCGACGTCGGGCAGGACGACGACGTGACGGAGGTCGGGCAGCCGACCCCAGGCGTTGGCCAAGACGTCTCGCCGCTCGAGGTCGACGAACGGGGCCCCCGAGTCGGTCAGGCCGAACTCCAGCTCGTCCCGCGTCCACCAGGCGTTCAGCGGGACGGCGGCCGCTCCGCTGGCGACGATGCCCCAGAACGCCGCGACCCATCCCGGCAGGTTGCGTGACGCGATGGCCACCCGGTCGCCCGGCTGGACGCCGAGCTCGCGCAGGCGACGACTGAGGGTCGCCGCGACGCTGACGTGCTCGGCGAAGGTTTGTCGCTGCGTCCCGTAGACGAGGAAGTCGCGCTCGGCGAAGTGACGAGACGAGACGACTCGAGGATGTGGCGCAGGCTGGGCGGCGCGTTGCGCCAGACCCGCATCTCGACCGAGCCGATCTCCGCGACCGTCGTCTCGAAGGGCTGGCCCGGTGCGGTGAGCTGGGCTGTCGCCTCGGCAATCGTCAGCGGGGCGTCGGCCACCAGGGCAGACTACTGGCGCGGCGAGGGGATGAAGAGGCGCTCGCGGTAGAATTGCAGTTCGGCGATCGACTCGCGAATGTCGTCGAGCGCGCGGTGGTTCGACGCCTTGTCGGGCACCTCCTCGAGGAGCTCGGGTCGCCAGCGACGGATGAGCTCCTTGATCGTGGAGACGTCGACGTTGCGGTAGTGGAAGAAGGCCTCCAGCTCGGGCATGTGGTGGTGGAGGAAGTGCCGATCGGTGCCGATCGAGTTTCCGCACAGGGGCACCGTGGCGGGCTGGTTGACGTGGGAGCGCAGGAACGCCAGCGTCTGCTGCTCGGCGTCGGCCAGCTCGACGGTGGAGGTGCCGATGGCGCCGAGGAGGCCCGACTTGGTGTGCATCTCCTGGACGATGGGCGGCATCTGCGCCAACTGGTCCACCGTTGCGTGGATGACGAGGTCCGGCCCTTCGGCGATCACGTGGAGGTCGTCATCCGTGATGATCGTGGCGATCTCGACGATGACGTGCTGCGCGGGTTCCAGTCCCGTCATCTCCAGGTCCATCCACGCGAGCACGGGACGACACTACCGAAACCGCTCGTGGTCGGCGGGTAGTCTCCGAACGTGGACATCCCTCTCGCGGTGGAAGTCGGCGTCACGGGGATCCCCGAGCAGGCCCAGGACGGAGACGCGGGCTACGACTTGGTCGCCCAGGAGGAGTGCATCCTCGCGCCGGGAGGAGGGCGTGCCACCGTCAGTGCGGGCATCCGCCTCGCGATTCCGGTCGGCTTTGCCGGCTTGGTGCTGCCGCGCAGCGGCTTGGCCGCGCGCCACGGCGTCACCTGCATCAACTCCCCGGGTCTGATCGACTCGGGCTATCGGGGCGTCGTCCGCGTGGCCCTGGTCAACCTGGACCCCCACCGCGCCTACGTGGTGCGGCGCGGGGACCGGATCGCGCAGCTGGTCATCGTCCCGGTGGCGGCCGCGCGCTTCGTTGCCAGCGGGGAGCTGCCACCGAGCGCCCGCGGCGCCGGTGGCTTCGGGAGCACCGGCCGATGATCGCCCGCCCGAGCGGCGCGGCGCAAGGCGTCGGCTACACTGGAGGCGACGCGGACGTAGCTCAGTTGGTAGAGCGCGACCTTGCCAAGGTCGAGGTCGCCGGTTCGAGCCCGGTCGTCCGCTCAGGAGCTTTCGAGCTCGCTGACGACCCCGGTCTGCGCGACCGGGGTCGTTGAGCGTCCGATTCGCGTCGAGGACGTCGAGGAGAGTGCCGGATGCAGATCGTGGGATCCGAGCGACTGGCCCAGCGCCTGCGATCCCTGGAGGCATCGTGCCCGCGCGTGGTGGTAGGGGGGAACTTCTCCACGCCCTGGGAGCTGCTGAGCGTCGCGGACCGCGTCTGGCCGCGCTACCGGCTGTTCGCCCTGAACGCGCAGATGGGGTGGCCGACGCGGGAGGGCGTGACCACCGTGACGCCCTTCGTTGGCCCGGGGGTGCGCGGCCACGAGAGTCTGGAATACCTGCCCATGCGCCTGTCGCTGGTGCCGCGCCTCTTCGCGACGACGTTCGTGCCCGACGTGGTGATGGTCCAGGTGACGGCACCGCTGCGCGGACGGGTCTCCCTTGGCGTAGAGGTGAACATCCTGCCGGCTGCGCTGCGCGCGGTCCAGCGACGCGGCGGACTGGTCGTGGCACAGATCAACCGCCACCTGCCCTACACATTCGGTGACGCCGAGATCGACGAGGACGCCATTGACGTGGCCATCGAGGCGCCGACGCCGCTAGCGGCGCCGAATCGCAAGGTCGGCAACGACGGGCACGCCAGCATCGGCGAACGGGTAGCCGCCCTGGTCGACGACGGAGCGACGCTGCAGATGGGCATTGGGGCGATTCCCGACGCCGTGCTGTCAGCACTGGGCCAGCGACGGGGCCTGGGCGTCTGGTCGGAGATGATCAGTGACGGGGTGATGCAGTTGGACCGGACTGGTCACCTCGACGCCCAGCGCCCCATCGTGACGACCTTCGCCTTCGGCTCGCCGGACCTATATCGCTGGCTCGACGGCAATCGCCGCGTCATCTTTCGGCGCACCGAGCTGGTCAACAACCCGGCCCGCATCGCCGACCAGCCTCGGATGGTCTCGATCAACACTGCCGTGGAGGTTGATCTGCGCGCGCAAGCCAATGCCAGCTACGTCCGCGGTCGGATCTACTCCGGCTTCGGGGGTCAGCCGGACTTCGTCGCCGGGTCGCTGCACTCCAGCGGCGGGCAGGCGGTCCTCGCACTGCGCTCCTGGCACGACGCGGGCGCGAGCTCGACCATCGTGGCCCAGCTCACCAGTCCCGTGTGCTCGTTCCAGCACTCGTCGGTGGTGACCGACCAGGGAACCGCGCACCTGTGGGGTCGCAGCCAGTGTGAGCAGGCCTCGGCGCTGATCGAGTCGGCCGCCGATCCGCGGGCCCGAGCCGAGCTGGGTGACGCGGCCGGGCGACTCGGGCTGCGCTAGAGGGCTCGGCGGCGATGCTGCCGGGTCGGCGCGATCCGCCGGCGGGGCCGCTGACCCGTGCATAGGCTGAGGCGCGGAGGTGAGATGGAGCGTCGAGTGCACTCCGCGCTGGCCCATGTGGTTGAGGCGCGACGGGCCGGGCCACGCGCCCACCCGGCGACCCAGAGCATTGAGCAGCGGCGGGCGGAGTTCCTTAGCGACCCGTTGGCCCAGTGGGCTGCTCCCGATCCGATGGCCGACACGCGCGATGTAGCGCTCACGGGCCGCGCCGGGCTCATCCGGGCTCGCCTGTACGTCCCGCCGACGCTTCAGGGCGGGGGCCTCGTCGTGTACTTCCACGGCGGCTCGTACGTGATGGGCGACCTGGAGTCGCACGACGGCGTGTGCCGGCGCATCGCTCAGCACGTCGGCGTGCGCCTGCTGGCCATCGACTACCGCCGAGCCCCCGAGCACCCCTTTCCCGCTGCTGTCGAGGACGCCATCGACGCGACGCGTGAGGCGTACCGGCGCCGCGCCGAATTCTGCGGACCCGACGACCCCCTGGTGGTGATGGGCGACTCAGCGGGTGCCACGCTGGCCACCGACGTGGCAGTGGCTCTGGCCCACGAGCCCGAGCGGCCGGCGGGCCAGGTCCTGTTCTATCCGACACTCGGGCCCCAGCTGATGACGGCTTCCGCCCAGGAGTTCCGGCAGGGCTACGGCATCGATCTGGATCACCTGCGCTACGACTACGGTCAGTACCTCCAGGGGCGCGACCCGATGGATCCCCAAGTGTCTCCCCTGTTCGCCCGGAACATCGGTGCCTCCGCCCAGGCCATCATGGTCATCGCGGCGTGCGATCCGCTCCGCGACGAGGACGTGGCCTACGCGGGGCTGCTCGAGCACTACGGGGTGCGCGTCGAGCTGCTGGAGGCCGCCGGCATGATCCACGGCTTCATCCGCTTGGGCGGTACGGTGCCGGAAGTCCTGGCCATCCTCGACGAGGTGTCCGAGCACCTTCACCGCCTGCTCAGTCCCTCATGAACGTCCTGGTGATCACGTTGGACCAGTTCCGCGGTGACTCCTGGGGCGGCGGCGGGCACCCTCTGGTGCAGACGCCCACCCTGGACGTCCTGGCGCGCGAGGGGGTGACGCTCACCAAGCACTACTCGCAGGCCGCCCCGTGCAGCCCGGGACGGGCGGCCCTGTACACGGGCACCTACCAGATGAACAACCGCGTCGTGGCCAACGGGACGCCACTGGCTCGCCACATGGAGAGCATCGCCACGGTGGCGCGTGACGCCGGGTACGACCCGACGCTGTTTGGCTACACGGACCAGGGAGTCGACCCCGTGCTCGCCGACGGCGCCGATGACCCGCGGCTCGACTCGTACGACGGCGTGCTCCCGGGACTGTCGGTCGGCCTGTACCTGCCCGAGAGCCAGGCGGGCTGGATCCAGTGGCTGCGCTCGCACGGACACGATGTCCCCTACGGGTGGGAGGTGGCCCTGCGGGGGGAGTCCGAGCGCCCCGCGGACCTGTCCTTGAGTGCGTTCCTGACCGACCGCTTCCTGTCGTGGCTCGACCGCCAGCCGTCGGGATGGTTCGCCTATCTCAGCTACCTACGCCCGCACCCGCCCTACGCTGCCGCCGGGCACTTCTCGCGGCTCTACGACCCCGCCGACGTGCCGCTTCCGTTGGCGCCCGCGACGTCGGGCCGCCATCCGGTGCACGAGGCGGCCCTGCAGTTCGCGCCGTCGCGTGCTCCCCGAGACGAGGCGGGCGTGCGCCAGCTGCGCGCCCAGTACTACGGCATGATCAGCGAGGTCGACGACCAGCTGGGACGGGTGGTGGAGGCCATCCAGCGGCGCGGCGAGTGGGACAACACCCTCGTGGTGGTCACGTCGGACCACGGTGACCAGCTGGGGGATCACGGCCTGGTCGAGAAGCTCGGCTTCTTTCCGCAGAGTTACCACGTCGTGGGCGTGTGGCGCGACCCCCGTCGGGCGGACCCGGGTAGTCGCGTTACCTGCTACACCGAGAACGTCGACGTGCTACCGACGCTGGCCGAGTCCCTCGGCGTACCGGTGCCCGCCCAGTGCGACGGGCGGTCGCTGGTGGGCGTCCTGGACGGGGCGGACGACCCGACGCGCGACGTCGCCCACTACGAGTGGGACTACCGGTGGTATGCCCAGACCGGGTGGGACGTGGACCCCACACGGCGTCACAGCTCGGGCGAGCACAACTTGGCGGTCTCCCTGAGCGACGACGTCGCCTTCGTGCAATTCGCCGACGGGAGTTCGCGCAGCTTCGACCTCGCGGCCGACCCGACGTGGCGCACACCGCTGGGTGACCCCGATCGCGAGCTGGCAGCCGCCCGGGAGCAGTTGACCTGGCGCCAGCGCCACCAGGCCCGTGGGTATGCCGACGTGCTCTTGTCGCCGCAGCGGCGCGGGTGGTGGGACCGACCGCGGGTCCCGGCGGCGGACTGAGGGGAGGAACACCGGAGGCGATTCGTGCGGGTGGTGCCCCTGCGCGGGGGACAATCTGCTATCAATGACTGCTGCGACCACGGCGGTCGCAGAGCGAGGAGTTTGCATGCATGCGTTTTCACGAGTTCGGGGGGCACTGGCGCTCGCAGGGGTAGCCACGCTCGTTGTGGCCTCGAGTGCCGTCGCCGGTGCGGCATCGACCACAGGGAAGTACAACGCGGCAGCCGCCAAGCTGGTTCCGGCCGTCTACAAGGGCAAGGTTCTCCAGGTCGCCACCGACGCGACCTACCCACCGGACGAGTCGATGAAGGGGACCACCATGGTGGGCTTCGACATCGACCTGATCAATGCCATCGCCAAGACGCTCGGCATCCGGGTGCACGAGAACAACGTCACCTTCGACAACATCATCGCGGGGATCAAGGCCGGTCACTACCAGATTGGCAACTCGTCATTCACCGACAACAAGGCCCGCGAGAAGCAAGTCAACTTCGTGGACTACTTCCAGGCCGGTGAGGGCGTCTACGCCCGCTCCTCGGCCAAGGTGAGCTTCACGGGCTTCAGGAGCTTCTGCGGCTACAAGGTGGCGGTGGAGACCGGGACGGTGGAGCAGACCGACGCCCAGTCGCACGCGAAGGCGTGCCCTTCGGGCAAGCCGCTCACGGTCATGACGTTCTCGACCCAGACCGAGGCCAACGTTGCGGTGTCCTCGGGCCAGGCCAACTTCGGCTTCGCTGACAGTCAGATCGCTGGCCACATCGTGGCGACGTCGCACGGCGCGTTCAAGCTCGTCGGCCACGCCGTCAACGTGGCGCCCTACGGCATCGCCACGCCGAAGACCACCGCCGGACTGGGGCTCGCCAAGGCGATCGCCGCGGCGATTCGGGTGCTCATCGCCAATGGGACGTACCAGGCGATTCTGTCGCACTACGGCGTGCAGGCGGGGGCGGTGCCGGTGTCACGAGTCAAGCTGAACGGCGCGATCTCCTAACTTCGCCGAGCGGCGAGAGAAGTCTGACGTAGTAGAACAGTCCGCATGGTGACGCACGGGGACGCGGCGGTGCCGGTCGTCCCCGTGCGTCACGTCGGACGC
>JBMFWX010000045.1:0-14425 GCA_049964855.1 Acidimicrobiales bacterium
CGTGAGGAGTGCGGCATGAGTGGACTCACTAAAGATCACTCGGTCGCAACGGCGCTGGCGGAGCGGATTCCCGAGGGGGCACTCCTGGCGCTGCCCGACGAGCTCCGCCAGGGGCTCGGGCTCCCCGAGGAGGTCGGGCTCACCGAGGATCCTGAGGTGTCGCGCGAAGACGGCTTCGTGCTCCTCGCTCCCGGCCATCCGCTCCTGATGGATGCCGCCCAGTCGGTCTTCGCACTCGGCGACGTCGGCTGGTCGCGGCTCCCCTGGCCTCAGGGCCTGCCTCCCACGCCGAAGGACCTCGAGCTAAGGATTCGCGAAGTCCTGCACCCCGAGCACGGCCGAGTTGACGTCATCGACGCACCCGAGTCGACCTATCTCCTCGTCCTGCGCGTCGGAGCGCTCGTGACGTACCGCATTTCGGTCGACGAGCAGGTCCACGAGCTCGAAGAGGTCTGGGTCGCTACCGCCACTGGTGCGCCGGTGCCCCCCGAGCTGGAGTACAGACTCCGGTACGCGGCCCGCGAACCCTGGATGCCGACCGGTATCGAACCACCCTTCGACGCCGGTGTAATCACCGCTGACGCACTCATCCGCTGCCGCGCCAGGTCCCGACAGGAAGTGCTGTCCCGCCAGACCGCCGTCCGGCTGCGCTCCCAGCTCGCGGTGGTCGATGACTACTACCGCCGAGTCCTCGATTCCATCGAGGACCGACGCGCCCGTGCCGCGGCGGATCGCGCGCCGTTGCTCTCGGCCCAGGCTGACGCCACGAACACCGAATGGATGAGACGGCGTGCGGAGGTGGCCGACGAGCTCCGGCCCACCTTCGAGGTGACCCCCCTGCGCCTGCACGTGCTCTGCGTCCCGGCCTACCGGACTGCGGCAGTGGTACGCCGGGGCGAGCGGACCTACTCGTTTTCGGTGCTGTACACACCGCTCACCTCGTCGTTCCTGGCACCCGTGTGCCCGTCGTGCGGGTCATCGGCCCGCCTCGTCGCCGGAAAGGCGCACCTGGGCTGTCAGGAGTGTGTCGGACCATCGGGCGCAGAGAAGGACGTACCGGCTGGCGCGCCGGTCGCCGATCCGACGCCCTCGGGGGCCGCGCCTCCGGGGGCCGCGCCTTCGCCAGGGGCTCCGAATGCGGTGCCCAGGCCACCCGCCCGCGAGGTAGCGCCTGCGACACAGCTGGCGCCAACGGCGGGGCATCCGGCGCCCAGTGGTGCGCGGGCTCGGCCGTCACGACGCGTCACACCCAAGGGATCCGCGGGCCGGGTCACGGCGAAGGGCTCGTACCACGGGGACATCCTGGCTCGAACGGGTAGTCGGCTGGCCATGTCGTTCTGGGAATCGGTGCTGTCTAACGAGCGCATCAACCGACGGGAAGTCGCTCCGAACTCGCCCCTCGAAGCGGTGCTCCGGCTCTATGGCTCTCGGGGGCCGGCGATCATTGTCGGATTGCGATCTGACGAGAGGCCCCTGCGCGTTGGGACCTCGACCGAACCGCGCAACGCCGATGGCATCGCCATCACGTCAGGCGAGCTCAAGACGTCTGCTGGTCGTGAACTGCCGTTCGCCCTCTACTGGCGCCCCACTCCGACCAGGCTCGTGCTCGAAGTCGAGTCCTTCCCAATGGTGGCGATCGGACAAGAGCTGCTTCGGCGTGACGTCTACGCGAAGGCCTTCCACGCGCGGCTGGACGAGTTGCTGCGCCCGCCCCCTGATCCACTCGTCGATCTGGATGCCGGGGCGTCCGTACTCTTGCGCCAGTCGGCGACCACGCTGGGGCTTTCGTTCGCCGCACGTTGCCTGGCGGCGTGGTGGTACGTGACCGAGCACGCCAGCCTGGTGCCGGACGGCGGGGGGGCACCCCCGACCGGAAGTGTCGGGGCGGCGGCCATCGAGCTGATCGTGGCCAAGCGGGCGGGCTTTCAGGTCACGTCGAATCGGGTGGCGGAGCGTTACGGTTGCCCCGTGGAGGCTGTCCGCAAGGAGGCCCGACGTCTGCAGTCACGTGTCCGCGGCGTCGAGAACGTTGGTTGGTGATAGATCCACGAATCACTCGAACTCAGCCTGCTACGAGGCACTCAGGGCGGGTTCGATCACGCAACCGGCTCGCCCGGCTCTCACGTCGTGGTCGACGCCGTGTGCGTGGACGTCGTCGCCCCGACGGCACCGCGCACCCCGACGGCACCGCGCACCCCGACGGCACCGCGCACCCCGACGGCAACCGCGCCGCGTAGGCCCCTCGCGCCTCGTCGGCGGCGTCGGCCGGGTCCGGAGCCGCGCGAGGCCGGTACGACCACGGGCTAACTTTCGACGTATGGACTTTGAACTCTCCGACGAACTACGTGAACTCCAGCTGACGGTGCGGCGCCTGGCGCAGGACAAGATCAAGCCCCGCGCGCGCGAGATCGACACCACGTCGGCCTACCCCCAGGACATCTTCGACGAGTTTCGCCGCGCCGACCTGCTCGGGTTGTGCATTCCCGAGGAGTACGGCGGGTCGGGTGCGGGCATCATGGGGCTGACGCTGGCCATCGAGGAGGTCACCAAGTACTCCAACGTGCTGGGCCTGATGCTGCTGCTCACGCGACTGCCGACCGGGCCGATCATGATCGCCGGCACCGAGGAGCAGAAGCAGCGCTACCTGCCGGGCATCGCCAACGGCACGACGCGCGCCTCGTTCTGCCTGTCTGAGCCCGGGGCCGGCTCGGACGTGGCGGGCATGCAGACGCGCGCCACGCCCGATCCCGACGTCGAGGGGGGCTACGTGCTCAACGGCGTCAAGGTCTGGATCTCGGGCGGCATGCAGGCCGACTGGTTCACGGTCTTCGCCAAGACGGGCGACCCGTCGTCGCGTCACCACTCCGACATCACCGGCTTCATCGTGGACGCCACGACGCCGGGGGTGTCGCGTCCGCGCGTCGACAAGAAGATGGGCGTACACGGCATCGACACCGCCGAGATCGTCTTCGAGGACGTGCACGTGGGTCCCGACCAGGTCATCGGCGGAGGGTTCCTGCTCGCGATGCAGTCGCTCAACGCGATGCGCCCGATCGTGGCCGCGCGGGGGATCGGACTCGCCGAGGGCGCCCTGATGTACGCGACGGAGTACGCCAAGGGCCGCGCCGCCTTCAACCAGACCATCGCCGAGTTTCAGGGGATCCAGTGGGAGATCGCCAAGTGCGCGACCGAGATCGAGGCCGCCCGTCTCCTGACCTATCGCGCGGCCTGGCTGGCCGACCAGGGCAAGTTCACCAAGCCCTACGTGCCGATGCTGTCGATGGCGAAGTACTACGCGTCTGAGGTGGCGGTCAAGGCGTCGGGGCTGGCCGTGCAGCTGCTCGGTGCCGCGGGCTACATGGAGGACCACCCCACCGAGCTCTACTACCGCGACGCGCGCCAGCTCACCATCGTTGAGGGTACCTCGCAGGTTCAGCTGGGCCTCATCGGTCGCGGCGTGCTGGGCCACGACCTCTGGTGGGACTAGACGGGCCGTGGGCGGTCCGCTGGCGGGGGTGCGGGTCGTCGAGCTCGCGGGCATCGGGCCGAGCCCCTACGCCTGCATGCTGCTGGCGGACCTCGGAGCGGACGTGCTGCGCCTCGAGCGCGGCGACCCCGACGCCGCGCCCGAGCCGACCTGGGACCTGCTGAACCGCTCGCGCCCCTCGGTCGCGGTGAACCTGAAGGCCGATGCCGGGCGGGCCCTGGTGCTGGAGCTCGTCGAGCGCGCCGAGGTGCTGGTCGAGGGGTTTCGCCCGGGGGTGGCCGAGCGCCTCGGTCTGGGCCCGGCCGAGGCGCTCGCCCGCAACGCGCGCCTGGTCTACGGCCGCATGACCGGCTACGGCCAGACGGGGCCCCTGGCGTCGCGTGCCGGCCACGACATCAACTACATCGCGCTGTCCGGGGCGCTGTGGCCGATCGGGCGGGCCGGGGAGCGCCCGACGCCACCGCTCAACCTCGTGGGCGACTTCGGCGGAGGGGCGCTGTTCCTGGTGGTCGGGGTCCTGGCCGCCCTCAGCCACGCGCGCGCCACCGGAGAGGGCCAGGTGGTCGACGCGGCGATGCTCGACGGCTCGGCCTCGATGATGGCCATGACCCACGCGCTGCTCAACGCCGGGTACTGGGTCGAGGAGCGCGGCGTCAACATCCTCGACACCGGGGCGCCTTTCTACGAGGTCTACGAGACGCGCGACCACCGCTACGTCGCGGTGGGGGCGATCGAGGCGAAGTTCTACGACGCGCTGGTGACGGGCCTGGGCCTGGACCCGGCCGACCTGCCCCCCCAGATGGACCGGGAGCACTGGCCCGCGACCACGACGCGCTTCGCGCGGATCTTCGCCACGCGCACGCGCGACGAGTGGGAGGCGGCCTTCGAGGGCGTCGACGCCTGCGTCACGCCGGTGCTGTCACCGCGCGAGGCGCCCGCGCACCCGCACAACGTCGCGCGCCGCGTCTTCCTCGACGCTCCCCGCCAGCCCGCGCCCGCGCCGCGCTTCTCGCGCACTCCCGGCGCGGTCACTTCGGCGCCGCTCACCCCGGGCTCGGGCACCCGCGCCGCGCTCGCCGCGTGGGGGATCGACGCCTCGCGCCAGGCGCAGCTGCGCGAGGCGGGCGCGTTCTCCTAATGGGACTGGAAGGTTCGCTTCGAATGGGGCAGGCTTTCCACCGAGCCACCGACTGGTGAGCACTTAGTTTTCCCGAACCCTGAGTTCTAGGTCTAGATCGTGCCCCAGTCGGTTGGTGAGGTTGACGGAGAAGGCCGGAGGTGTCGTGCCAGGAGCACTGATCCACTAGGTCGCCGCCGTCGCCCTCCGGGCTCGCGGCATTCGACCATAGGAGGTGACCACGTGATATTCGTCGGAGTGGACTGGGCCGAGGCCCACCACGACATCTGCGTCCTGGACGAGGCGGGAGAGGTCCTCACCCGCAAGAGGATCCCTGACACGCTTCTCGGTGTTCGAGCGTTGCACGAACTGCTGGGCGCGCACGCCGAAGAACCCGAGGACGTCGCCGTCGGCATCGAGAAGGATTGGGGACTCATCGTTACGGCCCTGCTTGGCGCTAACTACCGCGTCTACGCGATCAACCCGATGTCGGCCGCGCGCTACCGCGAGCGCCACGTCACCTCGGGGTCCAAGTCCGACCCCGGTGACGCCAAGGTCCTCGCCGACCTCGTGCGCACCGACCGGCACAACCACCGCGAGGCGGCCGGCGACAGCGAGAACGCCGAGGCGATCAAGGTCCTCGCCCGAGCCCACCAGAGCGCCATCTGGGCCCGCCAACGCGAGGTGAACGCCCTGCGCAACGCCCTGAAGGACTACTACCCCGCGGCGCTGCTGGCCTTCGGCACCGACCTCGACGATCGCGACGCGGTGGCGATCCTCGAGATCGCCCCGACGCCAACGCTCGGGGCGCCTGTTGTCCCAGTCCACGATCACGGCCGCACTGAAGCGCGCGGGACGGATGCGCAACCTCGAGCGGCGAGCGAGCGAGATCCAGGCGGCGCTGCGCGAGGAGCAACTCGCCCAGGGCCCGGTCGTCGAGCTCGCCTACGGGGCCACGACCAGCGCCCACGTCGCGATGATCCGCGCCTACAACGCTCAGGTCGACTCGCTGGAGGCGGCGCTGACGTCGGGTTTTGAGCAGCACCCGGACGCCGAGATCATCCACTCCCTGCCAGGACTAGGGACGGTCCTCGGCGCCCGGGTGCTCGCAGAGTTCGGGGATGACCCCAAGCGCTACGCCACCGCCCAGTCTCGCAGGAACTACGCCGGCACGTCACCGATCACGCGGGCCTCGGGCAAGAGTCACGTGCTACTCGCGCGTCACATGCGAAACCGGCGGCTGGCCGACGCCCTCGACCAGTGGGCGTTCTGCTCGATCACCAAGTCGTCGGGGGCCCGGGCCTACTACGACGAGTTACGAGGACGCGACAAGACCCACCGTCAGGCCATTCGTCAACTGGCCAATCGCTGGGTCGGCATCCTGCACGCCTGTCTCGCACAACACGTCACCTACGACGAGGACACCGCCTGGAAGCATCGAGTCGACCTCGCGGCTTGACGAATTAAGCACTAGGGGTGTCTAGACGTTCACCACCGGGCAGGTGAGCGTGCGCGTGATGCCGGGAACCTTCTGGATGGCCCCGACGATGAACTTGCCCAGGTCGTCGACGCTCTCCGCGCTGCAGCGCACGATGACGTCGTAGGGACCGGTCACCTCGTAGGACTCCAGCACGCCCGGCACCGCGCGCGTGGCGGCCACCACGTTCTCGCTCGAACCGATTTCGGACTGTATCAAGATGTAGGCCTGGACCGCCATGGGTCACCTTTCGTGTCGGGTCCCCCTATTGTGCCCGCTTTCGCGGCCCGGTCGCTACTCGGAGCGAAAGCGACGCCCGATGTGCCACTGGTGGCACAGGTCGCAGCGGTAGGCGTTGAGCTCGACGCGCTCCAGCGTCCAGGCCAGTTGCGCGGCGCTCTGGGCCTCGCGCTCGGTGCGGTAGGGGGTCTTGGGGGTCCCCTCGCGGGTGAAGTGCGACGCGACGCGGCCGAGGGGACGAACGGGGGGGCGACGTCGACGAGCCATGGTGTCACGAGACTACCCACCCGGTATTCTCGGGGCGTGAGTGAGCCCGACACCCTGACGCGCCCGGTCGTGGAGACCTCGCTCGACGTGACCCTCGACGACGGCGACCACGATCGCTTCACCCACATCGTCCTCGAGGGCTACACCCCGCCCGACGGGGAGTTCGTCGCGCTGGGCAACTCGGTGGTGGAGGGGATGATCAACGCCACGCCGGTGCGCGCCCTGTGCGGCAAGGTGTGGGTTCCCGGGCGCGACCCGGCGAAGTACCCGATCTGCCCGACCTGTCGGGAGGTGGCCCGGTCGCTGGGCTGGTCCCTGCCCGGCGAGTGAGCCCGGGGCCCCGGGTTCGCCCGGGCGGCCGACTCACTAGAGTCGAGGCACCATGTCGCGCGTCCTGGCCATCCGTCACCACGTCGAGGACTCGCCGGGACTGATCGGGGAGGCCTTCGCCGCGCGGGGCTACGCGGTGGACGTGGCGATGATGGACGCCGATCACCCGACGCCCGATCTGGTGGGCTACGACGCGCTGGTGATCCTGGGCTCGACCCACGCGGTCTACGACGACGCGATCGAGGCCGCCTGGTTCGGCCGCGAGCTGGCGCTCATCGCCACGGCCCAGCGCCGAGCGGTCCCCGTCCTGGGGATCTGCTTCGGGGCGCAGGCGCTGTGCCGCTACCACGGCGGGGAGGTGAGCGCGTCCGACGAGCCCGAGGTCGGCTGGTACGAGGTCGAGCCGGTGGGTGAGTCGCCCCTCGAGCCGGGGCCCTGGTTCGAGTACCACTTCGACCGCTGCACGTTGCCGGCGACCGCCGAGCCGTGGGCGACGACGCCGGCCGCGGTGCAGGCCTTCGCGGTGGGGGCCGACGTGGGCGTGCAGTTCCACCCCGAGATCGACGACGCGCAGCTGGCCCAGTGGCTGTCCGGCGGCGACGAGGGCGTGCGCGCCGTCGGCCTCGACCCGGCCGCGCTGCTGGAGCGCACGCGGCGCGAGACGCCCGCGGCGCGCGGGCGCGCCCAGCGCCTGGTCGATCTCTTCGTGGCGCACGCGGCCGCGCGAGCGCGCTCGTGAGCTCCCCGACGCCCGCCTCGGGTGACGTCGAGGTGGTGCGCGTCGAGCGCCCCGCCTCCGGCGGCGCGGTGGGTCACCTGGGCGACGGTCGCGTCGTGTTCGTGCGCCACGCGCTGCCCGGCGAGCTGGTGCGCGCCGTGGTCGTCGAGCGCACCAGTCGCTTCGCGCGCGCCGACGCCCTCGAGGTCCTGGAGGCCAGCGCCGAGCGCGTGACGCCGCCCTGCCGCTACGCCGGCCCGGGCGCGTGCGGCGGCTGCGACCTGCAGCACGCGTCGTTCCCCGCCCAGGCGTCGTGGAAGGCGGCCCTGGTGGGTGAGCACCTTCGACGCATCGCCGGTGTCACCCACGACGTGCGCGTCGAGGAGTTCCCCGCCCCGCGAGGCTCGCGCACGCGGCTGCGCTGCGCGGTGGACGGCGACGGTCGCCTGTCGCTGCGCGCAGCGCGCTCCCACGAGCTCGTCGCGGTGGACCCGTGCTGGCTCGCCGACGAGCGCCTGGCCCCGGCGTTCGCGACGTCGTGGCGCGGCGCCGACGAGGTCGAGCTGCGGGCCATCGGCGACGGCGAGCCCTTCGCGGTGGTGCGCCGGCGCGGTGCGCGGGCGGCCACCGATGTGCGCAGCCTGCGCAACGCCGCGATCGACCCCACCACGCGCTCGCGCGTGCGCGTGGGTCCGCACGCCTTCGACGTGTCGCCCCAGTCCTTCTGGCAGTCGCACCGCGACGCGCCCGACGTACTGAGCGAGGCGGTGCTCGCGGGCGCCCAAGCCGGCCCCGGGGATCACGTCGTCGACCTCTTCAGCGGCGTGGGCCTCTTCGCCGCCGCCCTGGCGCGCGCGGTGGGCCCGCGTGGTCGGGTGAGCGCGGTCGAGTCCTCGCCCGACGCGGTGGCCGACGCGCGGGTGAACCTCGACGCGATGGGTGCGGTGCGGGTGCGCGCGTGGTCGGTGACCCCGCGCGCGGTGCACGACGCCGTCGGCGAGGGTGACGTCGTGGTGCTCGACCCGCCGCGATCGGGGCTGGGGCGCGGCGTGGCTGCGGCGCTGGCCCAGCGCCGGCCCCGGCGCGTGGTCTACGTCTCGTGCGACGCCGCGACTTTCGCGCGGGACCTTACGAACTTCTTAGACGCTGGCTACGCCGTGCGTGATCTGCGAGTTCTCGATCTGTTCCCGATGACCGAGCACGTGGAGTTGGTCACAACCCTTGACATCACCCCCTAGAGGGGCGAGAGTGAGTGCGAGGGCGAGCCCTCGCCCTCGAAGGGGGTTGACGATGTCAGTGAAGTTGGACCACCACCACCGCTTGACACTCGGGAAGGTCTTCGGACACCCGATAAACCACAACATCCAGTGGCACGACGTCTGCTGCCTGCTCGAGCGCTTCGGTGAGGTCCACGAGACCCACCGCGGCAACTGGGCGGTCACCGTGGACGGCGAGACGGTCACGTTTGGTCCCACCCGCGATCGCGATCTCTCCGAGGAGCAGGTCGTGCGCGTCCGTCACTTCCTGAAGTCGCACAACGTCACGCCGGCGGTGCTGCGCGTGGCCTGATCCCGGTACCGTGGGGGCGTGCTCCGCCCGTTCGTGCTGCTGCCGCCGTCGCAGGCCAAGCAGCCGGGTGGTCGGGTGGCGCGCGCGGGCGACAGCTTCGGTGCCGAACTCGGCGCGGCGCGCGACCAGGTACGCGAGGCGCTGGCCGATGTCGTGGTGCGGGCGAGCCCGTCCGAGGGGGAGCGGGTCTTCGCGGCGCGCGGCGCCACGCTCGAGCGTGCGTCGGTCGCGGCGCGGGCTCTGGCGGAGGGCCGCGCCCCCGTGCGTCCGGCCCACGAGCGCTACTGCGGAGTGGTGTGGACCCACCTCGAGGCGTCGTCGCTGACCCCGGCCCAGCGCCGACGCGTGCTCGTGCCCTCGGGGCTCTACGGCGTGACGAGCGCGCAGGACCTCATCGCGGACTACAGGCTGACGATGAGCGTCGACCTCACCCCGCTCGGGCGGCTGGACGCCTTCTGGCGCGGTCCGGTCAGCGCCGTCGTGGCCGACGCGACGCGCGCGAGCACGGTGGTGACCCTCCTGCCGCGCGAGCACGCTCGCGCCCTCGACCCCGCGGTTCTGGCGGCGGCGAGTCGCGTGATCGACGTCGCCTTCGTCACGCCCGACGGGGCGCGAGCCGCGGGACACGCCGCCAAGGCGGTGAAGGGCGTCCTCGCCCGCCAGCTGCTCGAGGACGGCGTGGCGGCTCTGGAGGACTTCGCGTGGCGCGGGTGGCGGGTCGGGCGTCGTGACGAGGGCACGGGGGCCGAGACGGTGACGGTACTCGCCCCGGCGTGAGAGCGCCGGCGCTCTCACGCCCGGTGGCGCGAGGCGCGCAACGGCTCTAGGTTGGCCGTGGGGGCCGTGAGTCGGGCAGTTCGAGAGGGAAGGACCGTGACGCCATGAGCAACCGCGACGTGATGAGCAAGGACATCGTCATCGAGGAGCGCCTGTCGACCGGCGGGATCGTCGGCCTGCTGATCGGGGCCGGCGTGCTGGAGGCCTGCCGGTGCTGGCGCGCGCGCCGGCGCGGCGCGCGACGCTGGCGCTGCGCGCGAGTCGCGCGGGTCGGCTCGGTGGCACTGGTGGGCACCCTGGCGTGCGTGGCGATGCGGGTGGTGGTGCGCGTGGTCGACGAGCCGAGCGGCCGCTCGCTCGAGATCCTGTACGGTCCCGGCGGGCTGGTCGCTCAGCGCTTCGCCCCGAGCGAGATCGTGACCGCGTCGGTGGGCCCGGCGCCGGTGCTGCGCATGGGCGGTTTCGGGTACCGAGGGAGCCTGCGGCTGTTTCGGCGCGCCGCCCTCATCACTCGCCCCGGCGAGGCGCTGGTGGTCGACCTAGCGGGCGGACGGCGCTTCAGCGTGACCGTGGACGACGCGGTCTCCTTCGCCGCCGCCCTGACGTCGTCGAGCTCGTCCGCGGCCTAGAGGCCCTCGCGCACCTGGTCGCAACGCCCGCCGCGTCGCGGCGCGTGACTTTGGCCCCTGGCACCGTCGGGGTCGCTCGTGCCAGCATGGTGGCACGGAGCCGCACGGCATGACACCACGGCACCGTACGGCACTGGAGGTGTGGACATGGAACTCATTCGCTGGTTCGATGCGATCCGGGTCACCGACGCCGCCCTGGTGGGCGGCAAGGGCGCCAACCTGGGCGAGTTGACCTTCGCCAAGCTCCCGGTCCCGCCGGGCTTCGTGGTCACCGCCGAGGCGTACCGCTACGCCCTGTCGAGCGCCGGGATCGACGACGCGTTGGCGTCGGTGCTGGCGTCGGTGGACGTCGAGAGCACGGCCGACCTCACCCGCGCCGCGGACCAGGCCCAGGGGCTGATCAGCGGGGTGGCTCTGCCCGACGACCTGCTCGCCGCCCTGGTCGAGGCGTACCACCGCTTGGGCACGAACGTGCGCGTCGCGGTGCGCTCGTCGGGCACCGGCGAGGACGCCAGCGACACCTCCTTCGCGGGCATGAACGCGACCTTCACCAACGTCGCCGGCGACGACGAGGTGGCCAAGGCCGTGGTGGGCTGCTGGGCCTCGCTCTACGGGGCGCGCGTCATCTCGTACCGGACCAGCCGGCGAACGACGGACGTGCCCGCCATGGGCGTGGTCGTGATGGAGATGATCCCCTCGGAGCGTGCGGGCGTGATGTTCACGGCCGACCCCTCGACCGGCGACACCAGCCGCATCGTGATCGATGCGGCGTTGGGTCAGGGCGAGGTGGTGGTCAGCGGCGAGGTCGAGCCCGACACCTACGTGGTGGCCAAGGACGGTCCCACCCTCGAGCACGTGCGCATCGGCACCCAGGACTTCAAGATCGTGCGCGGGCCCGACGGTGAGGACCAGCAGGTGACGCTGAGCCCGTCCGAGGCCAGCGCGCGCGTGCTGAGCGACGAGGAGGTGCTGGATCTGGCGCGCCTGGGCCTCGCGGTGGAGGCGCACTACGGCACGCCCCAGGACACCGAGTGGGCGATCGCCAACGGGCACCAGTACCTGGTGCAGTCTCGCCCGATCACCACCCTGGCCGCCGCCGCGGCCGCGGCGGCTCCGGCGCCCGAGGAGGGGCGGATCCTCGTCCAGGGCCTGGCGGCATCGTCGGGGCGCGCGAGCGGCGCGGTGCGGGTGCTGAGCTCGCCGGACCAGGGCGATCAGTTCCACGACGGCGAGGTGCTGGTGGCCAAGATGACGAGCCCCGACTGGGTACCGCTCATGCGCCGCGCCAGCGCGCTGGTCACCGACGGCGGCGGGATCACCTGCCACGCGGCGATCGTCTCGCGCGAGCTGGGCGTGCCGTGCGTCGTGGGCGCGCGGGTGGCCACGACGGTGCTGCGCGACGGCGAGGTCGTCACCGTCGACGGCACCAAGGGCGTCGTCTACGAGGGGGCGCTCGGCACGGCCGCGCCGACGGCGGGCGCGAGGGTCACGGTCAGCGGGCCGAGCGAGCCGGCCGCGGCGGCGACGCCGCTGGCGACCAAGCTCTACGTCAACCTGGCCTTCCCCCAGCACGCCGAGGAGGTGGCCGCGCTCGACGTCGACGGCGTGGGCCTACTGCGCGCCGAGTTCATGGTGACCGACGCGCTGAAGGGGGTGCACCCCAAGTTGCTGCTGGCCCGCGGCGAGCAGAGCACGTTCGTCGACGCGATGGCGTCGTCACTCCTGCGCATCACGCGGGCCTTCGGCGAGCGTCCCGTGGTCTACCGCAGCATCGACTTTCGCTCCAACGAGTTCGCCAAGCTGGAGGGGGGCGACGTCGAGCCGGTCGAGGACAACCCGATGATCGGCTACCGGGGGTGCTTTCGCTACGTGAAGGAGCCCGAGGTGTTTCAGCTGGAGCTCGAGGCACTGGCGCGGGTCTACGAGGAGACGCCCAACGTGGTGCTCATGATCCCCTTCGTGCGCACCAAGTGGGAGCTGGAGGCGTGTCTGGACCTGGTGCACGCGAGCCCGCTGGGGGACAAGGCGCCGATCTGGGTGATGGCCGAGGTGCCGTCGGTGGTGTACCGGATCCCCGAGTACGCGGCGATGGGCATCTCGGGCGTGTCGATCGGCAGCAACGACCTGACCCAGTTGATGCTGGGCGTGGATCGTGACTCCGAGGTGTGCGCCGAGCTCTTCGACGAGTCCGACGACGCCGTGCTCGACGCCATCGCCCACATCGTGAGCGAGTGCCATCGGGCGGGGATCACGTCGTCGCTGTGCGGTCAGGCGCCCTCGAACCACCCGGCCTTCGCCGAGCACCTGGTGCGCGACGGGATCACGTCGATCTCGGTGAACCCCGACGCCCTGGACGCCGCTCGACGCTCGGTGGCTCGCGCCGAGTGGCGCCTGCTGCTCGAGTCCGCGGACCCGACGCACCGGGGTCCGTTGGCGTAGCCGCGGACGAGTCCGGCGCTGGTCGGTCGAGAGAGTGATCCGCGATTCGCGGCGCCTGGCACGACGCGGTGAGGCGACTCACGCGGGCCCCGAGGCGCAGGTAGCGTGATGACGGTGCCTGGTCGGTCCCGGGTCCGAGCGACGCGGCACGGGTCGGGCGTCGACGAGCGCGGCGGTCGGGCTCTGACCGGTGTGACCGGAGCGCGGGAACCAAGGGGAGGCGAATGAGGGGGACTCGGTTCGCTGCGGCGCTGGGGCTTCTCCTGGTGCTGGTCGTCGGCTCGCCGCCGACGGCCGCGTACGCCGGTCACGGCCCGTCACGACTGTCCGACCGGCCCAGCGCACCGCGCGACGTCCGAGTGGTGGCCGACCCCGGCTACATTCGTGTTCTCTTTCGTCCACCGGCCTCCAACGGGGGAACACCAGTCGCGAGCTACCGCGTGTACCTGATGCCTTCTGACATCAGTCGGTTTTGCCACTCGTCGGACTGCGCCCTACGAACGACGAGCGGCGAGACCATCCGCGTTGACGTGGTGGCGGTCAACCTCGTCGGCGCCGGACCGCCGTCGCCTCTGACGCGATGGGTCACGACGCTCCCTCCCATGGACAGTTCGCCGCCGCCGCCGATCCCGGGTTCTCCCCGGCCGTTCCTCACCTCCACTTGGGCCGGGTACGTCGTCACGAAGGGTCACTTCACCGCCGTGAGTGCTCAGTTCGTCGTTCCCACTGTCGTCTGTACGGATCGAACCACCGAGTTCGCGCAGTGGGTCGGGATCGACGGCTTCCGGGGCAACACCGTCGAGCAGGACGGGATTGTGGTCGACTGTACCGACGGCTCCCCTACGTACTACGCGTTCTACGAGATATTCGGCGACCGGGAGCTCAACGAAGGGGGCCTTCTTCGGCTGAACGAGACGGTGGTCCCCAGTGACCTCATCTCGGCCTCGGTGAGCGAGGCACGTAACGAATGGTCCTTTCGCGTCAACGACCTGTCGCGGGGATGGAGCTCCTCCAACGTCGTCGCGATTCCGTCACCCGCGCCCGCCCAATCGACCGCCGAGATGATTGTCGAGAACCCCCTCTTTTCCTGCACGGAGGGATTCCCCTGCACTGGCCTCACACCGCCGACCTTCACCACCGCCGCGTTCTCGGACGTCTCGATCAGCGAGAATCACAGTGCGCCGAGCGGCATTCCCTCGAATCCCAGTACCTACGCCCTCACGATGGTGAACAACATGGTCACTCTGGCAGCCCCCTCGCCCCTCTCCACTGGGGGAACGTCGTTCAGCGTGTATCCGGCTACCGCCCTCTGGTAGGGGTGGGGGTGGCCAACTGATGATGCTCCTATGTTTGTCAAGCCGCGGTTTGATTAACT
>JBMFWX010000046.1:0-14039 GCA_049964855.1 Acidimicrobiales bacterium
GGGGGAGGGGGAGGGGGGTGCCGGGGTGGGCGGCACGGTGGTCTGCGCGGTGGACGGCGCGGGGGTGTCGGTGGTGAGTGGGCGGGTCTCCTCGGGCATGTCGTTCGTCTCCCTGACCACAGCGGCACCGCGGTGCTCGATATATAGTTCTAGCATTAACTAGAATAACAGAGCGATCCGGTGAGCCCACGAGGTTGGGTCGCGATGATGAGGTGGAGAGGAGGCGGTGTGGCGACATTCGATGCTCGCCCCCTGATCGCCGCGGGCGACGAGCCCTTCGAGGCGATCATGGCGGCGGTGGCGGAGCTTGGCGAGGGCGAGGACTTGGTGATCCTGGCTCCCTTCGAGCCGGTCCCCCTGGAGGGGGTCCTCGGTTCGCAGGGCTTCGCCTACGACGCGCAGGCCATCGGCGCGGACGACTGGCGCGTCACGTTTCGGCGACTCCCGTGAGCGGTCTCGGGGGGGAGAGAGCGGCGATCGCGCCCGACTCGATCGGCTCGCCAGCCCTCGCCGCGGCGTGGTCCGCCCTGGAGACCGTCTTCGACCCGGAGCTCGGCCTCAGCGTGGTGTCGCTCGGACTGGTCTACGACCTGCGCGACGAGAACGGCGCCCTAGTCGTCGAGATGACCCTCACGACGCCGGGCTGTCCGGCCTCGGAGAGCCTGCCGACGATCGCCCGCGACGCGATCAGCCGGGCCGTGCCGGACGTGGCGGTGGACGTGCGCGTGGTGTGGGACCCGCCGTGGACGCCGGCCCTGTTGGACGACGCCGCGGCGGCGGCTCTCGGCTTTCGCCGGCGCCGGTGACGCGTCGCCACCCGCCGACGCGGCCGGAGCGCGAGCGCCCCGCGCGCGAGCCGGATCGGTGGCGCGTCGACGTCGTGCGCGTGTACGACGACGTCGCACGGCGAGGCGATGAGTACCGCGTGCTCGTCGATCGGCTGTGGCCGCGGGGGCTGCGCCGTGACGCGGCGGACCTCGACGAGTGGTCCCGCGACGTCGCACCGAGTACGGAGCTGCGCCGCTGGTACGCGCACGAGCCCTCGCGCTTCGTGCAGTTCGCACGTCGCTACCGGGCCGAGCTGCGCCGACCCCCGGGGGACGCCGCGCTCGCGGCGCTGGAGGATCTCGCCCGGCTCCGGCCGCTGGTCCTGCTCACCGCGACCCGTGACGTCGAGCACTCGGGAGCGACCGTGCTGCGCGAGGTGCTTCTCGCGTCGCGTCAGCCGGTTGAGCCCGACGTCGACCCGGCGTGACGGGACGGCGGACCGTCCCCGGAGCGTTTCTGTTGTGCCCGAGAGAAGAGCGCTCGACCACGCGTCGGGCGAGGTAGGAGGATGCGATGACCCGGACGGCGAACGAGGCCCTCAACGCGATGACGGCTCACCACCGCGAGCTGGACGAGGGCGTTGGTCGTCGCGTGGCCGCGTTGCGCCGGGGCGACGGCGAGGGCGACCATCGAGCCCTCGTGGCTGACCTGGTCGCGTTCCTGGTCGACGAGGTGCTGGTGCACGCCTGGGCCGAGGAGCGGACCCTGTACCGGGCGGACGGGAGCGACGACGTGCTCGTCGGCCAGTTCCTCGAGGAGCATCGCGCGCTGGCGGCGGCGGTCGAGGGTCTCGCGGCGGCGTCGGGGGTGGCCGACGTCTGCGAGCGTGCCGAGGCGATCGCCGCGCTGTTCACCGCGCACGTAACGCGCGAGAACGAGGAACTGCTGGCTCCATTGTTGGCCGGCGGGGGGGCGGACCTGGCGTCGCTGGCGAATCAGATGCGCCGTCTCAGCGACGAGCGCCGCGCGAGCGGCGCACCGCAGGACGAGCCGCCCGAATCCGACCCGCTGGCGACGGTGCTGGCGTCGCTGGTCGAGGCGACGGTCGCCCTCGCCCGAGCCGGCGAGTCCGAGCGAGCCGGCGCCCTCCTAGCGTCCGCGTGGGCGGCCCTGCGCACGTCGCGGCCCGACCTCGCCGTGCGCGCGACCGCGGCGCTGCACCGAGTGGCCCGCGTGGCTAGTCCTCAGCCGGTCTCGCTGTCACCACACTCGTCGGCCGCGCGCGCGCCGACCGGGGAGACCCTCCTGGACGTCCGCGACCTCGCCCCCGCGGGGCGTCACGAGTCGATCTTCGCCGCCTACCACGCGCTCGCCCCGGATCAGGCGTTCGTGCTCGTGAACGACCACGATCCCACGCCGTTGCGCTACCAGTTCGAGGCCGAGCACGCCGGTGCGTTCACGTGGGAGTACCTCGAGCCCGGTCCGCGGGTGTGGCGCGTGCGACTCGGACGAACGGTGGGGAACCGCTGACCCGTCGGCCACCGGCTCTCCCGATGACTCTTCGAGGCTCGCGAAAGTACTGTATACCTACGTCATGCAGCGAACCCAAATCTCCCTGACCGACGAGGAGCGGCGGGCCCTGAGCGCCGAGGCCGCACGGACGGGCAAGTCGATGTCGGCTCTGATCCGCGACGCCGTCGAGGAGCGTTACGGTGCGTGGCGGTCGAGCGACGACGATCTTGTTCTCATGCGCCAGGCCTTTGGCTCGTGGACGGATCGCTCCGAGGACGGGGCGACCATGGTCGAGAGACTTCGTTCGGGTTCCCGACTCGCTCGTCGACGGAGCGACCAGTGAGCGTCCTCGTCGATACGTCGGTTCTCATCGACTACCTTCGGGGACATCGGGGCGCCGCGAGAGTTCTCGAGGATGCGCGGCGTGATCGCCGAGCGCGCCGGCGAGCTGGGTCGGCGGTGGCTGTTGAGCCACCAGTCGAGTGACAGCGCCGATCTCGCGATCGCGGCGACGGCGTTGCTCACGGGGTCCGTGCTGCTCACGTGCAACGTTCGACACTTCCCCATGTTTGAGGACCTGGCCACGCCGTACTGAGGGTCGTGGGTCCCGGCGGGCTCGCGGGAACCCGCGTGTGGCCACCTCTCGCCCCCGTCCCCGTGTGAGAGAGTGGGCGGCGATGGGCGCGCCACGTGACACCTCCCGGCTCTCCCCGAGATCGTGGAGGACCCTCCCCACTCCCGTCCACGTGAACGGGCTCGCGTGAGGACGCCGCTCTCGCCCGACGTGCGCCGGGTGCTCACGGCCCAGAGTCTGCGGGCCTTCGCCTACGGCTTCGGGGCCATCATGGTGGGCACCACGCTGCGCGAGCGGCACTTCTCGGCCGTGGAAGTGGGGGGCGTGCTGGCCGCGGCGCTGGTGGGGATGGCGCTCGCGTCGATCGCGATCGGACGCTACGGGGACCGGCTCGGCCGACGCCGGTGCTACGTCGCGCTCTACGTCGCGCTGGCCGTCACCGGGGTGGCCTTCGCCTTCGCCACCCCGCTCTACCTGCTCGTCGTCGTCGTCCTGAGCGGCGCGCTGTCGACGGACGTGGTGGAGTCGGGTCCCTTCACGTCCCTGGAGCAGGCGATGATCGCGACCGACCTGGCTGGTCGCTCGCGCCTGCGGGGCTTCGGGCTCTACAACGCCGTGGCGGCGGCGTCGGGCGCGCTGGGCGCCCTCGCGGCGGGCCTGCCCCCGCTCGTGCGATCCCTCTGGTCCGGCGCGCCGGGTGACGCGACGTGGTTCCTGCTCTTCGTCCCGGTCGCACTGACCGGCGCCGTGGTGGCGGCGTCCCTGTCGCCCGCGGTCGAGGCGCCGCAGGCGACGTCGACGTCGACGTCGCCCCCGCGGGGGCTGGTGCGCTCGCGCCGGGTTGTGCACGGGCTGGGAGCGCTGTTCGCGCTGGACTCGCTCGCCGGCGGCTTCGTCGTCCAGGCCTTCGTGGCGTACTGGTTGGAGGTGCGCTTCGGGGCGTCCACGACGACGCTCGGAGTGGTCTTCTTCGCGGTGGCGATCCTGCAGACGCTCTCGTTCCTGGTGGCTCCGCGCCTCGGCGAGCGCTTCGGGCTGCTGCGCACGATGGTCGCGACGCACCTGCCCTCCAACGTCCTGCTGGCGCTGCTCGCGGTGGCGCCGAACCTGGGCGCGGCCGTGGCGGTGCTCCTGGCCCGCACGACCCTGTCGCAGATGGACGTGCCCACGCGCCAGGCGTACGTCATGGCGATGGTCGATCCCGAGGAGCGCACCGCCGCCGCCGCCTACACCAACACCGCGCGCTACGTCACACGCCCCGTCGGGCCCGCGCTGGCCGGCGCCGTGCAGTCCCTCGCCCTGGGCGCCCCCTTCCTCATCGCGGGCTCGCTCAAGATCGTCTACGACCTCGCGCTGTGGCGCCGCTTCTCGCGCGAGCCGGTGCCGGGGGAGGGTCGCGCACCGGGTGACGCGACACCGAATCGGCGCTGACGAGGGGAAACGCTCGCGTCGAGGGGGCGCCGGCGCGGGTCGTCCGGGTGCGGTCGCGCCGTCGGGGCTCAGCCGTTAACCTTTTTCGGTGACCAACGCCGGGCCCCGCGGGCACGTGACGACGCGTCGGGCGCTCGTCGGGCGGTCGGGGATGCGCGCGGTCGCCGCGGTGACGGCCGCGGTGCTCGTCGGCGCGAGCGCCAACGCGGTGGCCTCGCCGCGGGCGGGGGCGTCGGGCATCGCCGGCGAGAAGGCCGCCGCCGCCATCCTCTACCACCAGACCCAGACGATCTACGACCGCATCAACGTCCTCAGCCAGAAGTACGACCTCGCCCAGATCAACCTGAACCGCATCACCAATCGGATCGTGTCGACCAAGCGCATCGTGCGGCAGATCGAGGGCCACGTGAGCGTGGACAACGCGCGGCTGCGCGCCGGGGCCATCTACGCCTTCGTCACCAGCGGCGCGCTGCAGGGCTCCAACTACCTCTTCACGACCAACCCGACCGCCGCCCAGGCGACGTCGCTCTACAACCAGGTGGCCGAGGGTGACATCGCCAGCACCGTGGCCCACCTCAAGAACGACTCGATCCAGCTGACCCTCGAGCGCAAGATCCTGGCCGACGAGCGCGCCCAGGCCGCGACGCAGTACAACGCGTCCAAGCGCTCGGTCCACGCCGCGCAGAACCTGGAGCGGACCCTCCAGCAGAAACTGCGCCGCGTGAAGGGCGTGATCGCCACCTACTTCGCCGCGGTGCAGGCCGCCGCCGCGGCCGCCGCGAAGGCCGCCGCGGCGCAGGCCCTGCGCGCGGCCGCGGTGCAGGCCGCCTCGCCCCCGCCCAACTTCCCGGCGCCCGCGCCGAGCTCGGTGGCCAACATCGCGGTGCGCGCCGCGCTCAGCTTTCTCGGGGTGCCCTACGTGTGGGGTGGCGCGTCACGGTCGGGTGTGGACTGCTCGGGGCTGGTGATGCTCGCCTACGAGGCCGCCGGCATCTCGCTGCCGCACTACTCCGGCGCGCAGTTCGCCGACACCGTGCGCGTGCCGCTCTACGACATCCAGCCCGGGGACATCCTGTTCTACGGCCCCAACGGCGACACCCACGAGGCGATGTACATCGGCCACGGCGAGATGATCCAGGCCGAGCAGACGGGCACGCTGGTGCAGATCACCCCGCTGTGGCTGGGCAACAGCTACCTGCCGCTGGCCGGCATCGGTCGACCCCGGGGGTAGTCGGCGCGGCGCGAGTCCGCTCTCACGCGGCGACGGGGGTCGCCTCGTCGAGGAGCGACTCGTAGCTCTCGTCCTCCTGCACCGTGTGCAGCGCCAGGATCGCCTGCAGGCCGTAGAGGGCGCCGCGCAACTCGCCCCACTCGTCCTCGTCTATGCGGGTCGGGTTGCCCTGGTCGACGTCCGTGATTAGCGTGCCCAGTCGGTGGATTCGGTGCGCGATCTCGGCGTGGCCGCGGCTCATCGCCCCGAGGGGGTCGCGGCCGCCGACCAGGCGACCGAGCACGGGGTAGAGGAGGTGCTCCTCGCCCTGCTCGTGGGGCAGGACCTCGGTGACGAGGCGCCGGTGGACCTCGCGCGCGCCGCGCAGCGCGATGGCGTGGTCCGCCTCCTCCATCTCGTCGGCCACGGCTCCGAGTCGCGCGATCACGTCCTGGACCCCGCGGTGCTCGTCGCGGAAGCGCCGCACGAGAGCGCTCTCCTCGCTCGAGAGCCCCGTCGGGCGCACGTCGGCGCCCATGGCCCGCAGGGCGTTGAGGATGGCGGCCGCGTCGATCCCCTCCTGCAGCAGCGCACCGGTCACCGGGGGGAGGTAGCCCAGGGCCGCCGCGACCATCGCGAGCAGCGACAACGACATCCCGACGACCATGCTCTGGCGCGCGACGCGCCGCGTGCGCCGGGCGATGGCGATGGCCTCGCCCAGTCGGTCCAGACGGTCGACCGTCAGCACCACGTCGGCGGCCTCGGAGGCGGCGGTGGCGCCCCGGGCGCCCATGGCCACGCCGACGTCGGCCAGGGCCAGGGCGGGCGCGTCGTTGATGCCGTCGCCGACCATGATCGTCGGAGCCCGCCGCGTCTCGCGGCGCACGGCGTCGAGCTTCTCCTCGGGCGAGCGCTCGGCCAGCACCTCGTCGACGTCGACGACCGCCCCGATCGTCTCGGCCAGGTCCTGGCGGTCGCCGGTGACGAGCACGACCCGCTCGATGCCGTGGTGGCGCAGCGCGCGGATCGTGCGCGCCGCGTCGGGCCGCAGGGGGTCGTCCAACACGAGCAGACCGACCAGCGCGCCGTCGACGGACACGTAGACGGTGAGCTGGCCGTCGAGGCGAGCCCGGCGACGGGCGGACCGCGCCCACGCGGGCGGGTCGTCGGCCCCCACCCACGACGCCTCGCCGACCGCGACCGCGTGGCCGTCGACCACCCCGCGCACGCCCTCGCCGGGCGCCTCGTGCACGTCGCTCGCCGCGAGCAGTCGCCCTCCGCGGGTCCGCGCGGCGTCCACCACCGACGCCGCGACCACGTGGGAGGACATCTGGTCGAGCGACGCGGCGAGGGTCAGGACGTGCTCGGTGGTGACGTCGCTCGCGTGCACGACGTCGACGACGGTTGGGCGGCCCGTGGTCAGGGTGCCGGTCTTGTCGATGAGCAGGGTCCGGTCGCGGGGCAGGCGCTCCAGGACCGCGCCACCCTTGACGATCACGTTGCGGCTCGCGGCGCGCGAGAGGCCCGCCACGAAGGCGACCGGCACCGCGAGGATGAGTGGGCAGGGCGTCGCGACGACGAGCACGGCGACCGCACGGTCCGCACCCGCCGCGAACCACGCCAGGCCCGCCGTCAGCAGGGTCACCGCGAGGAAGAGCGTGGCGTCGCGATCGGCCGCGCGCACGAAGGGCGCGTGCGAGCCCTGCGCCTCGGCGACGAGGCGGACGATGCCCGCGTAGGTGCTGGCGTCGGCCGTGGCGGCGGCGCGCATCTCGAGCGGACCGCCCGCGTTGACGACGCCGCTGCGCACCTGGTCTCCCGGCTCTCGGGCGACCAGGCGCGCCTCGCCGGTGAGGGCGGACTCGTCGAGCGTCGCCGCCGCGACGAGCGTCCCGTCGACGGGCACGACCTCGCCCGAGGCGACCATCAGCCGGTCGCCCGGGGTGACCTCGTCGAGCGGCACCGTGGCCAGGCCGTCGTCCTGGTAGCGGTGCGCGGTGGTGGGGGCGCGCGACACCAGCGCGGTCAGCTCGCGGCGCGCCCGCCCGGCCGCCCACGTCTCGAGGGCCCCGCCGGTGGCGAGCATGACGGTGATCACGGCCCCGGCGGCGTACTCGTGCACGAGTAGGGCGCCGGCGATGGCGAGCAGCGCGATCACGTCGACCCCGAGTCGGCGCGCGCGCAGGCTGGCGGCGATGGTGCGCAGCGAGAGTGCCAGGCCGATCGCCCCCACGACCACCCACGCGACGTCGCCGGCGCCGCCGCGCCCCGCCGCGTGCGCGCCGACGCCGACGAGCAGGCCGAGCGTGGTGGCGCCGAGTGTGACGACATCGCGGACGTGGGTGATCCGCCTCATCACGGAGCGGGCGGGGGAACCGGCCATGCCCCCGACAGTAGGAGCAACGGGGCGCGGGTGGCGACTCCTAGTCCGGGGCGTTGGACGCGGTGGCCGCGACCCCCGATGAGTGACGCCGTGACCCGCGTGTGAGCGACGCGAAGGCGGCCAGGTCGAGTGCGGCCAGAACGGCCAGCGCGACGGGCACCACCCGAACGCCCAGGTGCGCGACGGCGACGTCGACGCCTCCGGGTCCGATCACGCCGCCGAGCATGGCGAAGAGCATCACCATCGAGACGCCGTCGGAGTCGCGGGGGCTCAGCCGGGCGTACCAGACGACGCCCATCGGGAAGACCGAGGCCAGGGCGACGCCGAGGAGCGGGTAGGCGACCGGCGCGAGGTCGTGCGCGAGGGCGCCGAGGGCGCAGATGGCGGCGCCGATCAGGCTGACCAGCACCAGCGGTCCCTCACGCCAGCGTCGGTACGCGGGTCCCCCCGCGAAGCGCGCCGCGGCCAGCGCGGCCCAGAAGCCGGCGTTGACCAGGGCGCTGACGGTGACCGAGTAGCCCGTGCGGTGCAGGTGGGTGGCCATCCAACCCGACGCGCTCGACTCGAGGGCCTCGTAGAGGACGTAGGCGACGACGAACGTGACCAGGATCCGCGTGCGATCGGCCGGGCGTAGCGCGTGGCGCCGGTGTTCGCCGCGGTGGGCGGGCGCGTGCAGTCCGCGGGTGCTCGCGGCGAGCAGCGCGGCGAGCACCGCGACGCCGACGAAGATCGTCGCGAAGTGGTGCACGCGCACGCCGATGCTGAGCAGCGGCCCGGCGACCGCCCCGACGCCGAAGCCCGCGTTGACCACGCTGAGCCGTCGTGCGCGCCCGTCCTCCGCGGTGCGCGCGAGGAGCGAGTTGATCGCGGTGGCCAGTGCGCCGAAGCCCAGCCCGAGCACGACCAGCGCCGCCGCGAAGACGGGCCAGTCTCGCGCCAGTGTGACCCCGATCGCGCCGACGCTCATGGTGAGCAGCGCGCCGGACACCACGCTGGCGCCGGGCAGACGCGCGACGCCGAGCCAGCCGAGAGCCACGCCCACGACGCCGCCCACGTAGTAGAGGCTGAGGGCCGTGCCCGCCGTCGCGAGCGAGACGGCGAAGTGGCGGGCGAAGGCGCCGAGCAGTGGTCCGAAGAGCGACGACGTCACGCCGATCAGCACGAAGGTCCCCACCGCGCCCGCGAAGGCGACGGGTGTGAAGGTGACGGTCGTGGGGTCGCGTCGGGGGGCGGGGGAGTCGACCACGAAGTCCACGGCGAAGTCTACGGCGGATCGCCGCGCGAGGTCTCACTACACTGCACGCGTGCCCGACACGGACTACCCGCGACCCGACGACGAGGCCATCGTGGCCGTGGACATCGGGGCCACGTCGATCAAGGTGGCGCGCACGACGGCGCGCGGTGCGCTGATCGACGACGTGGTTCGTGTGCCCACGCCCTACCCGTGTTCTCCCGCGCGGCTCGTCGACGTGGTGGCCCAGGTCATTCGATCCAGTGTGTGCCGGCGGGCGGGCGTCGGGTTCCCGGGCGCCATGCTCGACGGTCGGGTTCTGGAGCCGGGGAACCTGTCGCGACCGGGGGGCGTCACGACGCCCGTCGACGCCACGCTGCACGAGGCCTGGACGAACTACCCGATCGAGGCGGCGCTGCGCGAGGCGAGTGCCTGCGACGTGCGCGTCGTGAACGACGCGACCTTCGCCGCGCTCGGCTACTGCCAGGGCGCGGGTCGAGAGCTGGTCGTCACGCTCGGCACCGGGTTCGGGATCGCGCTGGTCGTCGGGGGTGGCCCCGTGCGCATCCGCGACGTCGGTGCCGAGGTCTTCGCCGACGATCTGACCTACGACGAGGCCCTCGGCGAGCACGGGCGCGCGCGCGACGAGGTGATCTGGCGCGCGCGCCTGGCGGTGGCGCTGGCCGCCTTCGTCGAGGAGTTCGAGCCCGACGTGGTGCACGTGGGCGGGGGGAACGCGCGGTTCTTCGTCGATGAGCCGGTCGCGCGCCTGGCCCGCCCTACGGTGGTGCACGACGCCACCCGCACGTTGAGCGGTGCCGCTCGGCTCTTCGCATGAACTACGCTGAACCCTTCTCGTGACAGGAGGTGACGTGACGACCGTCTTCGAGGAGGAGATCCGGTCTCAGGGAGCGCGCATCCGCTCCCGGGCCGATCGGGGCTACGAGCAGGCGTCGCGCGCGGTCGCGGCGTGGGGCGACCTGTCCTACTGCCTCGTCGCGGCGCGCGGCTCGTCGGACAACGCCGCGGTCTTCTTCCAGTACCTGGCCGGTCGCGAGACGGGGCTGCTCGTCGCGCTGGCGGCGCCGTCGCTGTTCGAGCGCGACGCGCTGCGGGTGGGTGGAGCCGGCGTCCTGGCGATCTCCCAGTCGGGCCGCTCACCGGGGATCGTCGACGTGCTCGCCCACGCCCGCCGCCAGGGACGTCCGTCGGTGGTCATCACCAACGACCTCGCAGCACCCTTGGTCGAGGTGGCCGACGTCGTGATCGACATGGCCGCCGGCCCCGAGCGTGCACTGGCCTCGACCAAGACCTTCTCGACGACCTGGCACGCGGTGGCGCAGCTCACGTCGGCGATGCGCGGCGCACCCCTGCCGGGGCTGGACGCCCTCGGCGACGTCGTGGACGCCGCGGTGCAGGACCTGCTGGCGCGCCAGGTGCCCGACCCCCTGCTCGAGGTGCGCACGGGCTTGACGGTGGTGGGGCGTGGCGTCGGCTACGCGGCGGCGCGCGAGATCGCGATCAAGGTCCGCGAGGTCGCCGGGGTGCGGGCCGAGGCGTTCTCGGTGGCTGACTTTCTCCACGGGCCGATCGGTGCCGACGGGGAGGGGGCGGCGTTGCTGCTGGTCGTCACCGACGAGTTGAGCGACGCGCTGGCCACCGAGGTGCTGGAGGGCGCGCGGGCGACGGGGCTGACGACGACCGTGCTCGCACCGGCGTCGCGGACGGCGCCCGTCGGTGACGCGCGCGTCGCGCTGGACGACGCGCCGAACTGGACGCTCGGCCTGGTCGAGGTGGTGTTCGGGCAGGTGCTGGCCCTGCGCCTGGGCGAACGACGGGGACGGCCGATCGACACCGCGCCGGGGCTGGCCAAGGTGACGCTCTCGGCGTGACGTCTCGTGTTACCGAAATGTTTCGTGAATATCACAAAAATTGTGAAATAATCTCAAAGTGCCGTTGATTTATGTTAATAGTTCACATATTGTGAGTCCGTGAGCGGTGCTCGAACCGTGGGTGACCGGTGGGTGACCGGTGGCGAAGGCGGGCTCATTTCGTACAGGGGGGGGTCACCGATCCCCACGAGGGAGGAGTCAGCGTGAGATACAAGCTACGAGCGGGGCTGGTGGGAACAGTCCTCGCTCTCGTCGCCGCGACCTGCGTGGTCGTGGCCCCCGGACTCGTCGGCACATCGGTCGCGGGAGCGTCCCAGGTGCCGCTGAATCTGGCCAATGAGCAGGGGATGCTGTGGCCCTGCACGTTCAACCCGTTCAACCCGTCGTCGTCGCCGTACTCGGTGGGCGTGACCTACGAGACGCTGGACTTCATCAACTCGCTGCAGAACGGCAAGGTCACGCCGTGGCTCGCGACGAACTACGCCTGGTCCAACGGCGACCGTACGCTCACCTTCACGATCCGCTCCGGGGTGAAGTGGTCCGACGGGGTGGCGTTCTCGGCCGCGGACGTCGCGTACACGTTCAACCTGCTGAAGAAGTACCCGGCGCTGGACACCAACGCGGTGTGGTCGGTTCTGTCGAGCGTGCACCAAGTCGGCGCGACGAAGGTGGTCTTCGACTTCAAGGCCCCGGCCGTGCCGTACTTCTACTACGTGGCGGACCAGGTGCCGATCGTGCCCCAGCACATCTGGAGCAAGATCGTCAACCCGGTCACCGACCCGATCTCCAACCCGATCGGCACCGGTGGGTACCTCATGAGCAAGTGCACGCCCCAGAACATCCAGTGGACGGCCAACCCCCACTACTGGCAGAAGGGCAAGGCGCAGGTGCGGACGGTCAACATGCCGGCGTTCCTGACCAACAACACCTGCAACGAGTACCTGGCCACGGGCCAGTCCCAGTGGGGCGCGCAGTTCATCCCGAACATCAAGAGCTACTACGTCGCCAAGAAGCCGGGCAACAGCTACTGGTTCCCGCCGGTGGCCAACGTGTCGCTCTTCCCCAACCTGAAGTCGGCGCCGCTCAACGACCTGGCGGTGCGCCAGGCGATCAGCTACGCCATCGACCGTCCGCGGGTCTCCAAGATCGGTGAGTACGGCTACGAGCCTCCGGCGAGCCAGGTGGGGATCGTCGCGCCGACGTTCAAGTCGTGGGTGAACCCCGCCGCCACGAAGGCCGTGGGGGCGAGCTACAACCCGACGAAGGCCAAGGCGCTGCTGAAGGCCGACGGCTACAAGCTGGTCAACGGCGTGTTCGAGAAGAACGGCAAGAAGCTGTCGCTCACGATCATCACCAACGGTGGCTACTCCGACTGGATCGCCTCCATGCAGGTGGTCGCGAGCGAGCTGACCCAGGTCGGCATCGCCACCACGGTCAACCCCATCGCGTCGACCAACTTCTACTCCGACGTCTACGCCGGCAAGTTCCAGCTGGCCTACAACGTGGAGAGCGGCGGACCGTCGCCGTTCTACGAGCTGCGCCAGTGGCTGTACTCGAAGAACTCGGCCCCGATCGGCCAGCCGGCCGCGTCGAACTGGGAGCGCTACTCGAGTCCCGCGACCGACACGCTGCTGAACGCCTACGCGACGACCACCAGCCCGGCGCGCCAGCACGCGATCGTGAACCAGCTGCAGATGATCATGGTCAAGCAGGTGCCGGTGATCCCGGTGCTCGAAGAGGTCGACTGGTACGAGTACAACCCTAAGGAGTTCTCGGGATTCCCGACGGCGTCGAACCCCTACGCGCAGCCGGCCCAGTACAACATCCCCGACTGGGGCTACATCCTGGACAACCTCAAGCCGGTCAAGTAGCGAGACCGGGCTGAGTCGGGGCGATGAGGTACCTAGTTCGCCGCGTGGGATTCCTGTTGGTCTCCCTCTGGGCGGCCCTGACGGTGAACTTCCTCATCCCCCGACTCATGCCCGGCAACCCGGCCGAGGCCATGATGGCCAAGTTCCACGGCCACGTGAACCCGAGCGCGCTCAAGGCCCTGGAGGTGGCCTTCGGGGTGAACACCCACGAGAGCCTCGTCGCGGCGTACGTCGCCTACATCGGCAACACGCTGCACGGCAACCTGGGCATCTCCACCAGCTACTTCCCGCTGCCGGTGCGCACGGTCATCCTGCGCGCCCTGCCGTGGTCACTGGGGCTGGTGGGGGTGGCCACGGTGCTCGGCTTCGTCATCGGCACGGCCGTCGGCGCGATCGTGGCGTGGCGCCGAGGCGGCGTGATGGACGCGGTCGTGCCGCCGACCTTCATCGTCATCTCGGCCTTCCCCTACTTCTGGGTGGGGCTGCTGTTCATCTGGCTCTTCGCCCTGACCCTCAACTGGTTCCCGCTGCTCGGGGGCTACAGTGAGACGGCCTCCCCCGCCCTGACCTGGGGCTTCGTCGGTGACATCGCGATGCACGCGGTCCTGCCGGCCTTCACCATCCTCATCACGTCGATTGGCGGCTGGATCCTGACCATGCGCAACAACATGATCACCGTGATCGCCGAGGACTACGTGAAGATGGCGCGCGCCAAGGGGCTGAAGGAGCGGCGCATCCTCTGGCACTACGCGGGACGCAACGCTCTGCTGCCCAACCTGACGGGCTTCGCGATGTCCCTCGGCTTCGTCATCTCGGGAGCGATCCTGGTGGAGTACGTGTTCAACTACCCCGGGGTCGGGTTCATGCTCCTGCAGGCGGTGCAGAGTGAGGACTACCCGCTCATGCAGTCGCTCTTCCTGCTCATCACCATGGCGGTCCTCGTCGCGATCTTCCTCTCGGACATTGCCACCGCCATTCTCGATCCGCGCACGAGGAGCTCCACGTGAGCGCCGTGCGGGCCCTGGGTCGGGCGTTGCGCGGCGCGGGACGCTTCCTGCGCCGCGACAAAAAGGCCCTGGTGGGCTCGATCATCCTGTTCGTCCTGCTCCTGATCGCGATCTTCCCGAACTGGTTCACCCCCGACAACCCGGCCGCCGAGATCTACAC
>JBMFWX010000047.1:0-13757 GCA_049964855.1 Acidimicrobiales bacterium
ACTGCGCCCGCGGGGGCACCAACGGCGACTTGACGAGCTATAGGAGCATCAACCCACCGCGCGCGCGTACGCGGCGAAGGGTAGCCGGTAGAGCGCCACGGCGCTCGGGTTGCTGCGCGCGAGGTTGAAGACCCACCGGCCGTCCTGGTAGTGCCAGTAGTCCGTCAGAGCCACGCCGCCAATCTCGTAGCGCACGACCCAGTAGCCGTGCGCGCCGGGGCTGGCGCCCTCGACGATCGCCGGACCCGGCGCGCCCGGGCACTCCCGGTGGCGGCGCACGTAAGCGCGCCGGCTGATGATCGCCCGGCTGGCGCGATCCCACCGTTCGTAGACCAGGCCGTCGCGGTTCTCCTGGTAGTCACGGTTGAACGCACGCGCCACGCGCACCAGCGCGGCGACCGTCCGCGGGTCGTGGCGCGGTGGTAACGTCGCGCGCGACGTCGCGACGACGCACCCCGACAAAGCCACCCCCGCGACCAGTACGGCGATCGCGCGGCCGAGCCACCCGACTCGCGACCTAATCGGTGTCGCCCCCGGAGACCTCGCTCACCTTCTGCTTGCCGGCGGACACGAAGGGCATCATGGCGCGTAGCCGCGTGCCGATCGCCTCGATCGGGTGCCGCTTGCCCGCGTCGCGCAGCTCGCGGTATCGGGGCCGCCCGATGCGGTTCTCCTCGATCCACTCCGCGGCGAACGTCCCGTCCTGGATCTCGGTGAGGACCTTCTTCATCTCCTCCTTCACGGCGGGGGTGATGATGCGCGGTCCGCGCGTCAGGTCGCCGTACTCGGCGGTGTCCGAGACGCTGAAGCGCATGCCGGTGATCCCCTCCTCGTACATCAGGTCGACGATGAGCTTCAGCTCGTGGAGGCACTCGAAGTACGCGCTCTCGGGCTGGTAGCCGGCCTCGACCAGCGTCTCATAGCCCGCGGTCACCAGGGCGCTCACGCCACCGCACAGGACCGCCTGCTCACCGAACAGGTCCGTCTCGGTCTCCTCGGTGAAGGTCGTCTCCAGGACACCGGCCCGGGTGGCCCCGATGCCGTGCGCGTAGGCCAGGGCCAGGGCGTGCGCCTGGCCGGTCGCGTCCTGGTGCACGGCGATCAGCGAGGGCACGCCACCACCCTCGAGGTAGGTGCGGCGCACGAGGTGACCCGGCCCCTTGGGCGCCACCATCGCCACGTCGACGTCGGCGGGCGGCGTGATGAGGTTGAAGCGGATGTTGAAGCCGTGCGCGAAGAGCAGGCACTTGCCCGCCGACAGGTGCGGCGCGATCTCCAGGTCGTAGATCCCCTGCTGCTCGGTGTCGGGCAGCAGCACCATGATCACGTCGGCCTCGGCGGCCGCGTCCGCGATCCCGAGCACCCGCAGACCGGCCTCCTCCGCCTTCAGCACCGAGGACGACTCGGGACGCAGTCCGACGCGCACGTCGTAGCCGCTGTCGTGGAGGTTGAGGGCGTGGGCGTGGCCCTGGGAGCCGTAGCCCAGTACCGCGATCTTGCGGTTCCGCAGAACCTCGGGGTCGGCGTCCTTCTCGTAGTACATCGTGGTCATCGGAATCGTTCCTCTTCTCTCCTAGGCCGTGGCCGTTCGCCCAAGTCTAGGGAGAGCCACGCGACCGGTCCGGTGTAACTCCACGCCGGAGAACGACTCGAGGATGCGCTCGAGGCCGTCACAGGCATTGGGCGTGCCGGTGAGCATGACCGTCACCGCGCTCGCGTCGACGTCGACGATGGCGGCCCCGGCGCTCGCGATGGTGTCGAGCAGTCGGGTGCGGGTGTCGCCGTCGAGCACCGGCACCGACGCCAGCAGCAGCTCGCGCTCCAGCGCGTCACGCGGCGCCAGGTCGCTGATCGCCACCACGTTCACCAGCTTGTCCAGCTGACCCACGATCTGCTCGAGCGGGGCCGACTCCGCGTCCACCACGATGGTCACCCGCGAGAAGCGGGCGTCGCTCTCGGCGGGCGCCACCGCCAACGAGTAGATGTTGAAGCCCCGGCGCGCGAACAGCCCCGCGATGCGCGCCAGCACGCCCGCCTTGTTCTCCACCAGGACCGACAGGATGTGGTGGCGCACCGGCGTGTGGACGATCTCCGCCGCGAAGGGCTCGGGGGGCGTCATCGGGCGCCGCCGCGCTGGGAGGGGTGGACCATGATGTCGTCGTTGCTCGCTCCAGCCGCGACCATCGGGAAGACCTTCTCGGAGGTGTCGGTGCGGAAGTCGATGACGACCGGCACGTCGTTGATGGCGTTGGCCTCGTCGATCACGTCGACCATCTCCTTGACGTTGGTCGCGCGCAAGCCCACGCAGCCCATCGCCTCGGCCCACTTGACGTAGTCGGGCAGGTCCGCCGACAGGTAGACCTCGCTGTAGCGCTCGTCGTAGAACATCTCCTGCCACTGGCGCACCATGCCGAGGTAGGCATTGTTGAGGATGGCGACCTTGATCGGGATTCGCTCGGTGCGCGCGGTCACCAGTTCCTGAGCGGTCATCTGGAAGCACCCGTCGCCGTCGATGCACCACACCGCGCGGTCGGGGCGACCGACCTTGGCGCCGATCGCCGCCGGGACGCCGAAGCCCATCGTGCCGGCGCCCCCGGAGTTCACCCAGGTGCGCGGCTCGTCGAAGCGCCAGAACTGCGAGGTCCACATCTGGTGCTGGCCCACGCCCGAGGCCACGATCGTCCCCGGTTCCGCGCGCTGCGCGATGGCCTCGATGACGTGCTGAGGGCGAAGCGGGCCGTCGACCACGGGCTCGTCGTACGTCAGCGGGTACCGCGCGCGCCACGCCCGGATCTCGCGCCACCACGTGTCGAGGGGCGGTGTCGTGACGCCGGCGTCGCGCAATGCCTGCAGGGCGGTGCCCACGTCGGTCTGCAGGGTGACGTCGGCGTGGCGAATCTTGTTGAACTCCGCCCGGTCGATGTCCACGTGGATCACCGCCGCGTCCGGCGCGAAGGCCGACACCCTCCCGGTGACCCGATCGTCGAAGCGGGCGCCGAGCGCCACGATCAGGTCGCTGCGCTGCAGCGCCGTCACCGCGGCGTAGGTCCCGTGCATGCCCGGCATCCCCAGGTGCTGGTCGTGGGAGTCGGGGAACGCCCCGCGCGCCATCAGCGTGGTGACGACCGGCATGCGGGTGGCCTCCGCGAAGGCCAGCAGCGCCGCCGACGCCCCCGACTTCAGCGTCCCGCCGCCCACGTAGAGCACGGGCCGCTCGGCGCGGCTGATCAGCTGCACCGCGCGCGCCACCGCCTCCTCGTCCACGTCGCGCGTCGGGTGGTAGCCCGGCAGGTCGAGCTCGTCGAGCGTCTCGGGGTACCACCACTCCATCATCGACTGGCTGACGTCCTTGGGCACGTCGATGAGCACCGGGCCGGGGCGTCCGGTCGTGGCGAGGTGGAACGCCGCGGCCACCGCGCGCGGGAGCTCGTGCGCGGACTGCACGAGAAAGTTGTGCTTGGTGATACCCATGGTGATCCCCGTGATGTCGCACTCCTGGAAGGCGTCGGTGCCGATCGACGTCGTCGCCACCTGACCCGTGATCACCACCAGCGGCGTCGAGTCCATGTGGGCGTTGCCGATGGGCGTCACGATGTTGGTCGAGCCCGGCCCGCTGGTGACCATCGCCACACCGGGGCGGCCCGTCGCCAGCGCGTAGCCCTCGGCCATGTGACCGGCTCCCTGCTCGTGGCGGGCCAGGATGTGCCGGATCGGCGAGTCCAGCAGCGGATCGTAGACCGGCAGGATCGCTCCGCCGGGCAGCCCGAAGATGGTCTCCACGCCCTGCTGTTCCAGGCTCTTGATGAGTGCTTGCGCTCCGGTGAGTTGCACGAGTCCCTCTTTGCTCACTAGTTGGGTGTTCCTCTATTGGCTCGTCGCCCAAACAAAAAAGGCCTCCCCTGCTGGGGAGGCCTCCGGTGTTCGAGTACGTGCGACTACCGGTGCCTCACTCCTACCACTACCAGAATCAGGGACACCGTCGTCACGCGACTATCTAAGCACACGGCACCGCACTCGCACAAGAGCTAGCGCGAGGTGACCGCCCCCGTCTCCGCGCCCTGGACCAGGCGGGCGAACTTCTCGAGCACGCCGGTGCTGTAGCGCGGCGTGAAGGGGGGCACCTCGCGAGCGCGCTGCGCCAGGACCTCGGGGTCGACCAGGAGGTTGATGGTGTTGCTCATCACGTCGATCTCGATCACGTCGCCGTCGGCGACCAGCGCGATCGGACCACCATCGAGGGCCTCGGGCGCCACGTGGCCCACGCAGAAGCCGTGCGTGCCGCCGCTGAAGCGCCCGTCGGTGACCAGCGCGCTGTCGCTGCCGCGCCCGACGCCCTTCATCGCCCCGGTGACGGCCAGCATCTCGCGCATGCCCGGTCCCGACCTCGGACCCTCGTAGCGGATCACCACCACCGTGCGCGGCTCGATCTCCCCGGCCAGGATGGCCGCCATCGCGGCGTCCTCGCCGTCGAAGACGCGTGCCGTGCCGGTGAAGTGCAAGTCGTCGATTCCCGCGACCTTCACCACCGAGCCCTTGGGCGCCAGCGAACCGCTCAGCACGGCGATGCCGCCCCGCTCGTGGATAGGGTGGTCCAGGTCGTGGACCACCCGACCGTCGGGCGCCGCGGGCTGGTAGGCCGCCAGGCTCTCGGCCAGCGTCTGGCCGCTCACCGTCATCGTGTCGCCGTGCACCAGGCCGCGCTCCAACAGGTGCGCGAGCACCACCGGCACCCCGCCCACGAGGTCGAGGTCGCTCATGTGGTAGGCCCCGTGAGGCTTCATGTCCGCCAGGTGCGGCACGCGCCGCGCGATGACGTTGAAGTCGTCGAGCGCCAGGGGGACCCGGGCCTCGTGCGCGATCGCGAGCAGGTGGAGCACCGCGTTGGTCGAGCCACCCAGGGCCATGACCACGGCGATCGCGTTCTCGAAGGCCTCGCGAGTCATGATGTCGCGCGCGGTGATGCCGCGATCGAGCAGGTTGAGCACCGCCCGGCCCGACTCGTAGGCGTACTGGTCGCGGCGCGGATCCACCGAGGGAACCGAGGCACTGCCGAGCAACGACATCCCGAGCGCCTCGGCCACGCTGGCCATCGTGTTGGCGGTGAACATGCCCGCGCAACTCCCCTCGCCGGGGCACGCCGCACGCTCGATGGCGCCCAGCTCCTCGTCGCTCATGGCCCCCACGGCGTTGGCGCCGACGGCCTCGAAGACCGAGACGATGTCCAGCGCCTGCCCGTTCAGCTCGCCCGGCAGGATCGTCCCACCGTAGAGGAAGACGCTCGGCACGTCGAGGCGGGCCGCCGCCATCAGCATGCCCGGCAGCGACTTGTCGCATCCCGCGAACGTGACCATGGCGTCGAAGCGCTCGGCGTGCATGACCGTCTCCACCGAATCCGCGATGACCTCGCGCGAGACCAGTGACGCCCGCATCCCCTCGTGGCCCATCGAGATCCCGTCCGAGACCGCGATGGTCACGAACTCGAAGGGCACGCCCCCGCCGTCGCGTACGGCCACCTTGGCGCGCGTCGCCAGGCGGCCGAGCGGAAGGTTGCACGGCGTCACCTCGTTCCAGCTCGTCGCCAGGCCGATCTGCGCCTTGACCATGTCGTCGTCGCCGAGTCCCATGGCGCGCAGCATGGCGCGCGCCGGGGCCCGACTCTTGCCGATCGTGACCTCAGAGCTGCGGGGGGTGGGGTGCGATGTCATGGATCGATACTAGAGACTGGCTCGACGCCACCGGTGCGACACCGCGCCCGCGGCGCCGGTCAACCGCGCCGCGCCGACAGATCCGCGATGACCGCCCGGCCATCGGCCTGGCCGCGCGTGGCCTTCATGACCAGGCCCACGAAGAACTGTGCCAGCCTGTCGTCGCCCTCGCGGTAGCGCCGCCACTCGTCGGGGTGCTGGTCGATGATCTCGTCGAGCGTCGCGCCGAGCGAGTCCGACGAGAGCCGCTCGAAGCCACGCTGGGCCGCGATCGCGTGCGGGTCGCCATCCCCCTCCGCGAGCGCCGCCAGCACCGCCTTGGACTGCGTGGCCGACAGCTCGCCACGCTGCTCCATGAGCAGGGTCTCGGCGAAGGCCTCCACCGTGACGGCTCGCCCCCCGGACTCGAGCTCGTTGGCCGCACGCGCCAGCGCGAGCGCCGGATCCACGCCCCGATCGATCGCACCGCGCACCACCGCGTCCAGGCCGGCGTCGATCACCGTGGCGACCGCGTCGCGCTGCGCCTCGCTGATCTCACCCACGCTCGTCAGCAGCGCCGCGCGACGTTCGGCGGGCAGCGGGCCGAGGCCGGATCGCACGCGCTCAATCCACGCCGCATCCGGAGCCAGGTCCACCAGATCCGGCTCCCGGAAGTACCGGTAGTCGTCGGCCTCCTCCTTGACGCGCATCGTCGCCGTGACGCCCCGCGCCTCGTCCCAGTGACGGGTCTCCTGGCGCACCACCTCGCCGCTCTCCAACAGGGCCACCTGGCGCGCGGCCTCGTAGTCGATCGCGCGCTGCAGCGAGCGCAGCGAGTTGAGGTTCTTGATCTCGCAGCGCGTGCCGAGCGACTGGCCCGCGCGGCGCACCGACACGTTGGCGTCCACGCGCATCGACCCCTCCTCCATGCGCCCGTCCGAGGCTCCCGTGGCGATCAGGATGGCGCGCAGCTCCGAGGCGTAGGCCCGGGCCTGGGCCGAGGAGCGGATGTCGGGGGCCGAGACGATCTCCACGAGCGGCACCCCGGAGCGGTTGTAGTCGACCAGCGACCGATCGGCCCCGTGCAGGCGCCCCGAGCCCCCGAGGTGCGTCGACTTGCCGGTGTCCTCCTCCAGGTGCGCGCGCTCGATCCCCACGCGACTGGAGTCGATCAGGTCCAGATAGCCATTGGCGTTGATGGGCCGGTCGTACTGGGAGATCTGGAAGTCCTTGGGCATGTCGGGATAGAAGTAGTTCTTGCGGTGGAATGTGGACGGGGCGATCGTGCAGTGCAGCGCCAGCCCGATGGCCATGGCCAGCTCCACCGCACGCTCGTTCAACACCGGCAGGGATCCCGGCAGCCCCAGGCAGACCGGGCAGACGTGCGTATTGGGCGGCGCGCCGAACTCGTTGGGGCAGCCGCAGAACATCTTCGTGCGGGTCTTGAGCTCGGTGTGCACCTCGAGGCCCACCACCATCTCCCACCCGTCGCCCAGCGTCACGAGCGTCCCTCCGCGAGCTCGAGGACCCGACCCGCGGCGAGCAGCCGTGCCTCGCTGCGCCCCGGTCCGAGGATCTGCACGCCCACCGGCAGGCCCCCCCCGCCGACGCCGAAGGGGACGGAGATGGCCGCCTCGCCCGCGAGATTCGTCGGGATCGTGAAGACGTCGGAGAGGTACATCGACATCGGATTGGCCGTCTTGGACCCGAAGGGGAACGCCACCGTCGGCGTCGTCGCCCCCAACAGCAGGTCCACCTCGCGGTAGGCGCGGCGAAAGGCCTCGATCATCTGGGTGCGCACCTTGAGGGCCTGGCCGTAATAGGCGTCGTAGTAGCCCGCCGAGAGCGCGTACGTGCCCAGCATGATACGACGCTTGACCTCCGCGCCGAAGCCCGCCGTGCGCGTCGCCTCGTTCATCGCGGCCACGTCATCGGCGTCCACGCGCAGCCCGTAGCGCACCCCGTCGAAGCGCGCCAGGTTGCTCGACGCCTCGGCCGGGGCGATGAGGTAGTACGCGCTCAGCCCCAAGCGCAGCTCGGGGATCGAGACCGGGACCAACTCGGCCCCGGCCGCGCGCAGCACCTCGGCCGCACGGTCCACCGACGCGACCACCTCGGGATCGGCCCCGTCGATCAGTTCGCGCACGACGCCGATGCGCCGACCCGCCACCCCGTCGTCGAGGTGGTCGCACAACGAGGGGGCCGGCTCGGGCAGGGACGTCGAGTCGCGCGGGTCGTGACCGGCAATGACCTCGAGCAGCAGGGCGGCGTCGGCGACCGAGCGCGTCAGCGGCCCGATCTGATCCAGGGAGCTGGCGAAGGCGATCAGCCCGTAGCGCGACACCAGGCCGTAGGTGGGCTTCACCCCGACGATGCCGCACAGCGCGGCCGGCTGGCGGATCGAGCCGCCGGTGTCGCTGCCCAGAGCGAGGGGCGTCATGTCGGCCGCCACCGCCGCCGCCGAGCCGCCCGACGAGCCGCCGGGGACCCGTGACGGGTCGAGCGGGTTGCGCGTCGGCCCGAAGGCCGACGTCTCGGTCGACGAGCCCATCGCGAACTCGTCCAGATTCGTCTTGCCCACGGGCACCGCGCCGGCGGCCAGGAGACGATCGATCACGGTCGCGTTGTAAGGCGGACGCCACCCCTCCAGGATGCGCGACGCGCACGTGGTGGGGATGCCGCGCTGGCACAGGTTGTCCTTCAGGGCTACCGGTACGCCCGCCAGGGGGCCGATCTGCTCACCGCGCGCGACCGCCTCGTCCACCCGCTGCGCCGCGAGTCGCGCTCCCGCCTCGTCGACGTGCAAGAACACGTTGAGCTCGTCGTTGCGCGCGCGGATGGCGGCCAGGGCGACCTCCACCTCGCGTCCGGCCGAGCTGGTCCCCTCGCGCACGTCGCGCGCGATCTCGCCCGCCGACCTCACTGGTCCTCGCCCAGGATGCGGGGCACCGCGAAGCGGCCGTCCTCCGCGTCGGGCGCCATGGCGAGCACCTCGTCGCGATCGAGGGTGGGCTGAGGCTCGTCGGGGCGCACGACGTTGACGAGCCCGAACGGGTGGGCGGTCGCCTCGACCCCCTCGAGGTCGAGGGCGGCGACGTCGCTGGCGTGCTCCAGCACCTGCGCCAACTGTTCGGTGAACAGATCGAGCTCCTCGTCGCTGAGGGTCAACCGCGCCAGCCGGGCCACGTGGGCGACGTCCTCTCGGCGCAGCACGCTCATTCGCCGAGCACCCGGTGCGTGAAGGCCACCACCTCGTTCTCGACCAGCTCGCGGTCGTTGTCGAGGGTGGCCACGTGATAGGAGTCCTCCAGCCAGATCCGCTCGATCGGACCCGACACGCGCGCGAAGAGGTCCTCACCGTTGTCGGCGCTGACCACGTGGTCCTCGCGGCTCTGGAGCAGCAGACTCGGGGCGCGCACCGCGGCGAGGTCGTCGTAGAGCTGGGCGACGCCGGCGAAGAGGCTCTGGGCGCACACCAGCGGGGTCGAGGCGTAGGAGGACTCACTCACTCCCTCCCTCTTCACGTCCGAGCCGATCGCGTCGACCTGCTCGACGCCCGACGCCAGCAGCTCGTCCACTCCGGCGACGAGTTCGGGGGCGGGTGCCTTGACGAGGGGGTTGATGAAGACGCAACCCGCGACGGACCGCTGGGTCGCCACGTACGCCGCGAGGCCGCCCCCCATGGACAGCCCAACGACCGCGACACGCGGGTGGTTCGCCACCAGGGTGTCGTAGGCGTCGAGCGCGGCGCCCGTCCAGTCCGACCACCGCGTCGTCATCATGTCGTCGACCGTGGTCCCGTGTCCCGGTAGGCGCGGCAACTCCACCGCCCACCCCTCGCGCGCCAGGGCCTCGGCCAACGAGCGCATCGAGGAGGGGTTGCCCGTGAAGCCGTGCAGGACCAGGACGCCCCCCGGCCCGCCGGTCGCGGAGTACGGCTCGGCGCCCGCCATCAGTGCTGTGGTCATAGGGGCCACACTACCGGCCGCGATCACGCGCCCGAGGCGCGTGGCGACCCGCGAGCTCGCCGCTCAGGCCCCTCGAGATGCCCCGGGGATCGGCGCGGGCCGCGCGTGGGCGTGGTAGTGATCCGGGATGTTGCGCATGTGATCGTCGAAGGTCCACCGGTCCGCGCCCATCTCGCAATCGGCCACCTCACCCAGCCGTTCGCGCAGGAGCCGCTTCACGTCGTCGCCCGGGGCCGTGACGTGGCGCGTCCACACGATCATCGGCACGGCGCAGATCGCACAGTCAGCGATCCAGTAGTCCTCCGTCGACGCGTAACGCCGTGTGATGGCCGCCCCCTCGCAGAGGTCGCACGAGGGATTCACCGCACGTTCACGATGATGGTGGAGTGCCAGGGGACCGACGTGCCGGGAGCCGGCTGGGTGGACACGGCGGTGGTCCACTGCGACGTCCCGGCGTGGGGCCCGCGCGTCGTGAAGTACAGCTGCGCCTTGCGCATCGCCGCGAAGACCTGCGCCTGGTCCATGCCGACCACGTTCGGCACGGGCCGTGGGCCCTCCCCCGCCACCGTGGTGGTGGTCGTAGAGGTCGCCGTCGTCGTGGTCGTGGCGGGGGGAACGGTCGTGGTCGACACCGGAGGCGCGGTGGTCGTCGTCGCCGTCGCGGGGGGGCCGGAGCTGAGTACGAGGGTGACGATCGAGCGCACCGGCACGCTCGTGGGATTCACCCGCGAGCCGACGCGGAAGCGCACGACGCGACCCACGGGAACCGTGGCGCTCGCCACCGCATCCGACGAGAGGCACTGTCCCGTGAGGTGCGCGCCCTGCAGTTGCGCGGAGGCGGTCGCGCAGTCCTCGCCCAGCAGCCCCGTCGGCACGACGACCATCCGCGGGCCATCGGATACCGTCACGCTGATCACGTGGCCCGACTTCTCCCGCGTACCCGGCGGGGGCGACTGCGACACGATGGTGTTGACGCGCACCGTCGACGAGTAGGCGTGGGCGCCGACGCGCAGGATGAACCCGTCGTTCTTGATCACCTGGGCCGCCTGCTGGTAGTCGAGGCTGACCAGCGACGGCACCGTCTGGGGCTGGTCGAGGAGACCCGACTTCCAGACCGCCGCCGCCGCGACAGCCGCGACGACCAGCACCACCGCGGCGACGAGGAACGCGACGCGTCGGCGTCGCGGCTCCTCGGGCAATGGCACCTCGTCGAAGTCCTGCGCGTGGCGGGGCCGACCCGCGCGCGGGGTGGAACGCGAGCGGGCGAGCGGCGCCGACTCCGAGATCAGCGGCCGTGAGGTCACTCGCGGCACCGGACCGGTGCCCCCGGCGATCTGGTCCGGGGAGGGCCGGAAGCCGATCGACGTACGAGGTTCAGGGGGCGCGAAGTTGGCGAGCAGCGGCGCGGCGCGGTTGCCCGGCGCCACGCTGAGGGGCGCGGACTCCTTCACGACCGCGTTCAGCCGCGCGGCGAACTGCTCGGCGTCCAGACGCAGCAACGGGTCGGGAATCGCCGCCTGGGCGAGGAGCATGTCGAGCGTGCCCAACTCGGCGCGCACCGGCAGCGGCGCGCCGATACGGGCCTGGGCCATTGCCTCGGTGGTGAGCCCGTCGAAAGGTACCGCGCCCGTGGCCGCCTCGAAGAGGATGAGCGCGAGCGCGTAGACGTCGCTCGCTGGTCCCGCGGGCTCACCGAGCGCCTGCTCGGGGCTGAAGTAGCGGACCTGATCCAGGGTGGGCCGACCACGGTACTGCTCCGCCAGCCCCGCCAGCGAGATGTCGGTGATGCGCACGCGGCCCTCCTCGTCGAAGAGGAGCTTGGTCGGTGAGAGGGTGCCGTGGACGATCCCGTTCGCGTGGAGGTACGCCAGGGCGCTGGCGATGTCGCGACCGAGGCGCGCGGCGTCGTCGGGGCTGAAGCGCCGACCCGAGGCCAGGACGTCCTCGAGCGAGCCTCCGCTCAGGTACTCGCTGACGACGAAGATCGACCCCGACTCCTGTCCCCCGTCGTAGACGCGCGCGATGTGGGGATGGCTGAGCGTGGCGGCACGCACGATGTTGTCGCGGAACGCGCGTCGTACACCCTCGTGCGACGCCAGGTCCGCCAGCAGGACCTTCACGACGACCGTACGGTGCAGGGACCGGTCCTCGGCCCGGTAGACCTCGGCGGTGCGGCCCACACCGAGCAACTCGACGATCCGGTAGCGACCGACGACCTCGTGATCCGGTGCGAACGTGGCGGCACTCATGGCTACGTCTCACCCTAGTGACTACGCGTCACGCGATGGTGCTGGATATCTCCCCCGTGCGCAGCAGCTCGTCGAAGTGGGACCCATCCACCAGCGGCACGCCGAGCTCGCGCGCGCGGTTCACCTTCGAGGCGCCCGGGGAGTCGCCGACCACCACGCAGTAGGTCCGCGTCGAGACCGACCCGGGCGAGGTTCCACCGCGCGCCACGACGGCCGCCTCGGCCTCATCGCGGGTGTAACCCGCCAGGGTTCCGGTAACCACGACCGCCCGGCCCGCCAGCGTCGCGACCAGTGCCGTCCCCTCGGGCTCGGGCTCGCGCATCGAGAACCCGGCGGCGGCCAGACGCGCCATCCGCTCCACCGTCTCGTCGAGGCGGACGTAGGTGAAGACCGACATCGCGATCACCGGTCCGACTCCCTCCACGGACTCGAGCTCGTCCAGCGTCGCCTCCGCCAGGGCCCCGTAGGTGGAGAACCGGCGCGCCAGTTCGCGTGCGGCCACCGGACCCACGTGACGAATGCCCAGCGCCACGAGCAGGCGGCTGAGCGGCGCGGACGTGGACGCCGCGATCTGGCGCACGAGAGCCGTGGCCGAGAGCTCCCCGAAGCCCTCCAGGAGAGCTAGGTCCTCGGCCCGCAGCGAAAACAGGTCGGCCACGTCGCGCACCAGGCCGGCGTCGAGCAGCTGGCCCACGCGCTGCTCGCCCAGGCCCTCGATGTCCAGGGCCCCACGCGAGGCAAAGTGGATGAGCTGCTCACGCACCCGCGCGGGACAGCGGGGGTTGACGCAGTACGTGTCGCTCTCACCGGCGGCGCGCACCAGCGGCTGGCCGCAGACGGGGCAGGCGGCGGGGAACTCCCAAGGGGGTTCGCGGTGCCGGCCCGGCTCCGGTACGGCCGCCACCACCTCGGGGATCACGTCGCCCGCCTTGCGCACGATGACGAGGTCCCCGGGACGTACGTCCTTGGCCGCCACCTGGTCCTGATTGTGCAGCGTGGCCAGGGCCACGGTCGACCCCGCGATCTCCACCGGCTCGAGCACCGCGTAGGGCGTCGCGCGTCCGGTGCGCCCGATGGAGACCTCGATGGCGATCAAGCGGGTGGTGCGCTCCTCCGGCGGGAACTTGCGGGCGATCGCCCAGCGCGGGGCCCGCGAGGTGGATCCCAGACGGGCGCGCTGCGCTAGGTCGTCGATCTTGATCACGGCGCCGTCGATCTGGTACAAGAGGTCGTGCCGGTGCTCCTCGAACCAGCGAGTGCGCGCGAGCATGGACTCCACCCCCTGCTCCAGGGTCGACTCTCTCGCGGTCAGGAACCCCCAGCGGGCCAGCTGGTCGATCGACTCGTGATACTGGGTGAAGGCCAGGTGGTCGCCAATGTCCACGAGTTGATAGGCGAGGAACGAGAGTGGGCGTGACGCGCTCACCGCGGGATCCTTCTGGCGCAGGCTCCCCGCGGCCGCGTTACGCGGATTGGCGAACTCGCGCTCGCCGCGCGCGCGCTGGTGCGCGTTCAGCGCGTAGAAGTCCTCCTTGGCCAGGAACACCTCGCCACGAACCGCGACGCGCCCGCCGGGGCCGGACGCGAGGGTCGTCGGCACATTGTGAATGGTGCGCACGTTGTCGGTAACGTCCTCGCCGACGCGCCCGTCTCCGCGAGTGGCCGCCTGGATCATCTCTCCGTTGACGTACGTGATCGACAGCGCCAGGCCGTCAATCTTCGGCTCCACGGCGAAGGACAGCGAGTCGGGCTCGCACGCCAACGCGTGCGCACAGCGCTCCGCCCAGGCCCGCAGCTCGGCGTCGTCGAACACGTTGTCGAGGCTCTGGAGCGGCTCGTCGTGGTGAACGGGGGCG
>JBMFWX010000048.1:0-13683 GCA_049964855.1 Acidimicrobiales bacterium
GGGCCTCGGCCCAGTCCACTCCGACGAATATCACGTGGTCACCTCCTATGGTCGATGGAACTCGAGCCCCGAGGCAACGCCGGCGACCTAGTGGATCAGTGCTCCCGGCACGACACCCCTCTAGCCTTCTCCGTCAACCTCACCGACTGGCTGGGGCACGATCTAGCCATGGAGCTCAAGGCTCAGGAGCCATGAGTGCTCACCAGTCAGCGGCTCGGTGGAAAGCCTGCCCCACCTGAGACACACCTTCCAGTCCCATTAGGAGCCCAGCGCCTCACGAGGCGGGTGCGTGGCGCGAGTACCATCGGGCCGTGAGCGACGACTTCCACACCATCATTGAGCCATTTCGCATCCACTCGGTCGAGCCGCTGCGGATGACCACGGTGGCCGAGCGGGAGCGCGCCATCGAGGCGGCCGGGTACAACCTGTTCAACCTGCACGCCCAGGACGTGCTGATCGACCTGCTCACCGACTCCGGAACCGGGGCGATGTCGCGTGATCAGTGGGCGGCGATCCAGCACGGTGACGAGAGCTACGCCGGATCCCCGTCGTGGTTCCGTTTCGAGGCCGCGGTGAAGGAGCTCTTCCCCTTCCGCCACGTCATCCCCACGCACCAGGGGCGCGCGGCGGAGAAGATCATCTTCACCGTGCTGGGCGGACCGGGCAAGGTCGTCGCCAACAACACCCACTTCGACACCACGCGCGCCAACGTCGAGGCCACCGGCGCCGAGGCGCGCGACCTGCTCATCGCCGAGGGGCACGATCCCGCGGCGCTGCACCCCTTCAAGGGCAACATGGACCTGGACGCGCTCGAGTCGCTGCTGTCCGAGCGGCGCGCGGACGTGCCGGTGGTGTTCCTCACGATCACCAACAACTCGGGTGGGGGCCAGCCCGTGTCCCTCGCGAACATGCACGCGGTGAGCGAGATCTGCCACCGCTACGGCGTGCCCTTCTTCCTCGACGCGTGCCGGTTCGCGGAGAACGCCTGGTTCATCCACGAGCGCGAGGCCGGTCAGTCGTCGCGCGAGATCGCCGACATCGTGCGCGAAATGGCCTCACTGGCGGACGGCATGACGATGAGCGCGAAGAAGGACCCCTTCGGCAACATCGGCGGCTGGCTCGCCCTCAACGATGACGCGCTGGCCGAGCAGTGCCGCAACCTGCTGATCCTCACCGAGGGCTTCCCGACCTACGGGGGGCTCGCCGGTCGCGACCTCGAGGCGCTGGCCCAGGGGCTGAGCGAGGCGGTGCACCCGGACTACCTGCGCTACCGCATCCGTTCGACCGCCTACGTGGGCGAGGCGCTCGACCGGGCCGGCGTGCCCGTGGTCAAGCCGATCGGCGGGCACGCCGTCTACCTCGACGCGCGGGCGCTGCTCCGTCACCTGCCGGCGCTGCAGTACCCGGGCCAGTCCCTCGCGATCGCGCTCTACCAGGCCGGCGGCGTGCGCAGCGTGGAGATCGGCACCGTGATGTTCGGTCGTCAGCCCGACGGCCGTGAGGTCCCCGCGTCGATGGAACTGGTGCGCCTGGCGATCCCTCGGCGCACCTACACCCAGAGCCACATGGACTACGTCATCGAGGTCGTGACCGCCGTCGCCCAGCGCGCGTCGTCGCTCCCGGGGTACGCGATGGTCTACGAGCCGCCCGCCCTGCGCCACTTCACCGCTCGCTTCGAACCCGTGGCGTAGTCACCCCGACCGGGCCGGCGCGGCGTCGAGGTCGGCGTCGTCGCCGTTCGGCGCACGGCGGCGGCGCTGGTGGATCCACAGAACGACGCCCGCGACGGACAGCACGAGGCCGGCCAGCTGGACGCCGATCGAGCCGCTGTGGGACTGCTGGCCGAGCAGCAGCCGCTCGTCGACGGTGCGCTCGATGCCCCAGGCGATCATGGCGATCGCGGTGAGCACGCCCGCGCGGCGCACCAGGTGGCGCCGCTCGAGCGCGAGCAGCACGAGCCAGAGCGTGGCGTCCTCGGCCCCCTGGATGAGTGGGACCGGCACGCGCTTGCCGACCTGGCCGACGTAGTGCAGGCCGAACCACTGGTGCGTGAGGTGTCCGCCCCCCTGGACCATGAACTGGGGGCCGAGGACCCGCCCGAGGGCCCAGCCGGCGACCAGGGCGGGCACCACGGCGTCCGCGAAGCGCGCCAGCGAGGTCTCCGGCCACCACCGGTGGTGCAGGTAGAGGGCCACGGGCAGGGCGAAGCCGATACCCCCGAAGCTCGAGATCCCGCCCTGCCAGAAGGCCAGCCACCGTCCGGGGTGGCCCGCGTAGTAGCCCCAGTTGGTCGCGACGTTGGCGGCGCGCGCCCCGATCAGGCTCACGACGACGATCACGCCGGCCCAGCGCGCCAGGGGGGCGGTGGCGATCGCGCGGCGTCGCAGTCGCCGCTCGATGTAGAGGTAGGTGACGTAGGCGGCGATCGCCAGGCCGAAGCCGTAGAGGTGGAAGACCAGGGGCCCGACGTGGAAGGAGGTGGGGACGCCGCTCACGCGCGGGGGCGTCCGGCGCCCGCGAAGCCGTAGCCGAGTCGCACCGGCGTGATGTGCACGACGGCCCCGGTGTAGGGGGCCTCGATCATCTCGCCGCGCCCGAGGTACATCGCGACGTGCTCGTCGCCGTTGTACCCGTAGAAGAGGAGGTCGCCGGGCTGCAGGTCGTAGAGCGGCACGCGCACGGTGTCGGCGAACTGGGCGCCGGAGTAGTGGGGCAGGTAGATGCCGGCGGCGTCGTAGGCCAGCATGATCAGGCCGGAGCAGTCGACGCCCGCGCGCGAGGCGCCCCCCCACACGTAGGGGACGCCGAGGAAGCTCAGCGCCGTGCGGATCGCGATCGCCGCGCGGGGGTTGGGCGGCGGCGCGGGAAAGCCGACGACCGGTGCAGCCTGCGAGAGCGTCGCGCGCGACGCCGCCGCCGACGCGGCCTGTTGCTGGCTGATGAACGTGGCGATCGCGCCCTTCACCTGGCGCAGGGACTGTTGGAGCGATCGCTGGAGGCTCTGCGCCTCGTGGAACGCCTGCGCCGCGGCGCGCTCGACGCCGCCGGCTTCGCGATCCTGATTGGTCAGGATCGAGCGCTCCTGGGTCAGCTCGAGACGGTAGTTCGCCAGGTTCGCCAGCGTCGTGGCGATGTTGCCCTGGGCGAGTTGGCTGTAGACGTTGAGAGCGCCGAGGTTGGCCGACCGGCTGGCGAAGAGTGGGTTGCCCGAGGCCGCCGCACCGTTGGTGACGTAGACGAAGATGGCGTCGGCCCGCAGCTCGTCGCTGCCGCGGGTGAGGCGGCGCCGGATCGAGGCGACGACCGACCTGGTGTTGACGATCAGGTTGTTGAGACGCTCCAGCTTGACGTGCGCCTCGTCGTAGCGCTGTCCGAGCACTCCGACGCGTGAGGTGATGTCCTGGATCTGGTGGTAGAGGATGGTGGCCTTGGCCCGTTCGTTGCCGACCGGCGACGCTCCCGCGCGCGACGTCGCGAGGGTCGTCGACGTCACCGCGATCGACGCCACCAGCGAGAGCGCCACGGCCACGGCGGCTGCGCCCCTGGGGGCGCGTCGAATCCGCCGACGCGGCGCCGAGAGGCGCCCGGAGCGCTCGGCGTCCAACACGGGGACCACCCTACTGGCTGGGGGCCTCGCGCCGTCCCGACGAGGAGAACGTCATCGTGAAGTACCTGGTCACAACGGTGGTGGGAGAGTGGGACTCCCGCCACGGGCGCGCGGGCGCGGCCCGGGTCGCCGTCTGAGTACCCTGAGGTCGAACGAAGCGGAGGTGCGATGACGAGCACGACCACAGCGGGGCGCGACGCCGGGCCACGGGTGGGGTTCGTGGGGCTCGGGGTCATGGGCGCGCCGATGGCGCAGAACCTCGTGGCGGCCGGGTTCGACGTCACCGTGTGGAACCGCACGCCGGCGCGCGTCGCGCCGGTGGTCGAGCGCGGCGCGCGGGCCGCGGGGTCCCTGGTGGAGCTGGCCCGTCGCAGCGACGTGGTGGTGCTCTCCCTGACCGACTCGCCCGACGTCGAGTCGGTCCTCTTCGCCGACGCCGGGCTCGCCGCGGGGCTGGCGCGCGGGTCGCTCGTCGTGGACTGCTCGACGATCAGCCCCGAGCGCACCCGCGAGTTCGCCGATCGGCTCGCCGCGCGAGGCGTGGGACTGGTGGACGCGCCGGTCTCGGGCGGTAGCGAGGGCGCGACGCGGGGGACCCTCAGCATCATGGTGGGCGGACTCGACGACGACGTCGCGCGCGCCGAGCCGCTGTTGCGGGCCATGGGCACGACCGTGACGCACCTGGGCCCGGTCGGCTCGGGCCAGTGGGCCAAGGCGCTCAACCAGGTGATCCTCGCGGGCGTCTACCTCGCCGTCGCCGAGGGCGTCACGCTGGGGCTGAAGGCGGGTCTGGACGTGTCGCGTTCGCTCGGGGCCCTGCGCGAGGGCGCCGCGGGGTCGTGGGTCCTGTCGAACCGGGCCGATCGCATGATCGACAACGAGTACCCCCTCGGCTTCAAACTGCGCCTGCACCGCAAGGACCTGGCCATCGCCCTGGAGCTCGCCCGCTCGGCGGGGGCCACGCTGCCGGTCACGTCGCTGGCCGCCACGTTGGAGGACGGCCTCATTGGGGAGGGCTACGGCGACGAGGACAACGCCGCGCTGGCGCGCGCGGTGCGCCGCCTCGCGGGGCTGTAGTCCCGTCGGGGGCGGCCCCGCAGAATAGGCTCGACCCATGTCCGCTCGCTCCCGCTCCTTGCCGCGTCGCTCCTGCCTCTCCACGCCGGGGTCCTCGGACCGCTTCCTGGCCAAGGCCCCCACGGCGGTCGCCGACATGACCTTCCTCGATCTGGAGGACTCGGTGGCCCCCGCCGAGAAGGTGGAGGCTCGCGAGAAGGTGGTGCACGCCATCCGTACCCAGGACTGGGGGGAGCGCGTGCTCTGCGTGCGCGTCAACGCCTGGGACACCGCCTGGACCTACGGCGACGTCATCGACGTGGTCGGCGGGGCCGGCGAGCGTCTCGACGAGGTGATGCTGCCCAAGGTCCAGTCGGCCGCCGAGGTGGTCGCGCTCGACCTGCTGCTGACCCAGGTCGAGCGTCAGGTCGGGCTGCCGGTGGGTCACGTCGGCATCGAGGCCCAGATCGAGACCGCGCGGGGGCTGATCAACGTCGACGAGATCTGCGCCGCGTCGCCGCGACTCGAGACCATCATCTTCGGGCCCGCCGACTTCGCCGCCTCGCTCGAGATGCCGGTGCTGACGGGCGGCGTCGCGATCCCCGAGTACCCGGGCGACCACTTCAACTACGTCTTCTCGCGCATCCTGGTGGCCGGGCGGGCCAACGGGCTGCAGGTGATCGACGGGCCCTTCCTCAAGGTGCGCGAGCTCGACGAGCTGCGGTCCTTCGCGCAGCGCACGCGGGTGCTCGGCTACGACGGGAAGTGGGCGCTGACCCCCGACCAGGCGCTCGTCCTCAACGAGGTCTACTCGCCGACCCAGGAGCAGTTCGACCGCGCGTGGGACATCCTGGAGGCCTACCGCGTCGCCACCGAGGAGCGCGGCACCGGCGCGGTCATGTTCGGCGACGAGATGATCGACGAGGCGAGTCGCAAGATGGCCACGAAGTTCGTCGCGCGCGGCGAGCGCGCTGGTCTGCGCCGTTCGACGAGCGTAGCGTGACCGGTCAGGCGTCCTCGACCAGACGTCGGGCGATCACCTTCACGCTCAGCGTCTCGTCGGCCCCCTCGAAGATCGACAGGACTCGCGCGTCGACGAAGTAGCGGCTGACGGGGTACTCCTCGGCGTAGCCCATACCGCCGTGAATCTGCAGCGCCTCGCGCGTGACCCACTCGGCCGCGCGACACACGTAGGCCTTGGCCATGGACGCCTCGAGCGTGCCGGTGCCGCGGGCCATCAGCCGGGCGACCTCGAGGGCGAACTGGCGCGAGCTCTGGATGATCGCGGCCATCGTGCCCAGAGTGACCCGCGTCAGCTCGTAGTCGATCAGCGCCCGTCCGAAGACCACGCGGGAGCGGGCGTAGTCCAACGCGGCCTCGTAGGCGGCCTGCATGACCCCGACCGCCCGGGCGGCCGTCTGCAGGCGACCGTTCTCGAAGCCGGCCATTTGGTAGTAGAAGCCCCGTCCGAGCCCCTCCTCCCCGCCGACCAGGTGATCGTCGGGGACGAACCAGTTGTCGACGCTGAGCTCGTAGGAGTGCATGCCCCGGTACCCGATCGTGTCGATGGGTCGCCCCTCGAGGCGGCCCCCGCCGGCGCCCGGGTCGTCGGGGCGCGGGTCCTGGTGCAGCACGAAGCCGTGTCCGTCGCCGCGCTCCTTCTCGACGAGGAACAGCGAGAGGCCGCGGTGGGCTCGCGCGCGGTCGGGGTCGGTGCGTGCCAGCAGGACCAGGACGTCGGCGCGGGCGGCGAAGGTGCACCAGGTCTTGGTGCCGCGCAGCCGCCAGCCACCGGGAACGCGCGTCGCCGAGGTGGTGATGCCGGCCACGTCGCTGCCGAAGTCGGGCTCGGTCACGGCGATGGCGGCGAGCGTCGTACCCGCCGCCAGACGCGGCAGCCAGTAGGCGCGTTGGGCGGGGGTACCGCCGCTGAGCAGGGCGCGCGCCATGATCTCGGGGCGAGTGATGAGCGAGCCCCCGATGCCGAGGCTGCCCCAGGACAGCTCCTCGGTGGCGACCACCATAGCGAGGTAGTCGGACTCGGACCCGGTGGCGAAGCCGCCGAACTCCTCGGGGACGGAGAGGCCGAAGCCGCCCAGCTCGCGCAGGCCATCGATGATCGACTCGGGGATGTCGGCGTTGGCGCGGTGCACGTGCTCGGCGTGGGGCCGCACCTGCTCGAGCGCGAAGCGGCGGAACGTCGCCGCGGCCATCTCGAACTCCGGATCCAGGTGGCGAGGGCCCGGAGTGTCCGCCAGGGCGGCGAGCCTCACCGGATGGCGCTCGTGCGCGACGAAGTCCCGGAAGTGGGCGAACCAGTCAGGCGTCACGCCCCAGAGGTCCTCGCGGCCGAGCACGCGGGCGGCGAGATCGTTCAGGGCCAGAGCGAGGAAGGCGTCGGCCAGGTGCGTCTCGAGCGCGCCGCGCGCCGCGTAGGCCCTGGTCGCTCGGGCGGTGGCGATCGCGCTGGCGCCGTGGGCCAGGTCGTAGGCGAAGGTCTCGTGCGCGTCGACCCCGCCCCGGCGGCGCAGCGAGGCGGCGGCCCCGTCCAGCACGGCCTGGGCGCGATCGATGAGTTCCAGGGGGTCCGGGAGGTCGGTCGGGGGCATGGTCAGAAACTACCGGTTTTCGCGGGGTCGACGCGGTCCGCGTAGGCTAGCCGCGTGAACGTGACGATGCTCCTGGCGGACGCGGCCCAGGTGGCCGACGGCAAGCTCTACATCCTGGGTGGCGGCTGGTCGATCACCGGACCCGAGCCGGTTCCGTCGGCGGTGGCGATCAAGGTGGGAGTCGACTGGCACGAGTTCGACGCGCAGCATCACTGGGAGCTGTTCCTCGAGGACGCGGACGGCAACCTGGTCACCTTCGACACCCCCGAGGGCGCCCAGAGCATCGAGGTACGAGGGGACTTCTCCGCGAGTGAGCCCTCTGGGGTGCCGGTGGGCACGCCGGTGGACGTCCCCATCGCCGTGAACTTCGGCCCCATCCCACTGGCCGCCGGTTCGCGCTACACCTGGCGTCTGGTGATCGACGGCGAGAGCTTGGTGGGGGCCGACGTGTCCTTCACCACGCGCCCGCCCGCGGAGCTGCCCGAGTAGGCGCGTCGCCGAGAGTGCCGCTATCACGCGCGCGGTGGCAGACTGGGGCGGTGAGCAGCCACGAACGTCCCTTCGGACGCCACCTCGAGGACTTTGTGGTCGGCGACGTCTATCGCCACTGGCCCGGTAAGACCATCACCGAGGCCGACGACCACCTGTTCTGCATGATCACGATGAACCACCACCCGCTGCACACCGACGCCTGGTTCGCCGAGCACGAGAGCGTGCAGGGGCGCAACGTCGTGGTCGGCAACCTGGTGTACTCGCTGGTCCTGGGCATGAGCGTGCCCGACGTGTCCGGCTCGGCCATCGCGAACCTGGAGGTGGAGTCGCTGATCCATCGTTACCCCACCTTCCACGGCGACACGATCTACGCCGAGACGCGGGTGGTGGCGGTGGCGCCGTCCTCCTCCAAGCCCGATCGTGGCGTCGTCACGGTGGAGACCAAGGGGTTCAACCAGGACGGCCGCGAGGTGTGCTACTTCCGCCGCAAGGTGATGGTGTGGCGCCGCGGTGCGGCCCCGGCGCGCCAGCGCCCCTACGGTGACGACGTCTGGGACTGACGCCGCCGCGGACTTTCGCCGAGCGCTGCGCCGGGGGGCACCGCGCCTGCGACGAGATCTGCCGTGGATCAACCATCCTGATCCGTGGGCGATACTGGTCAGCGAGGTGATGCTGCAGCAGACGTCGACCTCGCGCGTGGTCGATCCCTGGCGCCGCTTCCTCGAACGCTTCGCGACCCCGACGGCGCTGGCCGACGCGCCCCTGTCCGACGCGCTCGCGGCGTGGGCCGGGCTCGGCTACCACCGCCGCGCTCGCGACCTGCACGGCGCCGCCGGGCTGATCGTCACCCGATTCGCTGGAGCGGTCCCGTCGTCGCTGGAGGATCTGCGCTCCCTGCCGGGGGTGGGCGCCTACACCGCCTCGGCGGTCGCGTCCTTCGCCTTTCACGCCCCGGTGGCGGTGATCGACACCAACGTCGGACGGGTCCTGGCGCGGGCGTGGTCCAATCGGACGCTGAGTCGCGCGGAGGCGACACGCGAGAGCGCGCGGTTGATGGGCCGGGCGGCCAGCGCCCCCTTCAATCAGGCCATGCTCGACGTGGGCGCCCGTCACTGTCGGTCGCGTGCGCTCTGCGAGGGCTGTCCTCTCGCGCGGGTGTGCCGGTGGCGCCGTGAGGGTGGCGCGGACCCGGCACCGGCCAGTGCGGGGGTGTCGCGCCGTCAGGCGCCCTTCGAGGGATCACGACGCCAGGTACGCGGCGCGCTGTTGCGCGAGGTGCGCGAGCGTGGACCCCGCACGCTCGCCGAGCTGCGCCGCGACCTGGCGCCGCTGACGCCTGAGCGCCTCGACGACGCGCTAGCGTCGCTGGCTCGTGACGGACTCGTCGAGTGGGATGGGGATGTGGTGCGCGTGGCGGGCTCGGCCGCGGTCGACGCCCGGTAGGGTCGGGCCATGTCGCCCCTGACCGCCAGCCAGTTCAAGGACGTCGTGGGCCGCGTGGCCAGTGGGATCGTCGTCGTGGCGGGCATCGCGCACGACGAACCGGTGGGCTTCACGTGCCAGACGTTCGCGTCGCTCTCGCTGAACCCCACGCTGGCGTCCTTCGCGGCGGGCAACACGGGTGAGTCGTGGCCGCGCGTGCGCGACGCCAACGTCGTGGGCGTGAGCGTCCTGAGCGACGAACAGGCCGACGTGGCGCGGCTCTTCGCGACGAGTGGCGCTGACAAGTTCGCCCACGCGAACTGGACCGCCGCGCCGGGCGGATCGCCGTGGCTCGATGGGGCCCTCGCCCACTTCGAGGGGCGCATCGTCGCACTGGCCACGCACGGCGACCACGACGTCGTCGTGGTCGCCGTCGACCACGCGGTGGTGGGATCCGGGCAGCCCCTCCTCTACTACCGCGGCGAGTATCGCCGCCTCGCCTAGACACCGTCAGCGCACCCGCGCCACCGAGACGACCACGAACGGGACCGGTCATATCGCGAGCGCACGGCGGCCGGGGCGCGACCGGCTGTTCGCCGCCGGTGGGCGTCGCGACCTGGGAGCGACCGGAGCCGAGCGGGCGACGTCGATCACGCCGTCGAGCTGACGACTCACTACGCTTCGAGGGGTGCGAATGGTGTGGGCCACGACGTCGTCGGTGCTGATGGGGACCAGCGCGTCGTCGCGAGTGGTCGGGTTCGTCCTGGTCGCGCTGCTCGTGGTCGGTGTGGGGGCGCAACTCGTGCGGCGCGCCTGGCGTCGACATCGCGACCGCGCCATCCCGCCGACCATCGCGCGCGCGGTGGGCCCCGTGACGCCACCGGAGTCGCCCTACGCGAGCGCGCGGGGGGTGCGGCTCCTTCGTGGTGACCCCGAGGCGCCGGTGACGTCGTCCGAGCCGCCGCGACCACGCCTGGACCCCGATCGCGAGTACGTCTTCGGTGACGCGGCGCCGTCCTCGGACGAGGTGGTGCCGGCCACGACCCACCGCGGCCACGACGAGCGCTGGGCCCTCGAGCGATCCCTGCATCATCGCCGGCGCCGGTGGCGCCGCGCCGCGCTGCTCGTGGGCGTGGCGCTGGTGGTGGTGATCGTCGTCGTGTACCTGGTGGTGGGCCACCACGGGGCCACGCCGCCGGGTCACGCCCTCGCGGTCGTCGGGTCCTGGGGGCTACGCGGCTGAGCCGGGTTCGGTCGTCACGCCGAGGGAGTCGAGCAGGAAGGCGATGATCTGCGCCTCGTCGCGCCACGAGTCGTAGCGCCCGGACGGCCCCCCGTGCCCGGCGCCCATGTCGGTCTTGAGCAGGGCGACGTTGGCGGGATTGGCGTCTCGCAGCGCCAGCACCCACTTCGCGGGCTCCCAGTAGCCCACGCGGGAGTCGTGCAGGCCACCGGTGGCCAGGAGTCGCGGGTAGCGCCGCGGCGAGCCGTCGTCGTTGGTCGCGCGCACGTTGTCGTAGGGGGAGTAGGCGCGCATCGTGCGGTACGTCGTGGGACTGGCCGCCGGGTCGCCCCACTCCTCCCACTCGCCGATCGTGAGCGGCAGCGAGGCGTCCAGCATCGTCGTGAGCGCGTCCACGAAGGGCACCTCGGCCACCACCGCGCGCCAGAGGTCGGGTGCGAGGTTCATGGCCGCGCCCATGAGCAGGCCGCCGGCCGAGCCGCCGCGGGCCGCCAGGCGTGACGGGGTCGTCCACCCCCGCTCGACCAGCGCGCGACCCACCCGCACGAAGTCGCTGAAGGTGGTGGGCTTCTGGGCCAGGCGTCCCATCTCGTACCAGGCGCGACCCCGTTCGCCGCCTCCGCGGACGTGGGCGATCGCGTAGGTCACCCCGCGCTCGAGCAGTGACAGGCGCAGGGAGGAGAAGCTGGGGTCGATGGCGATCTCGTAGCTGCCGTACCCGTACAGGAGCAGCGGCGCGTCGCGCGACGGGACGAGCTCGCCACGCTCGTCGAGGGTCGCCTGGTCCGCGCGGGTCACGATCGACACCGGGATGAGCTCGCCGTCGCTGGCGCTCACCCACAGCCGGCCCGTCACGTACCGGTCGCGGACGTAGCCGTGCACGCGCAGCTGCTGGCGCACGAGCACCTCACCGGTGTCGACGCGTACGTCGGCCGTCTGGCGGGGTGTGACGAGCGACGTGAGCGAGATGCGCAGGTAGCCCGTCGCGTACTCGAGGTTCGTCGACAGGGTCACCGTCGAGGGGAAGGCGTCCCCCTCGACGAGGTAGGACCGTGCGAGCAGGTCCTCGTCGAAGGCCCGGTCGCCGTCGGGAAGGGGGATGACGCGCAGCGCGGCGGATCCGTCGTGGCGCTCGCTGAGCGCGAGGAAGCTCGCGAAGGCGTCGACGCCGTCGAGCCGGCTTCCCGGCCGCTCGGCCACCAGCTCGCGCCACGACGCCTCGTGGACGCGCCGCGCGAGGAGTCGAAAGTCGGTGGCACCCTCGTTGGTGACCTTGAGCCACCACTCGTGCCCCGATGGGTCGACGTAGTGCTCGACGGCGTCATCGACGCCGGCGCGGCGTCGCTCGAGGACGCGCGGCGCCGCGGTGGCGTCGTCAGCGGGCAGGAACCACCACTCGCTCGTCGTCGACGAGCTGGCGTGCACCAGGATGACCCGCCCGTCGCGGCTGCGGCCCACCGAGACGGTGAACTGGGGGTCGTCCTCCTGGTAGACGAGGACGTCGCGCTCGGGCGGCGTCGTGATCTCGTGGCGCCAGACCTGCCAGGGGCGCATCGCATCGTCGACGCGCGTGTACCACACGTGGCGGGCGTCGTTGGCCCACGCCAGGCCGTAGTAGACGTCGCGGATCTCGTCGGTGAGCGGGGACTGGCCGGCGAGCGGTCGAAAGGTGAGCGTGTGGCGCTCGTCGCCGTCGACGTCGACGCCTACCGCGACCCAGCGGTCGTCGGGGCTCACGGCGAAGACGCCGACGGAGAGGAAGTCGTGCCCGCGCGCCTCGTCGTTCTCGTCCAGCACCACCTGCTCGTCGCGCGCCGGCTGCAGGGGGTCCACCGACGGCGGCGTCGGATCGTCGCCGCGCACCGCGACGCGACAGGTGACGGGGTAGTCCAGACCCTCGCGAGTGCGTTCGAAGTACCACCAGTCCCCGTGGCGCACGGGCACCGTGTGGTCGGTTTCCTCGACCCGGGCGCGGATCTCCCCGTAGATCTCCTCGGCGAGGGGCGCTACGGGAGCGAGCGCCTGGTGCAGGTAGGCGTTCTCGGCCGCCAGGTGCTCGAGCACCTCGGGTTCGCGCTCGCCGAGCCAGTAGTACGGGTCGACGCGCCGGTCACCGTGGTGGACGAGGTCGCGGGGTCGCTGGGGCGGTCGGGGGGGTACGGACACCGATCCACTCTGCCACTGAATCGCCGCCCCCTGGTCCGGCTCCGCGGACCGGGTCCGTTGGACTCGTGCCCGCCAGCCGAGGATGGAGGTCGGCGCGAGTGCGAGCCGCTACGCTCGCTCGGGGCGCGTTCGAGGCGTCGCGGTGGTCGGCACGGTCGGTGGCCTAGTTACTACTATGACCGTAGGGGTAATTACGGAGGAACTATGACGGTCGAGAGCTTGGACTTCAGTCGCTACCAGTTGGGGTGGTCCGACGACCAGATCCCCGTCTTCAAGCCGAAGAAGGGCGTCAACGAGGCGATCGTGCGCGAGATGTCGGCGATGAAGAACGAGGAGAAGTGGATGCTGGACTTTCGTCTCCACGCGTTGACGCGCTTCGAGAGGAAGCCGATGCTTCCCTGGTTCGCGACGCGTATGCCCGACCTGGACTTCAACGACATCTACTACTACATCAAGCCCACCGAGAACCAGGTCAACCGGTGGGAGGACCTGCCCGACGCGATCAAGAACACCTACGAGCGCCTCGGCATCCCCGAGGCCGAGCGCAAGTACCTGGCGGGCGTCACGGCGCAGTACGAGTCGGAGGTGGTCTTCCACCGCAATCGCGAGGACCTCGAGCGTCTGGGCGTGCTGTTCTGTGACATGGACACCGCGGTGCGTGACTACCCCGACCTGGTGCGGCGCTACTTCGGCACGGTCATCCCGCCCAACGACAACAAGTTCGCCGCTCTGAACTCCGCCGTGTGGAGCGGGGGATCGTTCATCTACGTCCCGCCGGGCGTGAAGGTCGATCAGCCTCTCCAGGCGTACTTCCGCATCAACACCGAGAACATGGGCCAGTTCGAGCGGACGTTGATCATCGCCGACGAGGGATCCCAGGTGCACTACGTCGAGGGATGCTCCGCGCCGGTGTACTCCAGCGACTCGTTGCACTCGGCCGTCGTCGAGCTCGTGGCACTGCCGGGTTCGCGCATCACCTACACCACGATCCAGAACTGGTCCAACAACGTGTACAACCTGGTGACCAAGCGGGCCCGCGCCGAGGCCGAGGCGCACGTCGAGTGGATCGACGGCAACATCGGCTCGCG
>JBMFWX010000049.1:0-12923 GCA_049964855.1 Acidimicrobiales bacterium
GGCGTACCTGCCGCCCGAGGAGGCCGCGAATCTGCTGAGCGTCCTCGAGCCGGCCTTTCGCGTCAAGGTGGCCAAGCGTATCGCGCAGCTGACGCGGGTGGACCCGGTGGCGATCCGCCAGGCCACCTCGCTGTTCGCCGAGAAGCTGCGCGGCGTGCAGGCCGGCGGATCGACCACGGTGGCCGGTGGAACGACCACCGTCGCGGAGATCCTGAACCACTCGGATCGGGCCATCGAGCAGCAGGTGCTACGGGACCTGGAGGAGCAGGATCAGGCGATCGCCGAGCAGATCCGCGCCAAGCTCTTCACCTTCGACGACGTGATCAAGCTCGACGGGAAGTCGTTGCAGCAGATCTTCCGCTCCGTGGACGCGGCGACGCTAGCCCTGGCCATGAAGGACCCGCGGCTGTCCGCCGACGCGGTCGCCAAGATCCGCGCCAATCTCTCAGAGCGCGTCACCGCGATGGTCGACGAGGAGCTCGAGGTCATGGGGGCGGTGCGCGGCACGCAGGTCAACGCGGCCCAGGCGACCATCGTGCGCACGGCGCGCCAGCTGGACGCCGACGGAGTCATCGTCATCGCCCGCGAGGACGAGGTGGTGCTGTGAGCGTGTTCAAGCGATCGGAGTCGGTGGCCACCCCGACCAGGGAGCTGCGACGGCTGGCCCACGCGACGGCGGTGCCCACCACCTACGCCAGCCTCCAGGGGGTCAGCGAGCGGGTGGGTCCCGACGCGCCGTCCGACGAGCGCGACGCGGGCTACGAGGCGGGCTACGCGGAGGGCTACGCCCGCGGTGCCGACGCCGCACGGGCCGACGCCGAACGGGAGCGTCGTGAGGAGGCGTCGCAGCGCGACACGGCGCTCGCGGCCCTGGAGGCGGCCGCGACCGAGGCGCGCGAGGCGGGCGCTCGCGCGCGCGACGAGCTCTTCGAGGCGGCGTCGCGGGTGGCGTTCGCGCTGGTGGAGGAGTTGCTCGCGCACGAGCTGAGCGTGTCGCTGAACCCCGGTCGCGACGCCCTCGTGCGAACCCTGGCCGCCGACGAGGGGAGCGGTCCGGCGACGGCGTACTTGAACCCCGAGGACTTGGCGCGACTCGGTGAGGTCGCCACCTTGCACCTCGGTCGCGAGGTGGCACTGGTGGCCGACGCCGCGGTGGCCCGCGGCGGCGCGCGGGTGGAGATCGGCGACACGGTCCTGGACGGCCAGATCACCACGGCTCTGGAGCGCGTGCGCGAGGTGCTGGCCACGGCGGGTGGAGCGGGGGCGACCGGTGACCGGGCTGCTTGACGACGTCAGCGAGGTCGCACTCGACGCCGCCCGCCCGCAGCGCCTGGGCCGGGTGACTCGGATGGTCGGCATGTCGATCGACGTCGCCGGCATCGCCGCGGCCATCGGCGACGGACTCGAGCTGATGCCCGGTGACGATCGCATCCTCGCCGAGGTGGTGGCGCTTCGTGAGGACCGCGTCGTCTGCTTGGCCTTCGGCGACACCACGGGCCTGCGCTCTGGCACACCGGTGCGCGATCTGGGTGGACCGGTAACGCTGCGCGTGGGCCCGGCGCTGCTCGGGCGCGTCCTCGACGGCACCGGCGTGCCGATCGACGGAGGGGCGAGCGTCGTGGGCGCGGACGTGGCGGTCACGGGCCAGCCGCCCCATCCGCTCCGTCGCGGCATGGTCACCGAGCAGCTGCCGCTCGGCGTTCGCGTGCTGGACGGGCTGGTCCCGTGCGGCAAGGGCCAGCGGTTGGGAATCTTCGCGGGATCGGGAGTGGGCAAGTCGTCGTTGATGTCCATGATCGCGCGTGGCACGTCCGCCGACGTCTCGGTCGTCGCCCTGATCGGCGAGCGAGGCCGCGAGGTCGCGGAGTTCATCGAGCGCGACCTGGGGCCCGCGGGGCTGGCGCGCTCGGTCGTCGTGGTGGCGACGTCCGACGCGCCGGCCATGATGCGTCTGCGCGCGGCGTTCACGGCGACGCGGATCGCGGAGTGGTTTCGCGACCAGGGTCACGACGTGGTGCTCCTGATGGACTCCATCACGCGCTTCGCCATGGCCCAGCGCGAGGTGGGTCTGGCGGCGGGCGAGCCGCCGGCGACGAGGGGCTATCCCCCCAGTGTCTTCGGCCTCCTGCCGCGGCTCCTCGAGCGCACGGGGCTGGGCGAGCGAGGCTCGATCACGGGTCTCTACACGGTGCTCGTCGAGGGCGACGACATGAACGAGCCCATCGCCGACACCGCTCGCTCCATCCTCGACGGGCACATCCAGCTGTCGCGAGCCCTGGCGGAGTCCAATCACTACCCCGCGGTCGACGTTCTGAGCTCGATCTCGCGCGTGGCGCCCATGGTGGTATCGCGCGACCAGGCCGCGGCCGGGGGGGTCGTCCGCGAACTGCTGGCGGCGTGGCGCGACGCCAAGGATCTGATCGAGATCGACGCCTACGTGGCCGGGACCAACCCGGTGGTCGATCGAGCGCTGGCCACCAAGGCGGCGATCGACACGTTCTGCCGCCAGCCCATCGACGAGGTGAGTGACCTGTTGGCGACCCGCCAGCGCCTGGCGGGGCTCGTCGCCGACTCGGGGAGCGCGTCGTGAGGGCGTATCGATTCTCCCTGGAGACCGTGATGCGGATTCGCCTCCTGGAGGAGCGACTGGCGCGCGAGCGTCTTCTCCTGGCGTCGCGGGACCTGCGTCGTGCGCGCGACGCGTTCGACGCGGTGGACGCGTCGCTGCGCCGGTTGGCGCTCGCGGCGGGACCCACCTCGATCGGCCACCTGCGCTGGGTCGCCGATCAGGCCGAGCGCCTCGCCGGCCAGCGCCACGACACCCGTACGGCGTTGGACGAGGCGAGCGACGCGCGCGAGGCGGCGAGCCGCGCGTGGGACGTCGCGCGTCGTCGTGCGGAGGTGCTCGAGCGGTTGCGCGCCGACGGGGTGGCTCGCTGGCGTGACGACCTGCGCCGCGAGGAGACGGCCGAACTGGACGACCTCGCGACGATCCGTCACGGTGCGCGGGTGGGCACCTCGTGACGAGCGGCCCCGCGATGGTGGGAGGGTCCGCGGGCGCGGTCGCGCCCCTCGCCAGTGCGCCCGGCGCCGCGACCTCGCTCGCGACGCCCGGGATCGCCTCGTTCGCGGCGACTCTCGAGCAGCTGACGTCCATCTCGTCGTCGGGCCCGACGCTCGACGCGTCGGGGGGTGGCCTCTTCGTCGGCGACCTCGCCGTTGGCGATGCGGGCGGGTCGGCCGCGTCGCCGAGCGCCGACGGGGCGGCCGCGGGCCTCGCGAACGAGATGGCGGTGGTCGCGCTGCTCGCGTCGACGTCGGCGCCGGCGGCGGCCGGGACCGTGGCCCCGGTGTCGCCTTTGGTCGCGCGCGCTCCCCTGGTGCGTGGTGTCGGGGGACCGGCCACCGCCGCCGGGGCGGTCGCCGGCGGGGGAGCGGTCACCGGTGGCGACATCGTCGGCACCGCGCTGCTCTACCGGGGCACGCCCTACGTGTGGGGCGGCACGACGCCGAGCGGTTTCGACTGCTCGGGCTTCACGCAGTACGTGTACGCGCGCTGGGGAATCGCCATCCCGCGCACCAGCGAGGAGCAGGCCACCATCGGCACGCCGGTGGCGTCCCTCGCGAGCGCGCAGCCGGGTGATCTGCTCTTCTTCGCGGGGTCGGACGGCACCGCGAGCTCGCCGGGCCACGTCGGCATCTACGTCGGCAACGGCGAGATGATCGACTCGCCCTATACGGGGACCACCGTGCAGGTGCAGCCGCTCTCGAGCGCGGGTCCGATCGTCGCGATCCGCCGGGTCCTGGGATCGGCGGCGTGATGGACGCGGTGCACGAGCCCGCTGGGTCGCCGACGACGGGGGGGGCGACGCCGGCCCCCTCACACGGCCGTCCGGCGGCGTCCCGCGGCCCAGGCGAGGCTCCCTCGTCCGTCCCGACCTTCCGTGAGGCTCTCGCGCGCCAGGCTCGACCGACCGATGCGGCGGGCTCGACCTCCCCGAAGCGCGCCACGCGAGACGGTCGTACGCCGATCGCGCGTCGCTCTCGACGCGCGACTCCTGCGCCGGTACCTCTCGCGTCGCCACCGCCGCCCTCACCGGTGGCGCAGCCGGCGCCGCTGCCCACCCCGATGCCGCCGGCCTCGACTCCCGCGCGGGCGGCGACGACGGCGTGGGTGTCACTGAGAGGCGGCGCGTCGTCGGCGAGAACGCCGTCTCCCCGCGACGTCGTTCCCGCGCCGTCCGTGACGCCTCGCGAGGTCGCCGCCGGGTCCTCGCGGTTGGCCAGTCCCGGCGCGGCGCCGCTCGTCGTGGGCGGCGACCGTGGCGCGACGACCCCGCGCGGTCGCGCCCTCGGGGCATCGGCCGTGCGCCCATCCGCCCGAACGCGGGGGAGAGCGCCCGCGACCGCCACGGGGGTGCGCTCACCGGAGTCGGTGGTCGAGGCGGGCGCCCCCGCCGCCACGACGCCGCGGGTGGTCGACCCGCCCACGGTGGGCGCACTGCCCACGGTGAGGGGGTTGTTGGCGACCTCCGCCGCCTCGCGTCTCGACGGGGCCGGTACCCCCAGCGTCGTCGAGGCGGGCGGCGGGCCCCGCGCGGGGGGCGCGTCGCGTCCCGCGGTCACCAGCGTCGCGCCGCCGACGGTCGGAGCGGACCGCACGCCGACGGCTCGCGTATCCGCCGCGCCCGCACGGCCCACCTCGTCGTGGGCTCGCGTGGCGCCACCCGCGGTGGCGGTGGCCGGTGGAACTCCCTCGGCACCGGTGTCGAGTCCGGTTGTCCTCACGGCGAGCGCGGGGGCGAGCGTGGGGGCGAGCGTGGACGTGCTGGCTCGCGTCATCGCTCGACCGCTCCACGGGGGTGAGGGGATCTACCGCGTCGAGGTGGCGCTGCACCCCGCCGACCTGGGGGCGGTGCGCGCGGTGGTGTCGCTGCGCGGCGCGGATCTGCAGGTCCTGCTCACGCCCCAGACGCGTCAGGGTCACGATCTGCTCGCCCGCGACGCCGATGCGCTGCGGACCGCGTTGTCGCGTGACGGCTTGGTGGTCAACGTGACGGTGCGTGACCCGTCCCAGCGCGGGTCGCAGGGACGCCGGGATCCCGACGCGACGGTGGCGCGCACGCGGCCCTCGGCGGCGCGCGCGATCGTGGTCGCCGTTCGTGATGGCGGTGAGGCAGGTGGACAGATCCACCTCCTGCTATGAGGAGGGTTCCGTGGGCACACGCGCAGCGCGTCGACTCGTTCGGGGCGAGGGGCTCGACGAGAGGGGGTCACGGATGAGGACCGAGACGACCGGGTCGATGGAAATCGAGATGACGAGGGGGCGAAATGACAAAGGAGATCGCATGAGGATGACAAGGGAGGTCCTATGAGTATGTCAACGAGCCCCACGGGAGCCACGTCCGGGGTGCCGCTGGGTGATACCACGTCGTCGACGGGCGCGACGTCGACGGGCATGGCGAGTCTGCTGGCACCCAACACGTTCTTGAACCTGCTGGTGTCCGAATTACGCTACCAGGACCCGATGAACCCGACGAGTTCGGCGAACTTCATGAGCCAGTTGGCGCAGCTGTCGCAGGTGGAGCAGTTGCAGAGCGTGTCGCAGTCGTCGGACATGGGGGCGGCGGCGTCGTTGATCGGCCGCACGATAACCGGGGCCGACTCCACCGGCAACGTGATCACGGGCGCGGTGACCGGCGTCACGAACGGCGCCAACGGTCCGACCCTGGACGTGGGCGGCAGTGTCGTCGACCTCTCGTCCGTGACACAGATTGGGACTGCCTGAGGCGGGCCGCCGCGGTCGCCGCGCCACACCGTCACTCTTCCCGCCGTTCACCATCACCAGTACACCATCACCAGTACACGATCACCAGTACACGATCACCAGTACACGATCACCAGTACACGATCACCATCAACCAACTAGTTCATCAAGGAGTAACCATGTCCAATCGTTCTCTAGGCGCTGCCGCCTCTGGAATCGACACGATGCAGACGTACCTCGACACCATTGGCAACAACGTGGCCAACTCGCAGACGGATGGCTTCGTCTCCCAGACGGTGCAGTTCGCCGACATGCTGACCCAGCAGTTGCAACCGGCGGGTGGGGCCGTCGGCACGACGCTGGCGAGCACCAATCCGTCGTCGATCGGCGCGGGCGCTGAGGTGTCGGCCATCCGGCTGAACTTCACGCCGGGCTCGGTGATCCAGACGGGGGTGCCGAGCAACGTCGCCATCGAGGGGAACGGCTTCCTTTCCGTCAGCCAGCAGGGTCAGACCTACTACACGCTCGACGGCGATCTCCAGTTGGACGCGAATGGGCACCTGGCGACGAACAGCGGGGGTCTGGTCGAGGGGTGGCAGCCGGGCCAGCCCACGTCGGCGCCGCTGTCGCCCTTGACCATCCAGCTCGGCTCGACCGGGGTGGCGACTCAGACCCAGAACATGGTGTTGGGCGGGAACCTCCCGGCGAACCCGACCGGTCCCGTCACCGTGACGGCTACGATCTACGACTCGCTGGGCGATGCCGTGCCCGTGACTCTGACCCTGACGCCCACGACGAACGCCAACGGCACGGCGACCAGCTGGTCGATGCAGGGAACGGTGACCGGTGCGTCCTCGCCCCTGTGGGCCACTCCGCCGACCCTGGCGTTCTCGACCAGCGGGCAGCTCGCGACTGTGAACGGCACGCCTGTCGCAACGGGCCAGACGAGCGTCCCCATCACCAACGAGCCGAGCAACTACACCTGGTCGGGCACGACGATGCCCGCCGTCGACTTCCCTCCCGTGGGGTCGGCGACGTCGGTCACGCAGTTCGCCGGCAGCCAGTCCCTCGAGGTGACCTCCCAGGACGGGAGCGCGGCGGGAACGCTGGACGCCTACTCCATCGGCGCCGATGGGGTCATCACGGGTGACTACTCCAACGGCGGCAGCAAGGCGCTGGGTACGATCGCCCTGGCCCAGTTCGCCAACGTCGAGGGACTCGACAACCAGGGCCAGACGTACTTCACGTCGACCGTGGCGTCGGGCAAGGCCCAGTACGGCCAGCCCGGCACGAACGGTCTGGGAACCGTCCAGGGCGGTGCGGTGATCGGCTCGAACGTCGACCTGGCCACCCAGCTCACCGACCTGATCGAGGCGCAGACCGCGTACCAGGCCAACACCAAGGTGATCACCACGACCGACACGGTGCTCCAGTCGCTCATGCAGATGCCGTAGTGGTCAGCGCACGGGCGCGCGGTGGAGCGGCCGGCACTCAACTATGGGTGAGATTGATCCGTCACTGGAGAGCGTGCCTCTCCCCTGACTCGCGCGAACGGAGCCGACGTGATTGAAGTGACGAAGCTCGATGGGTCGACGATGCACCTGAACGAGGATCTCGTCACGCGGGTGGAGTTCGCGGTCGGCGGCCAGTCGGCGATCTACCTGCTGGACGGAGGTCACGTGATCGTCGCCCACGAGCCGTCCGGCGTCGTGGAGCGGATTCGCAGCGAGAAGGTGGCGTTGCTGCGCCGCGTGTTCGAGGGACCCGAGGACCCCCGCCACGGCGTCGACGACGGCGTGGCGGGGGTGACCCGACTGAGCGAGGTGCGAAGTCAGTGACCCCGATCGGCATCCTGATCTCGATCGTCGCGGTCCTGGGTGCGCTGGTGATGGATCACGGCTCGGTCGCCTCGCTCTTCAAGGCCTCGTCGGTGATCCTGGTCGTCGGGGGCTCGATGGGGGCCGCGATGGCCGGCTTCACGTGGGCGCAGCTGCGGATCGTGCCGCGCGCGACGCGTCTGGTGCTCAAGCCGCGCAAGGGACCCGACACGCGCGGCACCGTCGACGCGCTCCTGGCGCTGGCCAAGGAGGCGCGCTCGAATCCGCTAGTGCTCGAGGAGCTGGCCACGGACGACCCCTTCATGAGGAAGGGCATCCAGCTGATCGTGTCCACGTCGGACCCGGAACGGGTGCACGAACTGCTCACGGCCGAGATCGACGGCTTGCGGGTGCGCCACCAGACGTCCACCAAGTTCTTCGCGGACCTGGCCGGCTACTCGCCGACCTTCGGCATTATCGGCACGGTCGTCGGCCTGATCGGTGTGCTGAGCCAGTTGAGCTCGCCGGGCAAGTTGGGTCCGGATATCGCGTCGGCCTTCACCGCGACCCTTTGGGGCGTGATGCTGGCCAACGCGGTCTGGCTCCCCATCTCGAACAAGCTGCGTCGACTGACCGACGAGGAGGTCACCTATCGCGAGATGCTGGTCGTGGGTCTGCTGACGATGCAGTTGAACGCGTCCACCACCGAGCTGCGCGATCGACTAGAAGCCTTCCTGTCGCCGTCGCAGCGAGGCGACTCCTCCGCGAGTGCCGTGCCCGCGCCGACCGAGGTCGCGGCGTGAGCGGGCCGGCCAGCTCCGTGGGTGGTGCCTACCGGCGCGCCAATCGTCGCCGGGGCGACACGTGGGCGACCGCGCACTCCGACAACGCGGACCGCTGGCTGCTCACCTACTCCGACATGATCACGCTGCTGCTCGTGCTGTTCATCGTCCTCTTCGCGCTCTCGACGATCAACAAGGCCAAGTATCACGAGTTCAAGCAGTCCGTGACGCGAGCGGTGCTGTCCGACGTGCCCCATGGCACCACGGCGGTGCACCTGCGGGCGGCGACGACGCGCACGGCCACGGACCGCCTCGCCTACCTGCGACGCGAGCTGAGCGCGGCGCTGCGCGCGCGCGGCCTGCTGCGCGACGTCACCTTCTCGGTCACGCCGTCGGGACTGGTGGAGGGCCTCGTCGCCGACTCCACGTTCTTCGCGACGGCGTCGGCGTCGCTCTCGGTGGTGGGCCAGGAGATCGTCGACACCTCGGCGCGGGTGCTGTCGCGGGTGCCCAACGACATCGAGGTGGCGGGCTACACGGACAATCGCGCCATCACCGGCGGTCCGTACCCGAACAACTGGGCCCTCTCGGCGGCCCGCGCCGCCACGGTGGTCGTGCGCATGACCCAGTCCGACGGGGTGAGCCCGAGCCGGGTCATCCTGCTCGGCTACGGGCAGTACCACCCCCTGGCGACGAACGCGACGGCGGTGGGTCGCGCCGAGAACCGACGCGTGAACATCGTCGTGCGACCGATCAGTCACGCGGGAGCGTGAGACGAATGGAGATGACGTGACGGACCAGCCCGCCAAGGTTGTACGCAACCACGACTTTCGTCGGACTGACCTGCTCGAGCGGGTGGACCTGCAGGCGCTGCAGGGGCTCCTCGAGGTCTTCGCCCGCTCGGCGACCCAGAAGTTCACGTCCGTGCTGCGCCAGCCGGTCTCCTTCGAGCTCGACGCGCTGGATCAGGTGACCTGGCGCGACCTGGCCGAGGAACTTCAGCAGGGGTTCTACTTCTTCACCTTCTCCCTGCCGCCCCTGACGGGGCGGGCGGTGGTGTCGATTCCGACCGAGGAGGCCCTGGCGCTGGTCGACCTGCGCCTGGCGGGTTCGGGCGAGGACGACTTCGCGGGTCGCATCCCGACTGAGATCGACCGGGCGTTCTTCGCGCCGATCATTGAGGATCTGCTCGGCGAGCTCAGCCGCTCGCTCTCGCGCATCCACGTCACCTACCCGTTGCTCGAGGCTCAGGAGGGCAACATCCAGTTCGTGTCCGTGGCGTCGCCGTCGGAGATGTGCATGGCCCTGCGCCTCACGGTAGCGGTGGCGGCGCGACCGGCTCGAACCGCGGTGATCTGTCTCCCGTTCCCCATGGTGAGGATGCTGATCGACGGACTGGCCACGCGCAGTGCGTCGAGTGACGACACCCGCGAGGATCTCGCGGCCCAGGCGACGCGGCGCCGACTCTGGGATGTGCCACTCACCGTGGTCTTCCAGTTCCCGAGCTTTCTCACCACGCCCGCCGAACTGCTCACCCTGCGCGTCGGCGACAGCCTGGGCCTCGGCCACCCCAAGGGCCGTCCGCTCGAGGTGCGCGCCGAGGGCCTGCTGGTGGCGCTGGCGGACATGTGCAGTTCGGGCGTGCGCAAGGCGTGCCTGATCAAGGAGGAGGTGGCCAAGTGACGGCGACAGAGCAGTTCGACGAGTCCGTCGAGCCATCCGCGGACGCCCGCGAGGCGTCCCTACGAGTTCGCGAGGCTCAGTTTCGCAACGTCTCGGTCGAAGTCTCGGCCTGGATCGGCAAGACGCGGCTCTCCTTCGGCGAGCTGAGCGCCCTGCGCCCCGGTCACGTCGTCGAGCTCGACCAGGCGGTGGGAGCGCCGATCGAGATCGTGCTGAATCGTGAGGTGGTCCTGGCCCGCGGGGAGGTCGTGGAGGTCGGCGACGAGTACGGGGTGCGCATCACCGAGATTGTCGTGGACCAGGGGGCCTAGGTCGTGGCGGTGACCCTCCTGGCCGTGGGGCGGACGATTCTCGTCCTCGGCCTCGTCGTGGGCCTGCTGGTGGCGCTGGCGCGGGTAGCCCAACGCTGGCAGCGGTGGCCGGGGCGCGCGACGCGCGACACCGCGGGCGCGCACGTCGACGTCGTGTCGCGCCGGACGGTGGGCAAGAGTGCGGCGCTGCTGGTGGTGCGCGTCGCGGGGCGCACCTTTCTGGTGGGCCAGAGCGCGCAGCAGCTGACGCTGCTGAGCGAACTCGACGGGGACGCGACGGCGTCACCGGAGGAGCCGGTCGGCGCTCGCGCCGACCGCGCCCCCACGCCACGGACGGCGTGGGGCGGTGGGGGAAGTTCACCTCGGGCATGGGACGCTTTCATCGAGCATCTACGGGAGAAGACGGTCCGGCGCTAGCCGGCTCCGACGGGGACATCCAATGCGGGCAGTGAACGGCGACGGGTCGAGGGACTCGTGATGAGCTCGGTCGCGTGGGCGGCGAGCTCGAACCTCAACGTGAACATCAGCGGGCTGAAGAGTCCCTCGACCTCGGTGCTCATCATCATCGTGCTGACCGTGCTGTCGGTCGCGCCGTCCCTGCTCGCCCTGATGACGGCGTTCCCGCGGGTGTTCATCGTGCTGTCGCTCACGCGCAACGCCCTGGGGACCCAGACCGTGCCGCCCAATCAGGTGCTGGCCGGGCTGGCGTTGATCCTCACGCTCTTCATCATGGCGCCGGTGCTGTCGAGCATCGACCACGTGGCCATCCAGCCCTACGAGCACGGCCAGATCTCGGCCACCCAGGCCATCGACCTAGGCGAGGTTCCCCTGAAGCAGTGGATGCTGAAGCAGACCAACGACACGGACCTGGGGCTGTTCACGTCGTACCGTCACGAGAACGCGAGCGACCCCATGACCCTGCCGCTGACCACGGTGATCCCGGCGTTCGTGCTGTCCGAGATCCAGTCGGCGTTTCTCATCGGCTTCATGATCTTCCTGCCGTTCATGATCATCGACCTCGTGGTGTCGGCGATCATGATGTCGATCGGGATCTACATGCTCCCGCCGACGCTGATCTCGCTGCCCTTCAAGATCCTGCTCTTCGTGCTGGTCGACGGGTGGGCGCTGGTCGTGCACTCGCTCCTGCTCTCCTACAACCACTGACCGTGACCGACACCACGGTGCTCAACCTCGCCACGCAGGCGCTGGTGCTGATCGCCGAGCTGGCGGGGCCGGTGCTGGTGGTCAGCCTGGTCGTGGGGCTCGTGATCTCGCTGTTCCAGGCGGTCACGTCGATCCAGGAGTTCACGCTCACCTTCCTGCCCAAGGTGGTGGCGATCGGGCTGGTGCTGCTGCTCATGGGCCACTGGATGCTCGGGCTCGCGGTGGCCTACACCGAGCACCTCTACAACGCCATCCCGCAGATCCTCGCCGGTCGGTAATGACGCTGCACCTGTCGGCCGCCTTCGCGATCGCCCTGGTCCTGGCGTTCGTCCGCTCCGCCGCGTGGGTGTCGATCTGCCCCCCTTTTTCGAATCCGTCGATTCCGGGGATGGTGAAGGTGGCGATCGCGGCGACCGTCGCCGTCTACGCCGCGCCGCAGCTGGTGCACGACCCGCTGCCCTCGAGCGACGCGCAGGTGCTGGTGCAGCTGGTGCTCCAGGCGGTGGTCGGCGTGGTGCTCGGTTACGTGGTGTCGCTCTTCGTCACTACCATCGCCGCGGCCGGGCGGCTGATCGACCTGTTCTCGGGTCTGAACCTGCCCCAAGCGCTCGACCCGCTGTCGCTGCTGCAGGCGTCGATCTTCGGCCAGTTCTACAATCTGGTGCTCACGGCCCTGCTCTTCACCACCGGGGCCGTGGTGGTCATCGTCGAGGGGTTCATCAGGTCCTTCCACGCGGTGGGGACGAGCTTCCCGCCCACCACCCTCGGGTCACTGGCGGGTGTCGTGACGGGGGACGTGGTGACGTTCTTCGCGGCGGCGGTGGAGATCGCCGCGCCGCTCATCGCCGTGCTCTTCTGCACGCAGATCGTGCTGGCCCTGCTCTCCAAGTCCGCGCCCCAGGTGAACGTCTTCGTCTTCGGCATGCCCCTGCAGGTCGTCGTCGCGCTCGTCGGAGTCGGTGTCGCCCTGGTGGCGCTGCCCGGGGACGTGGTGAGCCTGGTCGGACGCGCGATGAGCCAGCTCTTCGGCGGGGGCTGATGGCCGACTCGTCCCAGAAGACGGAAAGGGCGACCCCCAAGCGCCGCAAGGAGGTGCGCGAGAAGGGCACCGTGGCCCGCTCGCCCGAGGTCGGAGGGTGGGCCGGCCTGGTCGCGGTGACCGGACTCCTGCCGTGGCTGGGCGGCCTGGCGTCCACGCGGGTCGATGGCTTCGTCCAGCGCGTGGTGCAGGCGATGGCGCATCCGACGCGGGCGGGCGCGGTGGCGCTGGCCGGCCAGGGGCTCGCGACGGCGGCGTTCGCGGCCCTGCCGGTGACCCTGGTCAGCGGTGTCGTGGCCGTGGCGATCGCCACGGCCCAGGTCGGCCTCCACGTGACCCCCCAGGCCCTGCGCGTGCGGC
>JBMFWX010000050.1:0-3569 GCA_049964855.1 Acidimicrobiales bacterium
CTAGCATTTCATGCAAGAGCATGGTAAAATACCTAATAGGACGTCGAGACCCCGCCTCCTTGTTCTTGAACAACGTGTTCGAGTTCGTTAGGGGGGATGATATGGGTTTACCGGGTATGGTTCTCAGCGTTATGTCAGCTGCGGCTGGTGCAGTAATGTATTGGGCAATCACCTATCAGGGTCACGGTTTCCGCCTCTCAACGGTAGGGATAATTCTGATGGTTTTTGGTGCAATCGGCTTCGTCGTCTCGGCGGTCGTGTTCGCCTCGTCACGTCGAGCAGTGGGGTCCGGGCACCACACCCTTGATCGCCAGGTCACTGATTCATCGGGGCAGTCCAGCACGGTGCATGAAGACGTCAAGTAGTCGCGCGGGGCGTGCGTCGCCGACGTTAGTCGGCGACGCACCGCGCGGAGCCGCGACGGTGGCGACGTGAAACTATTGAGGAGGGCGCGACACGTGCGAATTCGAATCGGTACCGTGGTGGTGATTTTGTTGCTGGTGATCATCTATCTGATGATCCGATGAGCCACGACTCGCTGAGCGAGTCCTCCCCACGGGCGCGGCCCGCGTGAGCGGGCCACGAGTCCGAATGAGGGACCGGGTCGCGGCGCTCGTCGCGCGGGTCGTGACCCGCGCGGTGTCGTCGCGACGTCACGGGCCCGTCGGAGTTCTCCCGCTGGCTCGCGCGCTCCCCCTCCGGGACGGATCCCGAGGCGCCCACTCACCCGTCGTCGCCCCGAGTGGCGTGGCGCAGTGTGAGGGTGGGCAGCGGGACGACTCGCGTCACGAACCCACGCGTTACGTGGGTGCCAGCTTCCCTACCGGGCGCTCGAGTGGTTCGACCGGGCCGCGTCAGTACCGGACGCCGCGCTGAGGCCGGGACGCGCGGCTAGCGGGTGGTGCGCCGGACGCTCGACGAACGACGGTGGTGATCCATGGCCCGGCGCGACCGTTTGCGAGCGGTGCGTGACGTCGCGCGGTCCGGTATCGTGACGGCTGCGGCGGGAAATCGCGCCCGTACGTGCGCTGGCGCGAGTGGTCAGTCGACGTCGTTGATCGGCGCCCTCACGGCTTCGTGGTGGGCGACCTGGCCCTTCTCACGCTCGATGAGCTCATCCTCCTGAGCGAGCTCGATATGCACGAGATGGTCGTCGGCCCGCGGTGAGGTGCGTATTAGTTCGTCGAGCTTCAACTGGATGGCGATCTGTTGGCGGCTCTGCGTGTGTTGGATGACGAACAGCATGACCAGGGTGATCGACTCCGTCGTCACGGCGAATCCCGCCTCCCAGCTGGCGCGATGCCCCGCCGTGGCCACGACGACGAGGTAGATCGCCAGAGCTGCGGTGATCGCGGCGGTTGTCCCCGCGCGCGACGTCACCTCACCCACCCATTGGAGGATGCGGCTAATGCGTCGCTGCAGGCGTGATGTCTCCATGAACTCTCCCCGAGTGGTTCGTGAGCGTCGCGCCAATGTTGGCACGAATCGCGCAGGGTCGACGAACGCCGCCGCCGCACTGACGCGCCGCGACCGAGCGTCTGGCGCCGTGGTGGCGGTCGAGACTCCTAGTTTCAACCTAGCGCCGTCGCGCCCCGAACCTCGCGGTGCCCAGGAGCGTCGAGTCGGTGCCCCGTGGCGCCGCGTCGGTGTGCGTTGCGTCGGGCCCGGCTCGCGGCGACCCCACGTCACGCGGGCCGCCAGGGAGCAACAGCGCAGCTCGGCCGTTTTGTGGGCTACTGGTAGGGTTTCTCCGGTGGAACAGGACGGTCGAGCGACGTCACCGACGTTCGCGACGGTGACGAAGGAGTGACGTGAAAGTTTTGGTTCTCGGCGGTGATGGATTTTGCGGATGGCCGACGGCACTGCACCTCTCGGACGTCGGTTGGGACGTCACGATCGTGGACAACCTGAGTCGACGGGCGATCGACCTGGAGCTCGAGGTGGAGTCGCTGACGCCCATTCGCCCCATCGGGGAGAGAATCCGTGTTTGGGAGGAGCTGAGTGGCCAGGAGATCGGCTACGTGCACCTCGACCTCGCCGAGGAGTACGACCGTTTCGAGACGCTGCTACGCGATCTGCGTCCCGACGCCATCGTCCACTTCGGGGAGCAGCGCTCCGCGCCCTACTCGATGCGCAGCATCCCGGCGAAGCGCTACACGGTCGACAACAACGTTCGTGGGACGCATAACGTGCTGGCGGCCATCGTCGCCGCCGACCTCGACGTGGCGCTCGTTCACCTGGGAACGATGGGGGTCTACGGCTACGGGTGGTCCGGCAGCGCGCCGATCCCCGAGGGCTACCTCACCGTCAAGGTCCCCACGCCCGACGGCGACATCGAGCGCGAGATCCTGCACCCGGCGAATCCCGGCTCCGTGTACCACCTCACCAAGACCCTCGACCAGTTGATGTTCACCTTCTACGCGGGCAACGACCGTCTGCGCATCACCGACCTGCATCAGGGGATCGTATGGGGCACTCAGACGCCTCAGACCATCCGCGACGAGCGCCTGATCAATCGTTTCGACTACGACGGCGACTACGGGACGGTGCTGAACCGTTTCCTGATGCAGGCGGCGATCGGTCACCCGTTGACGGTGCACGGCACGGGCGGCCAGACGCGCGCCTTTATCCACATCCGTGACACGGTGCGCTGCATCCAGATCGCCCTCGAGAACCCCCCGGCGCGGGGTGACAAGCCGATGGTGTTCAACCAGGTCACCGAGACCTACCGGGTGCGCGACCTCGCCCAGCTGGTGTCGGAGATGACGGGCGTGGAGATCGCGTACCTGCCCAACCCGCGTCGCGAGGCGGCGGAGAACGAACTCAACGTGAGTCGCGATCGCTTCATGGCGCTTGGACTCAATCCCACGACGCTGTCCGAGGGGCTACTCGAGGAGGTGAGCGATATCGCGACGCGCTACCGCGATCGTGTTGACCCGACCAAGATCATCGCGCGCTCGACTTGGCGCGAGGGAATGGAGACCTCCCCCGACCTGATGAAGGGGTGAGGGGGCGCGCCGGCGCACCGGCGCGTGTGAGACTCGGCACATGCCGACCATCTACCAGTACATTCGCCATCCCCGCCACGCGGAGTTGCGCTCGGGTCACCCGGTCACCAGCCGCGACCTACGCAATCTGAATCACCCGAACCCGATTGTGCGCTTCAACGCGCGCGTTGGGCTCAAGGTCACGTTGATCGTGGGCACGATGTGGAGTGCCTACCTCTTCAGCGTGATCGCTCTCATCGCCCTGCCGTCGGCGATCAAGCAGGGTGTCTTCTTCGTGGTCGTGTGGATCTCCAGCAGCTTCCTGCAGCTGGTTCTGCTGCCGATCATCATCGTCGGCCAGAACATCCAGGCGGCCGCGGCCGACAAGCGCGCGGAGGACACGTACAAGGACGCCGAAGCCGTCCTCCGCGAGTCCGAGGAGATCCAGAACCACCTCCTCGCCCAGGACACGGCGATCGCCGAGATCATCGAGCGGCTGGAGCGGTTCATGAGTCAGCCGCCGCCGCCCCGCGCGTGACGCCCTAGGGTGGCGTGGTGCGAGGCGTGGTGCGAGGCGTGGTG
>JBMFWX010000050.1:3669-12588 GCA_049964855.1 Acidimicrobiales bacterium
GGCGTGGTGCGAGGCGTGGTGCGAGGCGTGGTGTTGTGGGAGTGGTGACGTGGGTGTGGTTCGCCGCGACGGCGGTTGACCCGATCGGCAGCGTGCACCGTGGTGTGCCCCTACCGGCGGCACGGGTGGTGGTGATCGCCGTGCCGGTGACCTTCCTGCTCGTGTTCGCCTGGCTGCGCCGGCGATCGTGAGTCGAGGTCAGTCGCGAAGGAGGTCTCGGGCGATCGCCACGACCTGCATCTCATCGGTGCCGGCGTAGATGCGTAGCACCCGTGCGTCGCGGCTCAGCTGCTCGACGCGGTAGTCGGCGATGTAACCATTGCCACCGAGGACCTGAATGGCGTCGTCGGCCACCTGGCAGGCCGCCTGCGCCGCGTAGAGCTTCATCGCCGAGGCCTCGGCCAGGGAGGGCGTCACGCCCGCGGCGGACCGCTCCAGGTGGGTGAAGACCAGGTTGCGCACGTTGATCCGCGACACCTCCATCTGGGCGAGTTTCAGTTGCACCAGTTGGTAGCGCGCGATGGGCTGGCCCCACAGGACGCGCTCGGCCGCGTAGGCGACGGCGATCCGTTGGCACTCCTCGATGATGCCCAGGGCCATGGCCGCCACGCCGGCCCGCTCGGTGACGAAGTTGTCGCGAGCGCTGGCCCGACCGCCGCCCGGGGCGGCTTCGGACTCGCCGAGCAGCCGCTCGGGACCCACGCGCACATCGTGCAGGAAGACGTCGCCGGTCGGCGAGGAGTGCTGGCCCATTTTGCGCCGCGGGGCGGACTGCTCGAGACCCTCCAGCCCCCGATCGAGCACGAAGGTCAGGACGCGTCGCTCACGCGGGTCGGTGTCGTCACCCTCGTCGAGTTTGGCGTAGAGGACGAGGACGTCCGCGAAGGGACCGTTGGTGATCCAGGTCTTCTGCCCGTTGAGAACGTACCCGGCCCCGTCACGCCGGGCGGTGGTGCGCATGCCGCCGAAGGCGTCGGACCCCGAGTCTGGTTCGGTGATGGCCCAGGCCCCCACGGCGTCCAGGGTCGCCAGGTCGCGGCCCCACCGCTCGATCTGGGTGGGGGTCCCGAGTCGCAGGACGGTGCCCGCCGCGAGGCCCGTCGACACGCCCAGCGAGGTCACCAGGCCCGGACTCACCCGGCAGAGTTCGATGGTGGCGAGCAACTGTGCGGCGGCGCCGCCGGCGCCGCCGTCGGTGGTCGGCTCGCCGGCGCCACGGGCTAACTGGCGCGCCACGCGCTCGCGCGCGAGCTCGTCGAGTCCGAAGGTGCGATAGAAGTCGCGCAGGACGCCGTAGGGTGCGAGGTCGCCGTGCTCGAGGTCGTCGAGGACGGGGCGGATTCGCTCGTCGACGAAGCGCCGCACGGCGTGCGCGATCGCGCGGTGCTCGTCGGACCAGTCGTACACGCTAGGCGTCGTCGCCGAGTCGCTTGAGGGTGTTGCGGTCGGTGTGCAGGATCGCGGTCGGCCACTTGCGGTGTTCGACGATCGTCGTCTCGTCGTAGGAGAAGGTGCCGTCGCCGATCGTGACCGACACGTCGTAGCGCGTGGTCTGGGCCACCGCGTCGAGGTACTGGTTGGAGAGGATGCCGTAGGTGTTCGATCCCAGCACGGCGTGGAGGTGGAACGAGGTGGCGTCGGGTTCGACGGTCGCCCCCGCGATGAGGGCGCTGGCGCGAGGAATCAGGAAGCAGCGCAGCAGCTGGTGGTCGCGCACGTCCCACATCCAGTACCCGATCTCGGTGTGGAAGGGGTTTGTCTCGTCGTTACGCCAGGCCGCCGTGCGGTAGTCGAGGCCGTAGAGGCGCTGCTCGCCGTTCTCGACCGGGCCGAAGGGGACGAAGCTGGTGTGCTCGCGGTAGATCGTCTCGTCGAGCTTGCCGTCGTCGTTGTGGTACGAGACGTCCACGCCGTCCCAGCCCGACTCCCACGTCCCGATCAGACCCGCCAGCGGGCCCCACTCCTCGTGCGCCACGATTCCTCCCCGCGTTCGACCCGATCGATACTAGGGCCGGTGCGAGGCGAACTCGCGTTCAGCGCACGACGGTGGTCGAGCGCGCGCGTCACGGCGCACTCGTGGTCGAGCGCGAGTGCCGCGGGTAGGATCGCCAGCCACGGCGCGGTGTGGGCCAGCGCGGTGAACAGCGCGATCGCCATCCCCTGGGTTAGTGCCAGGCGCGGGGCCGACGCGGCGTCGCGTTCGCGGGCCAGCGTGGCGCGCAGGGCCAGCGTGTTCAGCCCCGGCACGACGGCGACGAGGCCCCAGCGACCGCGCAGTGCTCGTAGGGCGACCGCAGTGGCCGCCGCCCCCCACGTCACCAGCGCGAGGGCGACGTCGAGCCCGACGAGGGCCGAGTTGGCGTCCAGTGGGTGGGCGCTGCCCGGCCAGTGGGTGAGGATGCTCACGAGCAGGCCCAGACCGGCGAAGGTCGCCGCGACACCCGAACGTCGCACTCGGTGCAAGGCGCGCAGCGCGTTCAGGGCCTCGACCGGCGAGGGGGCCGTCGCTCTCGGCCCGTAGGAGCGGGTGAGCGCGGACCAGCGGTCACCGCTCCACACCCGCCACTGGCGCCCGCCCTCGGGGTCTGGGTACCAGCCGGGAGGCGCACTGGGCGGGTCGCTGGTCACGGCGCTAGTCTCCCATCACACGAGGGAGGTGCCGAGGTGGCGGTGACGCGAGGTGCGCAGGTCGTCGCGGGGGCCGGCGGGCCCGACGAGATCGGTGCGGCCGAGCGGGCGAACCTGGACGGGCGGTTGGCCGCGTTGGCGGACCGCGCGCCGACGTGGGCGCGGCTCGGCGCGGCGGCGCGCGCGACACTGCTCGCGCGCGTCGTGCGCGACACGGCGGCCGTGGCCGAGGAGTGGAACGCCGCGGCCTGCGCCGCCAAGGGGTACGAGGTGGACAGCCCCGAGGGCGGCGAGGAGCTCTTCAGCGGCGTGGGAACCCTGGTGACTCTGGCCCAGGCGCTGCGACGCTCCATGGAGGACCTCGCGACCGAGGGACGACCCCGCTACCCGGGACCAGTCCGACACCGCTCGGGGGATCGCGTGTCGATCGGGGTGCTGCCGGCCAACGCGTTCGACCGGGTGCTCTACGCCGGGATTCGCGCCGAGGTGTGGATGGAGCCGGGTGTGGACGAGGCGAGCGTGCGCGCGAACCAGGCGGCACTCTACCGCCACCCCTTCGAGGCGGTCGGCGTGGCGCTGGTGCTCGGAGCGGGCAACGTGGCGTCGCTGGGGCCGCGCGACGCGTTGCACAAGCTCTTCGTCGAGGGCAAGGTCGTGATTCTGAAGGCCAATCCCGTCAACGATTACCTGGTTCCCTACTGGGAGCGGGCTCTGGCGGCGTTGGTGGAGGGTGGGTTCCTCACGATCGTGCGCGGCGGCGCCGCGGTGGGCTCGCACCTCGCGAACCACGCGCTGGTCGACGAGATCCACGTCACCGGCTCGGACAAGACCCACGACGCGATCGTGTTCGGGCCGGGCGAGGCGGGGTCGGTGCGCAAGGCGCTGGACCAGCCCCTGCTCGACAAGCCGGTCAGCTGCGAGCTGGGCAACGTCTCGCCGGTCGTCGTCGTGCCCGGTGAGTGGTCGCGGCGCGAGATCGAGTACCAGGCGCGCCACGTCGCGACGATGCTCGTCAACAACGCGGGTTTCAACTGCCTGACGCCGCGAGTGCTCGTCACCTACGCCCGCTGGCGCCAGCGCGAGGAGTTCCTGGACGCGCTGGCGACGGTCCTGGCGACGATCCCCACCCGGCGGGCCTACTACCCGGGCGCCGCTGATCGGCGCGCGATGTTCCTCGCGGCCCACCCTGACGCCCGCGAGATCGGCGACGGGAGTGAGGGGCGCATGGCCTGGACGATCGTGCGTGACGTGGACCCGACGGTGGTGGACGACGTGTGTCTCAACGTCGAGGCGTTCTGCGCCCTGACCAGTGAGACGGCCCTGGACGCCGTGGATCCCGCGGACTTCGTGGACCGCGCGGTCACCTTCTGCAACGAGGTCGTCTGGGGTTCGCTGTCGATGACGCTCCTGGCCGACCCGCGCACGATGGCCGACCCGCGTACCGGACCGGCCATCGAGCGCGCGGTCGCCGACCTGCGTTACGGCTCGATCGGCCTGAACGTCTGGCACGCTCTCAGTTTCGTCGTCGCGACGACCGCGTGGGGGGCCTACCCGGGTCACGACCGCACCGACATCCAGTCCGGGCGGGGAGTGGTCGGTAACGCGTTCCTCTTCGCTCAACCCCAGAAGTCGGTGGTGCGCGGACCGTTCGTGTCACGGCCCGATCCCGCCTGGTTCGCCACCAACCGCCGCGCCGCCACGGTGATGCGCGCGCTGCTGGCCTTCGAGGCCTCGCCGTCGTGGTGGCGTCTGCCGGTGCTGCTGGCGGCGGCGTTGCGGCCCTAGGTGCGCGCCAGGGCCACCAGGGTCGATGGTCCGACGGCCGAGCAGACGGCGGTCCCGCACGACAGAGCGGTCAGCGTCGAGGGTACGTAGCGCAGCGCGACGGTCGTCACGCGTCGACCGTTCACACGGGCGAGCCATCCGCCGTGGTTGGTCGCACCGGCCAGCACGCAACGTCGCGCGCTGGCGCAACTCACCGCCGTCGTGGTCTCGGGCAGGACGAGCGTCGTCCAGGTCGCGCCCGCGTCGATCGAGCGCACGAGGGCCGATCCCTGGTCGGTCGTGGCGAGTCCGGCGCACAGCTTCGCCCGGCACGTGAGCGAGGTGAGGCTGGACCACGTCTCGGGGGTGCTCAACGGGGTCCAGGTGGCCCCGGCGTCGGTGGTCGCCTCCACCTGCGCCGGGTGCCCGGGGGCTTGTCCGGCGACGAGGCACGCAATCGCGCTGGTGCAGGCGAGGGCGCTGATGGTGTCGTGGGTGGCCCAGCTCAGGGCTACGGGGCTCGACCACGTCACGCCGCCGTCCTGGGTGACGCTGAGGCGGGCGTGGCCGGCGACGCTGGACGAGTCCACCATCGCGCACGACGACGCGGTGAAGCAGCTGAGCGCGACGACGCCCTGTCCCTGGGACGGTGCGGCCAGGGCGCTCACCGTCGCGGCGCTCGCGTCGAAGCTCCACAGCAGATCGCCGGTGATCTGGGACCCTCCGATCAGGCACTGGTCGCTCGTGCACGACGACGTCGTGATCAGTGGTGAGTTGGCGGCGGGCACGGTGAGAGACTGCCACCCGCCCGTGGCGGCGCGGTACTCGCCCACCGCGGTCACCGGCACCGCTGCCGAGGTCGCGCCGACGGCCACGCAGACGTTGTCGGTGGCGCAGGCCACCGTGCGTAGCGGCACGCTCAAGCTCTCGGAGGGGACACCCGTGACGGGAGGGGCGACGACGTGCGCCACGCCGCACCCGGCCAGGGCGACGCCGGCCAGGGCGACGCCGGCGAGTACGCCTCGGGATCGCCGGGCGCGTGCGGTCACTGAGTTCATGAGGTCCTTGGACGGCGTCGTGGTCGACGTAGTGACGATGTTACTGAATGGCGTGTCGTGATCGGCGTCGCCCGATCGGCCTAGTGTCGGGCGATGAGTTGGGTCGACGTCGTGGTGGTGGTGCTGGTGGCCCTGGGCGTGTGGCGCGGCTACGCCCACGGCGCGCTGCGCCAGGTCGGCGCGTTCGCGGGCTTCGTCGCCGGCTTCTACGTGGGCGGGCGCGCGGCACCGGCTCTCTCGACGAGTCTCACCAGCTCCGCGTGGCGTCCGCTGGTGGCCCTGGGAATCGTGTTGGTGGCGGCGGTGGCTGGATCCGCTTTGGGTCGCGCTGTGGGATCCGTGCTGGGGCGTGCGCTGCGCGAGTTGCACGTGGGCTTGGTGGACCGCGTGGCGGGGGCGGTGGTCGGTGGGGTCGGCGCGGCGATCGCCTGCTGGATGGCCGCGGGCCTGTTGAGCGCAACGAGTTGGGGCTCACTGGCCCCGGCGATCCAGAACTCCGTCGCGTTGCGCACGCTCAACGCGGTCATGCCGCCGGTGCCCGCCTTCGAGGCTCGGGTGCAGGCGCTCCTTCGCGGGGTGGACTTCCCCAGCGTGTTCGCCAACCTGATCGCGCCGGCGACGCTCGCCCCCCCGCCCGCCTTGGGGCCGTCGGTGGCGAACCTGCGGGGACCCTCATCGGTGCAGAAGGTTCTGGCGACGGGCTGCGCGAGCGGCCGCGAGGGCACGGCCTTCTACGTCGGGCCCCAGCGGGCGGTCACCAACGCGCACGTGGTCGCGGGGGCGCGGCGCGTCACCGTGGGGGGCGTGCGCGCTCGCGTGATCGGCTTCGACCCCCGCGACGATCTCGCGGTTCTCGCTCCGCTCACCCGCGAGTCGACGTGGCTGCACCTCTCGAGTGCGGCGCCGGCGCCGGGGACGCCCGCTCAGGTCGTGGGCTTCCCGCTCGACGCCACGCGCACCGCCACGCCCGCCGAGGTGCTAGGCGAGGTGTCGGCGCAGAGCCGCGACATCTACAACCAGGGCCTCTTCACGCGCACCCTGGTGGTGGTGGGTGCGAGCGTCGAGCCCGGCAACTCCGGCAGCCCACTGCTGATCGGGCGGGCGGTGTCGGGCGTGATCGTCTCCAAGTCGGTGACCTCGCCCGACACCGCCTACGCCATCCCGGCGGCCACCGTGGCGCGGGAACTGGCGCGCGTCGCGGTGCACGCCTCGGCCGTGTCGACCGAGTCCTGTCTGCCCTGATGGCCGCCCGGTCGCCTAGCCGGCGGCGCGCACGGCGCTGGCGAACACGCTCATGGCGTCGGCCAGCTGCTCGTCGCTGATCACCAGTGGCGGCAGGAGCCGGATCACGTTACCGAACGTGCCGCACGAGAGAGCGATCACGCCGCGCTCGTTGCAGTAGCTGACGATGGACTTGGCCGCCGCGGCGTTAGGGATTTTGGTGCCGGGCTGGACCAGCTCGAAGGCGACCATAGCCCCGCGGCCGCGGACGTCGCCGATGATCGCGACGTCCTGGGCGAGCGAGCGCAGTGAGCCGAGCATGGCCTCGCCCAGGGCCCGCGCGCGCGCCGGGAGGTCCCGGTCGCGCATCGTGCGGATGGTGGCCAGGGCCGCGGCCGTGGCCACCGGGTTGCCGCCGTAGGTACCGCCGAGCCCACCCTCGTGCACGGCGTTCATGAGCTCGGCGCGACCGGTGACGGCCGACAGCGGCATGCCGCCGGCCAGCCCCTTGGCCATCGTGACCAGGTCGGGGATCACGCCCTCGTGGTCGACGGCGAACCAGTCTCCGGTGCGGCAGAAGCCGCTCTGGATCTCGTCGGCGATGAAGACGACGCCGTTGCGGGTCGTCCACTCGGAGAGGGCGGGTAGGAATCCGTCGGCCGGCACCACGAAGCCGCCCTCGCCCTGGATGGGCTCGATGAGCAGCGCGGCGACGTTGTGGGCGCCGACCTGGGTCTCGATCTCGGCGATCGCCCGCGCGGCAGCCTCGGCGCCGCTCAGGCCGTCGAGGAACGGGTAGCTCATTGGGACGCGGTAGACCTCCGGGGCGAAGGGCCCGAAGCGGTCCTTGTAGGGCATGTTCTTCGCCGTGAGGGCCATCGTGAGGTTGGTACGGCCGTGGTACGCGTGGTCGAACACGATGACGGCGCTGCGACCGGTAGCCAGACGCGCCACCTTGACGGCGTTCTCGACCGCCTCGGCCCCGGAGTTGAAGAGCGCCGAGGTCTTGGGGAAGTCGCCCGGCGTCAGCGCCGCCAGCTCTTCGCACACCTCCACGTAGCTCTCGTAGGGCGTGACCATGAAGCAGGTGTGGGTAAAGGCGGCGACCTGGGCGCTCACCGCGTCCACGATCTCGGGCACGGCGTGGCCGACCGAGATGACCGCGATGCCCGATCCCATGTCGAGCAGGTGGTTGCCGTCAACGTCCTCGAGGATCGCGCCCTCGGCACGGGCGATGTAGACGGGGAACCCCGTGGACAGCCCGGAGCTGACCACGGCGCCGCGCCGCTCGTGCAGCGCTCGCGACTTGGGTCCGGGCAGTTCGGTGACCAACTTGCGTTCGGTACCCAGTGACGAGTGGAGAGAGACCACGGTGACTCCTTTGGACAACGACGCTGGCGACCGCCAGACAGTGCCCAGCGTAGTTCGTGGTGCGCGAGGCGTCCCCAGCGACGAGGAGACCGCGGGTGACGAGGTCACCCGCGGTCTCGATGGCGGAGGAGGTGGGATTTGAACCCACGGTGCCCGTAGACACAGCAGTTTTCGAGACTGCCCGATTCGGCCGCTCTCGCACCCCTCCGCGAAGGAGTCTACCGTTGGCGCAGACGCCGCGACGCCGCGGCGCTGCGTGTGCGGAGGTGGCCGGTGCTCGAGGGCGACGAGGGTTTCATGGCGCGGGCGCTCGCGGTCGCACGGCGGGCGCCCGCGCACGACGACGTGCCGGTGGGCTGCGTGGTGGTGGTGGGCGGACGCGTGGTGGGCGAGGGCGAGAACCGTCGGGAGGTCGACGGCGATCCCACCGCCCACGCCGAGCTGGTCGCGCTACGCGCGGCGGCGGTCGCCCGCAACGGCTGGCGCCTCGACGACGCCACCGTCTACGTGACCCTGGAGCCTTGCGCGATGTGCGCGGGCGCACTGTTGGCCGCGCGCGTGCGCCGACTCGTGGTCGGCGCGCTGGACCCGAAGGCGGGGGCCGCGGGGTCGCGCTACAACCTGTTGAGCGATCCCCGGCTGCTGCACGAGGTGTCGCTCACCTACGACGTGCGCGCCGAGGAGAGTGCCGCGCTGCTGCGCGATTTCTTCGCGCCGCGGCGCGACGCGGGTCAGGCGTCGGCGAGCGGGTAGGCGGTCGGGTCCTCGTCGAAGCGCTGCGCGCAGGCGACGTTGCAGAACCAGACGTCGTGGCCTTCGTAGACGCGGTGGTCCGCGGCGGTGGCCGGATCCACGCTCATGTGGCAGACGGGGTCGA
>JBMFWX010000051.1:0-12546 GCA_049964855.1 Acidimicrobiales bacterium
AGGTTGGCCCACTCACTTAAGTTCATTGCTACGCAGTCTTGCGGTGAGGTGTGACGTCAGTTGGCCACCCCCGCGAGCTGAGCACGGTGACACCCCGACGGCGCGAGGAACGGGCCCGCGACCGGCGCGTCACGACGGCGCCGGGCCGCACGGTAGCGTGGGGTCGTCGTACCAGTACCCCCGCCACCGCGACCGTGTTGCCGTCGACCAACGGAGAGCAGCCATGGACACCAGTTTGTATCGCAGCATCAACTCGTTCGCGGTCCACACGGCGTGGGCCCACTCGTTCATGAAGTTCGCCGCGGTCTACGGTGTCGGCATCTTCGCCGTGCTGGTGCTCGCGGGCTGGTGGTACGCGCGCTTCAGCCCTGACGCGATCCACAGCGTTGCCGCGACCGGGTGGGCGGCGATCGCCACGGTCCTCGCCGTGGGCCTCAACCAGCCATTGGTCAATGCCGTCGCTCGCCCTCGCCCCTTCCTCAAGGTGCCCGGAGCCGAGGTGCTCGTAACCCGCACGACCGACTATTCCTTCCCGTCGGACCACGCCGTGGCCGCCGGCGCCGCCACCATGGGCCTCTGGATCGCCGCCGCCTACGGGCCGCGGGCTCTACGCTGGCTCGCCGGCGTGTCGACCGTCCTGGCGCTCTTCATCGCCTTCGCCCGCGTGTACGTCGGTGTGCACTACCCGGGTGACGTCGCCGCGGGCCTCCTCGTAGGGGCCGCGGTGACGACCGTCGGGTGGTTGTTGCTGCGCCGCGTCGGCGTCGCCATCGCCCGCGCCGTGTCTCAACGCGACGCCCTACGGCCCCTGGTTGTGGCGAGCGCGAGGTCGTGAGACGATGACCACTCCCAGCAACGACAAGCGGAACGACGCCCCCGCCGTCGATGCCGCGTCACGACCCGCCGACGCGCCTCGCCCCCGGCGGGGGTCGTGGACGACGTTCTACGTCCTCCTCGCCGTCGCGGCGATCCTCACCGGATCACTGCTCGCCCTCGTCATCCACCGTCGCCAGTCGTCGGCGTCCCCGCTGCTTCGCGCCTCGGGACTGCCCGCCTCCGTCTCGACCTCCACCGCGAATCTCATGGCCCTCTCCCCCGTGCCCGCCCACCGCGCGCCGGGCTTCACCCTCACCGACCAGAAGGACCACACGCTGTCGCTGTCGCAGTTTCGCGGGCGAGCCGTCGTCCTCGAGTTCATGGACCCCCACTGCACCGACATCTGCCCGATCGTCTCCCAAGAGTTCATCGACGCCAATCACGATCTCGGATCCCTGGCGTCTCGAGTGGCCTTCGTCGCCGTCAACGTCAACCAGTACTTCCCGAGTGTGGCCAATATGGCCGCCTTCACTCGCGAGCACCAGCTCAACACCATCGCGTCGTGGCACTTCTTCACCGGGCCGACTCCACTCCTACGACGCGTGTGGCGCGACTACGGGATCACCGTGGAGGCACCCAACCCCAAGGCCGACATCCTGCACACGTCCCTCGTCTATTTCATCGACCCACAGGGCAACGAGCGCTACGTCGCCTCCCCGCAGGTCGATCACACGGCGTCCGGGACCGCATTCCTGCCCGCGCCGTCCCTCTCGGCGTGGGGTCACGGCATCGCGCAGGTGGCGGCCAGCCTCGTTCACTGACTTGGCGCGACGCCCCCTCGTCTCACCCGCACCTCACGGCGATCGCGCCCAACACGCGGGCGGCGCCACCACGGGCCGAAGCCGTTCGCCGTCGCCCCGACGTCGCGGGACCCTCCTCGCCGCGCTCACATCACCGTCCGGACTCTGGTTAGTGGATACAATAATTAGTGCATGAAAGGAAGCCGGGGCACGAGCGCGAGTGACGTTGCCGTCGAGGACGTCATCGACGCCGTGGTATCGGCCAGTCGTGCGCTGGTGGGAGTGGCCGCGCGGTCGATCGCGGCGGTGAGCGAGGACGTCACCGTGGTGCAGTACCGCACCCTGGTGCTCCTCGCGTCGCGCGGGCCGCAAAACCTCGCGGGACTGGCGTCCCTGGTGGGCGTCACCCCGGCGACGGCGACGCGCATGTGCGACCGGCTGGTGCGCAAGCGCCTCATCACCCGCCACGCCGAACACGCCGATCGACGTCAGATCCGCGTGGCGCTCTCCCCACGAGGACGCCTGATGGTCGACACCGTCACCGCGTACCGGCGCCGCGAGATCGATCGGATCCTCGCCGCCATTGGCCGGGACGAGCAGCGGCTCCTCGTGCGCGCCCTCTCCGACTTCGCGCGGGCCGCCGGCGAGGTGAGCGACACGCTGTGGCTCGCCGACTGGGAGCTGTAGATGATCGCCGCGCAGCGTCGCGCCTCGCGACTGCGCCAGTCCCTACTGCCGCTGCGATCCGTCGCGAGCCACTGGTTCGCGACGGCCAGCTACGTTCGCAAGTGGCTCGTCCTCGGCACGATGATCGGGATCGTCGCGGGACTCGGAGCCGTGGTCTTCTACGACACCCTGACCTTCTGCACCCACCTGTTCCTCGGCGTCCTCGGCGGCTACCGACCACCGACGCCGGCCGGCGAGGGCAACTTCCTCGGCAGCGCCCACTTCGCGCGCCCGTGGGCGATACCCCTGGTCGCCGGACTCGGGGCGCTGCTGGCTGGAATCCTCGTCTTCTCGGTCGCCCCCGACGCCGAGGGTCACGGCACGGACGCCGCGATCGCGGCGGTGCACCACGATCCGCGAGGCATCCGTCTACGGACGGTGTTCGTCAAAATCGTGGCCTCGGCCCTCACCATCGGCTCGGGCGGCTCGGGCGGGCGTGAGGGCCCCACCGGCCAGATCAGCGCCGGGTTCGGATCGTTGTTCGCCCGGCTCTTCGACCTCAGCCCCGCCGACGCCCGCATCGCCGTCTCGAGTGGCATCGGGTCGGGAATCGGCTCGATCTTCGGAGCCCCCCTCGGCGGGTCCGTGCTGGCCACCGAGATCATGTACCGCGACGACTTCGAGGTGGAGGCCCTCCTACCGGCGTTCATCGCCTCGGCCGTCGGCTACGTCGTCTTCGGAGCGTTCGAGGGCTACCAGCCACTCTTCGGCTACGTCGGCAACTACCGGCTTACCGGTGCCGCACAACTCGGTTGGTTCGCGGTGATCGGCATCCTGGGCGGACTGGTGGGCCTCGGCTACGCCAAGGGGTTCTACGGCATGGTCGCCTGGTTCTCGCGAATGCGGGTCCCGCGATGGATCCGTCCGGCCATGGGGGGCGTCGTGGTCGGGCTCATCGCCCTCGCCATCCCCGAGGTGATGGGCACCGGCTATGGCTGGATCCAGCAGTCGATGAGTCAGCGCCTCCTGTCGATACCCCTGTGGATCGTGATCGCGCTCCCGTTCGCGCGCATCCTAGCGACAGGCCTGTCGATCGGGTCGGGCGGCTCGGGTGGCATCTTCGGACCCGGCATGGTAATCGGGGCCTTCCTCGGGGCGGCCGTATGGCGCGTCTTCGAGCCCTTCGCCCCCGGCCTCGGCCACGACCCCGCCCCCTACGTCATCGTCGCCATGATGGCCTGCTTCGGGAGCATCTCGCGCGCACCACTGGCGGTGATGCTGATGGTGGCCGAGATGACCGGGACCCTGACCCTCATCGTGCCAGCCATGGTGGCCGTGGGGCTCGCGACGCTCATCGTCACGCGCACCGACGACACCATCTACCGCAGCCAGCTGCGCAACCGCGCCGAGTCCCCCGCCCACCGCATCCTCGCCGGACTCCCCCTGCTCTCGGTCACGGACGTCCAGCACGCCATGGCCCGACCCCGCGTCGTGGCCCGGCCCCAGGACACGGTGGCGCTCCTCAGCCAGTCCCTCGACGACTCGCGGGTCGCCGGCGCCCCGGTCGTCGACGACGACGGGCGCTACGTCGGGGTCGTCACCCGCGCCGAGTTGGATTCGTACGCGCCCGACACCGTCATCGCCGACGTACCCGTCGCGGTCGTGCCACCCCTGCGCGACCAGAGCCACCTCGACCAGGCCCTGGACACGCTCATCACCTCCGCGACCTCGTGGCTCCCGGTCGTCGATCAGGACCGCCGCCTCGTGGGAACCCTCTCGATCTCGGACCTCGTGCGGGGCTACCGCATCGCTCTGCAGTCGACGATGCGCCGCATGAGCGCGGCCACTGGTGACGGGCAGCGCGAGATCGTCGTCGCGGCCGGCTCGCGCCTCGACGGCGAACCGGTTCGCGGCGACGTGCCGCACGGCGTCCTGATCACGTCGATCGAACGCGGCCTGGACGTCATCCAGCCGTCCGGCGACACCGTCGTGCACGCCGGCGACCGGCTATCGGCGTTGGGGTCGACGAGCGCCCTCGACCTGCTCCAGGCCGCGGCGTCCACCCCGGTGAGCGGTGCGGCGCCGCCCGCCGGTCCCTAGTGCGCGTCGCTGACGCGAACCCCCAGCTCTCCGAGGAGGTCACGCACGTGCTCGTCGATGGCGTCGACGATGCGCGCCACCACGTCACGCGGCTGGCCCGCCGGGTCGTCGATCGACCAGTCCAGGTAACGACGCCCGGGAAAGACCGGGCACGTCTCCCCGCAGCCCATGGTCACCACGACGTCGGCCTGGGCCACGAGCCCGCCGTCCAACAGAGTCGGCACCTCCGCGTCGGTGGACAGTCCCCGCTCGGCCAGTACCGCCGCCACGTCGGGGTTCACGCTCCCCGACGGCTCCGAGCCCGCCGAGCGCACGTCCACGCGCCCCCGGGCGTAGTGCTCGGTCAACACCTTGGCGGCTACCGATCGACCGGAGTTGTGCACGCACGCGTACAGCACTACCGGCCGACGATCGTGTCCGCGGTCCTCGTGGTCGTTCAAGAGACTCACTATCGCCCTCCTCGGGAGTCGCACCCTGCTCGCTCGCTCTCGTCGCCCGGGTAGAAGCGACGTCGCGCCCACAGCGCTACGTAGACCAGGCCCACCAACGCCGGCACCTCGATGAGGGGGCCCACGACGCCCGCGAGCGCCTGGCCGGACGTGACACCGAAGGTCCCAATGGCGACCGCGATGGCCAGTTCGAAGTTGTTACCAGCCGCGGTGAAGGCTAACGTCGCGCTGCGCGCGTAGGGCAGGCGCAGCCACGTCCCCCACGCGAACGAGCTCGACCACATGATCGCGAAGTAGCACAGCAGCGGCAGGGCGATGCGCGCGACGTCCAGGGGCTGGTGGGTGATGGCGTCGCCCTGGAGCGCGAAGAGCAGCACGATCGTGAACAGCAGACCGTAGAGGGCGAAGGGGCCGAGGCGCGGCAGCAGCGTCCCCTCGTACCACACGCGCCCGCGCCGGCGCTCGCCGACCAGGCGCGTCAGGTACCCGAGGATCAGGGGGATCCCCAGGAAGATCAGGACGCTGCGCGCGATGGACCACATCGACACCTGCACCGCCGACGTGGACAGCCCCAGCCAGCGCGGCAGCAGCTCAAGGTAGAAGTAGCCCAGTCCCGCGTAGGCCACGATCTGGAAGAGCGAGTTGATCGCCACCAGCATCGCGGCCGCGGTGTCGTCGCCGCAGGCCAGGTCGTTCCAGATCAGCACCATCGCGATGCAGCGGGCCAGGCCCACCAGGATCAGTCCCGTGCGGTACGCGGGGAGATCGCCCAAGAAGATCCAGGCCAGCGCGAACATCACCGCGGGACCCACGATCCAGTTGAACACCAGCGATGACACCAGCAGACGCCGATCGGCGGCGACCCGGTTCATCTCGCCGTAGCGAACCTTGGCCAGCACCGGGTACATCATGATGAGCAGTCCGATCGCGATCGGCAGACTCGTACCGGCCACCTGCACGTGATCGAGCGCTCGATTCAGTCCGGGAACCCCGCGCCCCAGGACCAGTCCGGTCACCATGGCCGCGCCGATCCAGAGCGGCAGGTACCGGTCCAGCACCGAGAGTCGAGCGCGCACCGGAGCGGAGGGCGCAGTAGACGGGGGGGCGGACGCGGTCACGACGAGACGGTCTCCGCGACCCGGCCCGGCTGCGCCAGGGCGCGCAGCGCGGGTGCACCCACCGGCGGCTCGGCCAGCCACTCGATCACCACCAGGGCGCCGGGCGAGGCATCACGAGCCGCCTCGATCCACGGCGTCTCGTGCGACGCCCGCGCCCGCAGCACCTGGTCGTCGCTGCCGGCCAGGCCCAGGCTCTGATTGACGATCCACGCCGCGGGCGTCACGCCCGCGCGCATCACGTCCGCCTGAAGGGCCTCGGCCTCGTGGAACGGCGTCGCCTCGGGCAACGTGACGACCACCAGCGAGGTCGCCTCGGGGTCGCCCAGACGAGCGAGCAGGTTCGCCACGTCATCGTCGAGGCCGCCCGACTGACGGGTGACCTCGCGCTGGTAGCCCCGCGCCGCGTCGAGCAGCAGCAGCGTGTGTCCGCTGGGTGCCGTGTCCAGCACGACGAACCCGTCGCTCGCCCGCGCGACCGTCGCCGCGAACTCGCGAAAGACCGCGATCTCCTCCGTGCACGGTGAGCGCAGGTCCTCGGCGAGGAGGTCCCGGCCCGCGTCGTCGAGCGCCGCGCCCGTCTCGGCCATCACGGCGTCACGGTACGCGCGCGTGGCCGACTCCGGGTCGATGCGCTCGACCCACAGGTTGTCGGGCAGGATCCCGTCACCCAGGACATCGAGCAGATGGGCCGCCGGATCGGTGGTCGACAGCACCACGGGGTGACCGCGGTCGGCCAGGGCCACGGCGATCGCGGCCGCCAGGGTCGTCTTGCCAACACCGCCCTTGCCCACCGTCATGACCAGTCCCCGACCACGGCGCGACACGGTCTCGATGAACTCGTCGAGGGACGACCCCTCGATCGCCACGGTCGCCGGCGCCTCGGCGTCGTCCTCGTCGCGATCCAGGGCGAGCAGCGACCGCAGCCCTTGCACTCCGAGCGGGGTGCGGGACCGCAGCGGCACCCAGTCGGTGACCAGCGCGCGCAAGGAGGTCGGCAGATCGGCGAGCACGCGCCGCTGGCGATCCGCGAAGCGTCGCGCCAGCGGGTCGTCACCCGACGGCTCCAGCACGCCGTTGACGATCAGGCGCTGACGGCCCAGACCGACCGACGCCAGCTCCGTGCTGGCGCGGTCGGCCTCGGCCACGGCGCCGTCGTCCGGGCGCGTCACCAGGACCACGGTGGACAGGTCGGGATCGCTCAGGGCCGCCAGAGCCTGCGCGTAACGCACCCGCTGGTTCGTAAGGCCCGACAGCGGTCCCACACAGGTCACCCCAGCACTGTTCGTGTCAAGGTAGTTGGTCCACGCGCCGGGCAACGCCAGCAGGCGCAGCGTGTGCCCCGTGGGCGCGGTATCGAACACCACGTGGTCGTAGTCGCCACAGTCGGCGAGGAGCCCGGTGAACTCGTCGAACGCGGCGATCTCCACCGTGCACGCACCCGAGAGCTGCTCCTCGATGCTGCTCACCACGGTGTCGGGCAGGACGCCGCGGTACGGTCCCACCACCCGATCGCGGTACGCGGCCGCCGCCGCGGCGGGGTCGATGTCCAGGGCCCACAGGTTGGCCACTCCCCCGACGGCCGTCGCCTCACCGCCGAGCGTCGTGCCGAGCACCTCGCTCAGGTTCGAGGCCGGATCGGTGCTCACGAGCAGCACACGCTGCCCCCGATCCGCGAGCGCGACCGCGACCGCGGCCGACAGCGACGTCTTGCCGACGCCGCCCTTGCCGGTGAAGAAGAGGTACCGGGTGGGTGAGGCGAGCAGTCCCTCGAGCAGTCCCGCCACGTCAGCAGCACCCGGTCGATGTCGACAGCGAGACCGGCTGGGTCACGGCCGGGCTGACGCAGTCACACCCCTCACCGCACCCGGCGTCGTCCGTCGCGTCCGTAGCCGGCTCACTCGCCAGCGAGTCGGGGGCCCCGAAGAACGCCGATGGCTCCACCGCCAGCACGCGGCTCGCGGTCTCCAGCACCGATCGCGCGGGGGTGTCCTTCACCGCCTGCGCGGCGCGCACCGCCTCGACCAGGTAGGTCGAGCCGATCCCCTCGCGACGGGCCTGCGCGACGTGGTACTTGAGACACGACTCGCAGTTCGCGGCGATCGCCGCACCAATGGCGGCCAGCTCGCGGACGATCGCGTCGGTCACGACGAGCGGCGCGTCGACCACCCCCGTCCATCCGGCTAGCTCGTCGCGTGCGGGGTAGCGGCCCGAGGAGTGAACCTCCCCGTCCACGATCACCACCGGCAGCGCAGCCTCACCGTCCGTCTCCAGCAGCGCCCGCACGGGGGCGTTCTCGGCGAAGCGGCCCGGCTCCTGACTGAGCGTGAATCGCGTGACGCTGACGCCACCGGCCCGCAACCAGTCCAGATCGGCGGCGAAGCGCGCCAGATCGGCGTCCGGGCTCGGCCCGCACACACCCGTCGAACAGCACATCGCGGGATCGAAGATCAGCATCTCACTCACGTACAGCCTCCTCATCTGGAGCGGCGGCCCCTCCGCCGGTCCTCACTCTATCGTCATTCGACGAAATCCGATACACCCTACCGCTCACGCACGGGGCTGCGGGGGGCCCTCGTCGTAGCGCTCCTCCCACGGCGACCCCGCGATCCGCCCGGGGGGGTCACCAGCTCCCATCAGCGGCTCGTAGGGCGACGCGTACTGCGCGGGGGCCGGCGCATCCCGATTCACGACGTCGCTCCGACGCCCCCGATGGATCGGTTCCGGCAACTCGACGCCCTCGAGGGCCCGCACGACGTAGTGATCACTCGGACGCGACCCCAAGAGCACCTGACGCACCCAGGTCCACTGACGAGCCTCGTTGACCGCGATCAGCTCGGCCTTGTCCGCCGCGCGCAGGTACCCGTGGTTGACCAGATCGTCGTCGAGCAGCGCGGCCTCCCACGCGCTAATGAGGGCTGGAAAGAAGCCGGGCTCCTCGCGCACCTCCCACGTGCGACCCGTCGACACCTCACGCACCACGAAGCCGACCCCGAGGGAGTCGTCGAGTCGATGCGTACCGAACCGAGCCCGGCCGCCGGTGAGATAGGCGGCGACGTCGCCCAGGCACGGGCTGTTCTTGGAGACCACCTCAAGGTCGCTGCGATCGAAGGGGCCAGCGCCGAAGGCGACGTCGCCCAGGGCGCGCATCGCGTACGCCCCGCGCAACAGCCCGTCACAGGCGTGACCGTGGAACAGCACCAGGTCGTCGAGGGTCACGCGCTTCACGTGCGTCTCGAGTCGTCCCTGCGCCGAACGCGTGTCGCGGACCTCGAAGACGAGGCGACGACGCGCCTCCTCGAGCCAGTCCGCCACGTACCAGACGTCCACCCGACTCGGTGCGACGTCGTCGTGGTCGTCGTTCTGGCCCACTAGAAGCTCACCACGGCGGCACCCTCGAGCCCGTAGCGCGCGAACGCGTCGCGCGCGTACTCGAGCGTGACGCCCCGTCGACGCAGCTCGTCCTCGGTCTCGTTGGCCACCGCGGCGTTGAGGCACGCCCCCACGCGTACACCCGACGACACGAGCGCGTCGATCTGCGCGCGGTACTCCGCGTGCACCTCGTCGTCCACCGGCGAGGTGATCGCGGCCTGCGCGGGTCCGAAGCAGTAGACCTCCAGTTCGAGGTCCACGTCGTCGGCCACTTGACGAACTCGCTCGGCGACGTGCGATCCCGCGTTCAACGACGCGTCGTCACCGTGAAAGATGAATATGACAGTCTTGGCCATGTCGTCCTCTCCGTGCGTCGTGTGCCGACGCTCACGAGAAGTATATCGCATTTCGACGATAGACGATACACCGAGCGGACGACCCGCCGTCGCCACTAGAGCGTGGCCGTGGCCGCCTTCAGCGTCGCGAGGCCCTGGGCGTTCAGGCAGTACGACGTGCGCGGCCCCTCGATCTCGCCCTGGATCAGGCCGGCGTCGCGCAGGATGCGCAGGTGCTCCGAGACCGTCGACTGGGCGAGGGGCAGCTCCGCCACGACGTCGCCGGTCACGCACGACCGCCGCTCGGCGAGCAGCCGCAGGATCCGTATCCGCATCGGGTGACCGAGGGCCTTGGCCATGAGGGCCAACTGCTCGTCGCTGATCGGGGCCGCCGGCTCCGTGGGCGCCGAGTCGACGCACGTGCACTCCTCGACGACCGGTTCCGCGCTCACCACACCCATCGTACCGACCGGCGGATGCGCCGCCGAGCGCACGGCCCCAACGCCACGCGATGCTGGCACCAGCCACCCGTCGCGCGACGCGGTGTCCGTCAGTGCTCCCCCGCGTCGCCCCGGTCGAGCGGGGTGTCGGAGTTCTCCGCGGCGCGGTCGTGCCCGGGGCGGGCGAACGCCTCCGGCCAGGTCACCGCGAAGGGGAACGTGACGTCGATCGCGCGCTGGGGCACGTTACCGGCGTGCGTGGCGCGCGCCACGACCATGGCGGTGCGCAGCATGATGCGCCGGGCCATCCAGAAGAAGAAGATCGAGAGGGGGATGTTGCCGATCACTGCGGTGAGGATGCTCACTGGCAGTCCACTCGTGCCCCAGGAGGTGTTGATGTCAAACCAGGCGTCGCAGAGCAGCATCGTCGCGGCCACGACCGAGATCATGGCCAGGATCTGACGCCGATACCACGCGGCCCACGCAGTCCCGATGAGGAGCAGCATCAAGGCCGTGTCGAAGCCCACCCACGCCACGTCCCAGTTGTGCGCGTGATATTGGCCAGGGAGCGTGACCGCCAGAAACGCGGTCCAGGGAACCATGATCACGACCGCCGCCACCATGATCTTCGAGAACAGTCGATTGATCTCGAGCATGACGTGCTCCTCGCGCGCACGCTCCTCGCGCGCCACGCGTCTCACTCGACGGGCCATCGTCACCTCCCTCCCTCGTTCCTCGCCGCCGGCACCCCTAGTGCGCGGCGCGCAGCGCCAACTCCAGCCCGTCGGCCGCCAGGTCGGGGGGCAGGTGACCGGCCGTGTGGAAGTAGTAGCTGTCGAACCCCCACTTCATCAGGTGCGCGCTGGCCCCATCGAGCGTGAGATCGACGTCGCCCCCGAACAGCGTGTTCGAATAGATGAGCGTCGCCTGGTCCCCCCCACGATTCGCGATGCAGAACACCTCGGGGCGCCACTGGGGGATCTCGCCCTCACCGGTAAGATCCTGGCGCAGCGCGGCGGCGGCGATGTCGGCCTGGAGTACCGCGATGTGGCCCAGCTTGGGCATCGAGAGCGAGGTCGCGTCGCCCGCGGCGTAGACCCCCGCGGCGTCGAGGTGGCGCATGGTGGTGTCGGTAGGGATGAAGTCGCGCTCGTCACCCAGGTGGGGGGAGCGGGCGACGACGTCGCTGCCCCGGTAGGGCGGCAGGATGATCGACAGGGCGCTCTCCCAGGTCGTGCCGTCCTCGAAGGTCACGCCTCCCGCATCGAGGTGATCGAGAACCTTGCCGGTGGTCACCTCGATGCCCTGGCGCGCCATCAGTGGCTCAACGTCGGCGTGAACCCTCGGGCCGACGTCCTCGAAGAAGATGCGCCCCGGACTGAACACGCGAATCGAACTGCGCTCGCGCAGGCCACGTCGGCGAAGTTCGTAGTCCAGCATGAACATGACCTCGGCGACCGGACCCTCACAGGGTGCCGCCAGATTGGGCACCGCGACGCGCGTGCCCCAGACGCTCTTGGCGGCCCCGATCACGATCGGGCCCCCGGTGAACTCCTCCAACGCCCGGGCCAGGCGCGGAGCCTGCTCGTCGTCGCAGAGGGAGTACCCGTACTGATCGAAACCCTTGACGTCGTCGTAGGCCTTGCGCGCGCCCAGCGCGAGGAGCACGAAGTCGTAGGAGAGTACGGTGCCGTCGTCGAGAACCACCTGATGTTCATCCTGGCGCACGTGGTCGACACCGCGCTGCACGAAGCGCGCACCGCTGCGCGTCACGGCGTGCTCGAGGGGGAAGCGCGCGTGTTCGACCGATTTGGCGGCGAAGGCCACCTCGGGCAACGACGGGCGCGCGAGGCTCGTTGGCCGCGGATCAACCAGGGTGAGATCCACTCGATCGCCCAGTGCACGAAGACGGTACAGCGCACGGAGACCGGCGAACCCGCCGCCGACGATGATGATCCGGGCGGGGTTCACGACGCCCACCTCCACCGGTACGTGACCCGCACACCGCGCTGCGCGCCTTCTGCCGCCATGACCGCTCCCGCCCTTCTTTCGCCGGCGTCGCCCGACGGCCGAGCCGCCGTCGGTGTCGCGTGGTCGTTACCGGACCTCATCGATCACCTCGATCAACTCCGGTGTCACTCGCACCGTAGCGCCACCGCGAGAAGAGCAAACGCCACCACCCACGACGGGCGCTGGCACTGGCTGCGCCGTGTCGTGGGACGCGACGGCCCGGGCGCTCGTCACCGGGTGAACCGTGGCGCTCGCGTGAACGGCGTACGAGTGCGAACGGGTTCTCGCGCGACACGCACCACCATCCTCGGCGAGACTGACGCGACCCGCCACCTCGTGGCGGGTCGTCCCGACGCGTACCCCGTACGAAGGGCACCGTACCGTCATTAGTGACCGGCCCCGGCTCGGATGGCGCCGCCACTGCGCCGCCACTGCGCCGCCAC
>JBMFWX010000052.1:0-12200 GCA_049964855.1 Acidimicrobiales bacterium
AATCGCTACGGGGTGATCTCACCGCCGACCACCTTCGTGGTCGGCCCCACCGGCCGGGTGGTGGCCTACCTGGTGGGCCCGCTCGGCACCGACCAGCTGGAACGGGTGCTCGCGCGCGTGCGCGCGCAGGGATCATGAGGGTCCTGCGGTCCTTTCGACTCTGGGCGGTCGCCCTGGTGGCGGTGGCGGGGCTCGCCCTAGTGGCCGGGCCCCACGCGTCGGGCGACGCCGCCCGGGTCGCCCACCTCGAGTCGCTGGTGCGCTGCCCGTCGTGCGAGGACCTGTCTGTCGCTCAGAGTGACGCCACGTCGGCGGTCGCGGTGCGCGCGGACATCGCACGCGCCGTCGCCCGCGGCCAGTCCGACAACCAGATCCTGACGTCGCTGGAGGCCACCTACGGGCCGACCATCCTGCTGAGCCCGCCGACCACCGGGATTGGCGTGCTGCTGTGGATCGTGCCGCTGGCGGCGCTGGTGGCGCTCGTCGGGGTCGTGGTGCGCCTGGCCCGGCGCCGTGACGCCGCGGAGGAGACCCTGTGAGCGACGTGACCGAGCGCCTGGCCGACGAGATCGCGCTGCGCGAGGCGTCGCTGGCCGACGCGCGTCGCGAGCACGACGCCGGCGAGCTGAGCGAGCGCGAGTTCGCCCGGATCGCGGCGCGCGAGTCGGCGGGACTGGCGCGCGCGCGCCGCGACCTGGCCGCCGTGAGTGCGGCGCCCGGCTCGACGGGCGAGGCCACCGCGACGTCGACCCGCGTGCACCGACGTCGCTGGCTGGTCGTGGCCCTGGTCGCCTTCGCGACGGCGCTGGGCGTGGTGCTGTGGTCGGCGGTCGGCCCGCGCCAGGCCGGCAACTCGATCACCGGCTCGATCACGCTGGGGCGCGCCCAGCAGATCCAGCAGCTGCTGACCGAGGCCGAGGCCGACGTGGCCAACGGCGACCCGGTCACCGCGCTCGCCGCCTACGAGCAGGTGCTGGGTCTCGACGCGCGCAACGTCGTGGCTCTCACGCAGGCGGGCTGGCTCGAGGTCTCCGCCGGCAGCTCCGGTCACGACGCTTTGCTGGTCTCGCTGGGGGAGAAGTACCTGGCGCGCGCCGTGGCGGTGGCGCCGCGCGACCCCGCGCCGCGCCTCTACGAGGCGATCGTCGCCGACTCCACGCGCGGTGACGCGCCACTGGCGCGCCGCGAGTTCCGCGTCTTCCTCTCCCTCTCGCCCTCGACGGGCCAGTTGGCGATCGCGCGTCCCTTCCTGGTGGCGCTGGGCCTGCCGACCACCTGAGGCGACGCGACGCCGGACCTCCGGCACGGTGGAGAACGCCCGTGATCGGGGGAAGTGGGGCAGTTCCACGTCGCCCCGGGTGATTGGGAGGTTGGGTACTAGCGTCGACGTCAGAGTTGGCCGTGTCGTCGTCGGCAGCTGACTCGGGTGTCGTGTTCGCGCGATCGGGGGCTCGCCGACGCGACCGTGAAACGGCGACAGAAGGTGAGGTGCCCCTATGGTGCACGTCGAGGAGGTCGACACCCTGACCCTGGGCGCCGGCGGAGGCGCCTACCCGGCCGGCTTCGCGCTGGCTCGCGCGGGCCAGCGCGTCGTGATGGTGGACCCCAAGGGGGTGACCAGCGGCAACTGCCTGGCCGAGGGCTGCGTGCCCTCCAAGGCGGTCTTTGAGGCCGTGGAGCTGCGCCGGCGCCTGTCGGGACCGGTGGGGCTTGCCGCGGGCGGACTCGGCGGGCCACCCGACTACGCCGCGATCGTCGCCTGGAAGGACGGGGTCCAGCGCCGGCGCTACCGCCAGCACGATCGCGAGCTGGCCGCGACCCCCACGCTACGCCTGGTGGCGGGGACCGGGCGACTGGTGGACCCGCACACCGTCGACGTGACCACGGACGACGGCGTGCACCGGTACCGGGCGTCGTCGATTGTCCTGGCGACCGGGTCCGACGTGTACGTCCCGCCCCTGGAGGGGGCCGAGCTGTGCGTCACCAGCCGGGACCTGTTCGCCCTCGAGCCGTCGGTGAGCGCGCTGCCGGCACGCCTGGCGGTCATCGGGGGCGGCTACGTCGGACTCGAGGTGGCCTGCATGTACCGGGCGCTGGGCGTCGAGGTCACGGTGATCGAGGCGCTGCCCACGCTGCTCGCGGGCATGGACCCGGACTTCGTGGCCCTGATCGCGGCGGGCCTGGATCCCGCGATCACACTGCACCTGTCGTCGCCGGTGCGTCGCGTCACGCGCGTCGAGGGGGGACTGCGCGTGCACGTCGCGCGCGGCGACGAGGAGACGTGGGTCGACGCCGACATGGTGCTCCTGGCGGTCGGGCGCCGACCGGTGCTGGTCGAGGGGGCGAGCGAGCTCGGGCTGGTCCTCGACGGCCACGGCCTGGCGGTCGACCCCTCGATGCGGGTGCCCGGCCACGCGCACGTCTACGCGCCCGGCGACGTGAACGGCCGCTCGATGCTCTTCCATTCGGCGGTTCGCCAGTCGATGGTGGCCGCCCACAACATCCTGGCGGGCAATCGGGCGGTGGACCGCATGGACTTCGACGCGGTGCCGGCCACCGTGTTCACGACGCCCTCGGGGGCGTTCGTCGGGCTCACCCGCGCCAGCGGGGCCGCGCGCGGTGTCGACCTCGTCGAGGCGGCCTACTCCTTCGAGGAGGACTCGCGGGCTCAGATCCTCGGCGAGACCGACGGCGAGATCCGGCTGTTCTTCGATTCGGGGAGCCTGCGCCTGCGCGGCGGCTGGGTGGTGGGCGTGGACGCCGCCCAGCTGATCGGGCAGATCGGGCAGGCGGCGGCCGCCGGGCTCAGCGCGTACGACCTCGCCCGCTTCGCGGATCAGCACCCGATGGCGGCCGAGGGCATCGACCGCGCCGCGCGCTCCCTGGTCGGCTGAGTCGGGCGGCCGGCTACAGGTGGGCCGCGGCGCCGCCCGACGTGAAGTACGCCAGTTCCGCGCGCCAGGAGAAGACGATCGGGGCGGGACGGCCCGCAGGGCGGGCGACGAGGTCCACGTAGGAGGCGCCCGCGGTGCGTGCGCCGCGCGGGGCGTAGGCGGCGCCCATCTCGCAGTCGTGGCAGTACGCGCCCACGCCCCCGAGGCGCGCGGGCTCGTCGCCCAGCAGCGCGTCGCGGTGGCGCCAGCAGCCCGGCGCGCCCGGTGCGGTGCAGGCCAGGTTCGCGGTGGCGCCCGCACTGCCGCCCCATCCGTCGTCGTAGATCCACAGGTAGTCCGCGATGAGCGGCGAGTAGCCGGACGCCCACGCCCCGCCCCAGGCCGCCGCGTGGTAGGCGCCGGTGCCGGTCGGATCGGTGCCGCGCTGCGCGCCACGCTGGGCGGCGGCGTCGAGCGAGGCGGTGAGCCCGAGGTAGGGGGGCAGGCCCCGATCGACCCGCTCGAGGTCGGCCAGGACGAAGAGCTGCTCGGCGACCGTGAGCCGCGCCCAGTTCGAGGGCAGCGCCAGCGGCGCCGCGCCGTCGAGGACGCTGGCGCGCGCGAGGGCGCGCGCCAGGAACGACGTGCAGGCCTGATCGGCGTCGTTGGCGCGCGGGAAGGCGAGTCGCGACCCCACGCACGGGTTGGCGCACGATCCGTGACGCGACGCCGTCGTGGCGCAGTGACCAGCGGAGAAGAAGTTCGGCGAGGGCGCGATGTTGGCGCGCGGGTTGGCGAGCGGACTGGTCGTCGCGCGTGCCGGCGTCGCGGACGCGATCAGGGCTAGGGCGCTGAGCAGGGCGACGGCGCCGCGACGGAATCGGCGATCGAGGCGACCAGGGCCGCGGCGGGCGGGGACTAGCACCTCCTCACGATAGGCGAGACGGTCGGGGACGCTCGTCCGTCGGGGGAGAGGGGCCGCGACGACGGCGCGGTCGCGTCACGGAGAGTTCACCGGCCGCCCCCGCGCCCTTTCACCTATGGTCACCCGCTCGCCGGGGTCGTCCGCTACTGTGAGCCTCGGCGCGCCACCGTGGCGTGTCGTGTTCCCGAGGGGGCAAGGTACATGGCATTGCAACGAACCAGGGTGGCACTCGTCGCGGGGGTCGCGGTGGCGAGCCTCGCCGCCGTGTCGATCCCGGCGCTCACCGGCAGCGCCGGTGCGGCGTCGTCGGTCAACTGGGCGAAGGTGACCCACTTGACCAAGTCGGGCCCGACCTCGATGGCCGCGCTCGTGAAGGCCGCCAAGGCCGAGGGTCATCTGAACGTCATCGCGCTACCGAACAACTGGGCGAACTACGGCAACATCATCAAGGACTTCCACAAGAAGTACGGCATCACGATCAACTCGGAGAACCCCGAGGGCTCGAGCGCCGAGGAGATCCAGGCGATCCAGCAGGACAAGGGCCGCTCGAGCGACCCCGACGTCATCGACGTGGGCACCAGCTACGCGGTGACGGCCAAGTCGGAGGGCTTGCTCGCCCCCTACAAGGTGTCGACCTGGGCGGCGATCCCGCCCGCGCTGAAGAACCCGGCGGGCTACTGGTTCGACGACTACGGCGGCTACGTGGCGATCGGGTGTGACACCAAGACCGTAAAGCACTGCCCGACGTCGCTCACGCAGATGCTCACCGAGACGGGCGCGCAGGGCTACAAGATCGGGATCAACAACAGCCCGCTCACCTCGAACTCGGCTCTCGCCGCGGTGCAGGCGGCGGCGATCGCCAACGGCGGCTCGCTGAACAACGTGGCGCCCGGTGTGAACTTCTTCGCGACGCTCAACAAGAACGGCGCCTTCGTGAACACGATCGCGAACGCCACGACGGCCGAGAACGGCTCGACCAACGTGATCCTGTGGTGGGACTACCTGATGGCCAACGGCGGCATCGCGCTGCCCGGCTGGAAGGTGACGATCCCGAGCGACGTGCTGCTCGGTGAGTCCTACACCCAGGCGATCAACGCGAGCGCCCCGGACCCGGCGGCCGCGCGCCTGTGGGAGGAGTTCCTCTACTCGCCCCAGGGTCAGAACCTCTGGCTGGCGGGTGGGGCTCGCCCGGTGGAGCAGGCGTACATGACGGCGCACGGCACCATCAACAAGGCGCTGCTGGCGAAGCTGCCGCCGCTGCCGAAGGGTCAGAAGCCCCAGTACCCGACGACGGCGCAGATCACGAAGGCCGCCGCCACGGTGAACAGCACCTGGGCGGCCAAGGTTGGGGCCGGCGCCTAACGCAGCGATGCAGACTGCTATGTCCAGCCGTGACGTCGCTCCCTCGTCTCCTGGCGCTTCGGCGCCGCGAGACGAGGGAGCGACGTCGTCGCGCTGGCGACGCGTTCTACGCCGCGCCGAGCCCGCGCTCGCGATCTCGCCGTTTCTCGTCTACTCCTTTCTGGGTCTGGGCATTCCCTCACTAGCCGTCATTTACTACGCCTTTCACGGTGAGACCGGCGGCTGGAGCACGGCCAACATCGCCATTGTCTGGCACGGGGACCAGGGAATCTTTCGTACCGGCTTCGAGAACAGCATCAAGCTGGGCCTCCTTTCGTCGATCATCCCGGGGATTCTGGGCGTGTTCATCGCCTACGCGATACAGACCTCCACGAGCCCGTTCCTTCAGCGGCTGACCTCGACCGCGTCGGGGGTACTGGCGAACTTCGGGGGAATCAACCTGACCTTCATGTTCATCGCCACGCTCGGCTCAACGGGCATCCTGACGGCGTGGCTGCACGCCATCGGTATCAACCTGGCCACCATTGGCTTCAACCTCTACACCTTTTCGGGCGTGGCGGTGGTGTACATGTACTTCCAGCTCCCCCTGATGGTCCTGGTGATCACGCCCGCGCTGGGGGGACTGCGGGCCTCGTGGCGTGAGGCGGCGGAGAATCTTGGCGCGTCGTCGTGGAGCTACTGGCGTCACGTGGGCATTCCCGTGCTAATGCCCTCGATCCTGGGGGGGATGCTGCTGCTCTTCGGTAGCGCCTTCGCCGCCTACGCCACGGCGGAGTCGCTGACGCTGGGTCTGATTGCGCTGTCGCCGATCCAGATCGGGAACTTCCTGAACGGCAACGTCATCGCGGGTGAGACTCACGTGGGCTACGCGATCGCCTTTGGCATGCTGGTGATCCTGGCGGTGACCATGACGCTGTACAGCGTGGTGCGAAAGAGGGCGTCGCGATGGCTCCGCTGAGCTCGGGATCGGTCTTCGACGTCGCCCGAGCGGAGGACGAGGCCGTCCCGCCCTACTCGTCGGGCACGCCGCGGCGTCGCGTGCGGTGGTGGCGCGGGGTGGTGCTGCTCCTCGCTGGTGCGTACTTCCTCATCCCGCTCTACGCGGGTCTCAAGTTCTCGCTGCAGGGGGTGAACGGCGGGTTCTCCTTCCTGGCCTTCCAGAAACTGCCCTCCGCCCCCGGCTTCAGTGCGGCGTTGACGCTCTCGCTGAAGTTGGCCGTGGCGACGATGGTCGTCTCGACGGTGCTGATGGTGCCGACCGCGATCTACGTACACGTCCGTCTGCCCCGGCTACGACGCATGATGGACGTGGTGACGATTCTGCCCATCGTGATCCCCCCCATCGTGCTCATTGTGGGGGTACTCGGCGCCTTTCCCGAGTGGGCCAAGGCGTCGCCCTACCTCCTGAGCTTCATGTACGTCATCCTGGCGATGCCCTTTGTGTACCGGTCCCTCGACGCGGGTCTCGGCGCAATCGACCTCAAGACGCTGACCGAGGCGTCGCGCTCCCTCGGGGGCAACTGGCTCAAGACCATCTGGCGCGTGGTCCTGCCCAACATTCGCCCGGCCCTGCTGTCGGCGACGGTGTTGACCCTGGCGCTGGTGTTCGGTGAGTACACGATGGCGAGCCTCGACTTGTGGACGACCGTTCCGGTGTGGATCACCCAGTTCCAGGTGTCCTCGGATGGCCACATCCAGGTGGCGGCGTCGATGCTCGGCCTCGTCGGCACCTGGATCCTGCTGGTTCTTGTAGTATCTCTCGATCGATCGCAGTCTCGTCGATCGCGCCGTCGCCAAGGAGTGTCATGACCCTAGTGAAAGGGGCCCCGGTGACCAACGCCGACGTCACGCCCCCCGCGCCGAGCGGGGCGAGGGTCACGCTGGAGAATCTGGTGCGCACCTTCGGCAAGGTGCGGGCGCTGGACAACCTGAGCCTCACTATTGAGCCGGGTGAGTTCATGGCCTTGCTAGGGCCGTCGGGTTGTGGCAAGACGACCGCGCTACGGGTGCTCGCCGGCTTCGAGCAGCTCGACGGTGGACGGGTGATCGTCGACGGTCAGGATCTCTCCGACGTGAGCGCACGTAAGCGCGATATGGGCATGGTCTTTCAGAGCTACTCGCTCTTTCCGAACATGAACGCGCTCGACAACGTGGCCTTCGGCCTGCGTATGCGAGGTCAGTCGGCGGCCGTGCGTCGGCGCAAGGCGACGGAGTTGTTGGAGATGGTGGGTCTCGCCGACCAGAGCGCCAAGTACCCGCACCAGATGTCGGGCGGCCAGCAGCAGCGCGTGGCCCTGGCCCGAGCGTTGGCCATTGAGCCTCGCGTCCTGTTGCTGGACGAACCCCTGTCGGCGCTCGACGCCATGGTTCGTGCGGAGTTGCGCGATCAGATCCGTTCCCTCCAGCAACGCCTCGCGATCACCACGGTGTTCGTGACCCACGATCAGGAAGAGGTGCTGTCGATGGCCGATCGAGTCTGCGTCATGTCGCACGGCACGATCGAGCAGGTCGCCTCCCCGGCCGAGCTCTACGCCCGGCCGTCGACGGCGTTCGTGGCGCAGTTCGTGGGAATCTCCAGCCGAGTGCCGGTCACCATCGCCAATCACGAGGTCGTCGTCTTCGCCCAGCGTTGCCCCGTGCGCAGCGGGGAGGGGGAGTCGTTGACCGGCGAGGCGGACGTGCTGCTGCGCCCCGAGGACATCGCGATCGAACTCGACCCCGAGGGGTCGGGCTTCGTCACCCGCAAGAGCTTCCTCGGGGCGATGACGCGACTGGTCGTGCAGGTGGGTGAGGTACCGGTTCGCGTCGACGTGCGCAGCGAGCGCGCCGCCGAGATCGAGCTCGGTCAGCGGGTACGCCCGAGCATCATCGCGCGCGATGTACTGGTGGCCCCCCGTCTGGCGAGCCCGAACGCCACGATTTAGGGCGCTCGCGCACCGGCGGCGCGCCTCTCTCGACCTCGATCAACCCCGGGGTTCGCCGCACGCGCTCGTGGTACTTCCAACGACTCAACGTGGCGACGAAGCGCCACGCGGGTGATCGGTGGCTCGCCGGAGTCACGGTCTCGTAGAACGCGCACGGGTCAGCAACGTGCGGCACGCCGCGTGTCGGGCGCGTGCGGGACGTCGCGCGGGCGGCGTCGCATCCCTTGCTCGGAGCCGCGCCAGCGGGCCGGGTGACTCACGCAGTGACGAGCGCCTGGTCTTCTGCGTAGTCTGGGATTCCCTGGCGGCGCCGTCGAGTTGGCGGCCCGGCCAGGGAGACAGTGGGGAACGCAGGTGTCACGCACGTGGCTGTCAATCCGGGTCGACCTCGTCGAAGGCCACGGCGAGCACTTCTGGCCCCGGCCGGGGCGTTTTTTCGCCGCGGCCCGTACGCACACCTTCGAGCAGCTGGCGGATGCCGTCGACGACGCCTTCGCTCGGTGGGACCGGTCCCATCTCCAGGAGTTCACGTTGGCCGATCGGACACGCGTAGGCTTCCCCGATCTCGACTGGGAGATCGACGGCGAGATGACTGAGGACTTTCGGCGCGCCAAGCTCTCGCGCCTACACCCGGGTGAGCAGTTCGTGTACGTGTTCGACCTCGGTGACGACTGGGCTCATCTGTGCACCGTCGGACCCGAGCGGATCGATCCCGTCGTGACGCTCGGCATCCTCCCGGATCGCCCGCTGCCGTACTGGGGGTGGGGCGATATTCCCGACCAGTACCGGCGTCGGTGGGACGGTGATGACGGGGAGTCGCCGCCGCCAGAGGATCCCGAGCTCACTGACCTGCCGCCACTTCGACCCTACTGGGGCCCCGAGAGTCGTCAGTCGAGCCGGTGAGCCCGTCCCCGTCCCCGCCACGGCGTCCCCCGGTGTTCGGGCCCGAGCCGTGGGGTGAGAGTCGAGGGATGAGTTGGAGCCACTGGGACCTGTGGTTCTGTGCGGTGGTGGTTGCCGACCACGGTGCGAGTTGGGACCAGTTGGAAGAGCGGCTGGTCGACGAGTTGCGCGACCGCACTGGTGGCCATGAGGGTACGGAGTCGAAGCTGAGCCACCTGGCCGACCTGCGAGCCCGGCTCGGCGAGGCCGGTCTGGTCCCGGACGACCTGGCGACTCCCGAGGTCCTCGCGCAGCGTGGTCTCCTCGTCAAGGCTCGCACGAAGATGGCGTCGAGCTACCTCGAGGGTCGAGCCATGACCCCAGCGATGATCGAGACGCCCCGCGTTCGCCTGCGGCGTCGATCGCGGATCGGGCGCTGGGACGCCTTCCCAGTGAACCCGGAGCGCTACTACCGCTCCTTTCGTCGAAACGTCGAGGTGAAGGACTACATCTCGGAACGCGGGAGCTTCTCGGCCGTCGAGCGGATCGAGGAGCGGCTCGGATCTCTCGACCGGGCGGGACTGACGGCGGGAGAGCGCCTCGCCCTCTACCGCGCGTTCCACACCGCCGGCCTCGAGCTCGCCGATCGGGCGGACGACTCCTTCGGTAACGTCGGCGAGATGCGACGCGAGGCGTGGCACGCGTACCTCGACATCGACTGGCGGGCGGCCGGCATGGCGCCCGAGGACTACTGGGCGGACCTGTGTGATCTGGTCGTCTTCGAGAACTACGCCCTCGAGTTCGAAGAGGAGACCCTGCCGTGGAGCCATGTCCCCACCGGGCAGGCCGAGCTCGTCGAGGGGGTCCTGGGGGCGCTCGAGGTTGAGTGTCGCGCCTCCTACCTCGACTACCCGGCCGACCAGGCGCTCACGCAGTTGGCGTGGCTGGCCGTGGCCGGCCGGCGCTTCACCCGCTACGTCGCGGTGGCGTCACGTCTCGGGACCGACCACTGGCGGGAGGTGGTCGCGCTCGCCGAGTCGGCGCTGCGCGCCACGCGACGCGACCTGGCCGTCGAGGTGTTTCGGGCGGCAGACCGACCAGGGTGGCACCAAACGCTGCTCCGGGAGCGCTGTGCGTCGCTCACCGGCGTGGTCATCGGCGACCCCGATGGCGCCTCCCTGACGGAGGGGCATCCCAGGTCGTTGGGCGCCAGCCCGGCGTTGACCTCGTCACCAGCTACGGCCGAGTAGGCGCTCACGATACGCGCGGTGCTATCACCCCGATGAGGATCTCCGCGACGGCCGGCGTGAAGTCCCCGACGTTCACGCCGACGGGGACCGTGCGGCGTGGCGGAGACCACTCGTCGCGGGGACGGTTCGTGGCAGCCGCGCCCCCTCGACGACCGGTTGGGGTGTGCGGTCGCGCGAGGTCTCGTCGCGCTCGCCCGCGCGGGCTCGGGTGGTGGCAGACCGGGATCACTCGGACCGACGGTCATCGCACGCGACTCCTCGCGAATCTCGTCGAGACCTGCGACGAGGTACTCCTGTTCTCGCCGGAGAGCTCGTGCTTCTGTTCGTTCCCGTAGTGGACGTGGTTGCCCGGGTACAGGATCGTGGGACCGGGCCAGCTGGCGATGAGGGACATCGACTGGTCGGCGACTCACGACGACGGCGTCGAAGCGGCGGCGCTCGCGGCGGCGACGAGTGGTAGGTGACGAGTGGTAGGTGACGAGTGGTAGGCGACGAGTGGCAGGTGACGAGTGGTAGGTGACGACTCACGTATCGATCGACGGGCGACGTGGCCGTTCGGGAGCCGTCGCGTCGATCAGACCGCCCGTTCACCAACGGCTGGGGCAATTATTACGAAAGCGCTTACCAGTAATGCGAAATTTCTAACATACCTGATTAAGTCCACTATTGATGACTTGACAGGGTGACGGTACGAGACTATTTTGTAAGCGGTTACAGAGCCGAATCGGGTTCTGGTGGGGGGCGAGGAGACGCGGTGGCCGAGGCGCAGCCGACGATTTACGACGTGGCGCAGAGCGCCGGCGTGTCGATCGCGACCGTGAGTCGCGCGTTGAACGACCAGTCGTCGGTACGTCCCGCGACGCGCGAGAAGGTCCTGCGCGCGATGCGCGACCTGCAGTTCGTCCCTAGCTCGGTGGCGCGGGGACTCTCGAGCGGCAAGCACTGGGTCCTCGGGCTCGTCTTCGTTCACTCGCCGGTCACCAACAGCGTCGACGCCGTGGAGGAAGCCAGCCTGCTCTACACCGACATCGTGATTCGAGGTGCCGAGTCGCGCGCGGCGCACCACGGCTACTCCTTGCTCCTGAGCGGCGCCGGTAACGGTCGCCCGGCGGGGATAGAGCCTCTGCTGGCGCTCAGTGGATCCGTGGACGGACTGATCTTGATGGATCGCGTCCTGCGCGAGGAGAACGTGCCGGACCTCTCACGCCGCCTGCCGGTGGTGTTGCTCGCGGGACGTGGAGAGTCGAACGGGGCGATCACCGTACGGACGGACAATGAGGGCGCGATACGAGCTCTGGTCGACCACCTCGTCGACGAGCACGCCGTTCGTTCCGCGGGCTTCGTCGCCGGGCTTGACGAGAGTCCCGACAGTGCGGCGCGGCTGCGGGCATTTCGCAACGTGAGTGACGCGCGGGGCGTCGCGGTGCGTGAGCGCAATGTGCTGCGCGGCGACTGGACGTCGGCCGGCGGGGAGCGCGCGATGCGAGCCCGCCTGTCGCGCGGCGGGCCCCTGCCCGAGGTCCTCGTCTGCGCCAATGACCAGATGGCCGTTGGAGTGATCCACGCCCTGCGCGCCAGCGGCTACGAGGTGCCGCGCGACGTGGCGGTGACGGGCTTCGACGACATCTCGTTGACGCGCTACTTTCGCCCGTCGCTGACGACGATTCGCCAGTCCGGCGCCCGGCTCGGCGAGGCGGCGGTGGACTCTCTGGTCGCCGCACTGGACGGGGAGCCGGCCGCGACCACCACGGTGGTGCTCGAGACCGAGTTGGTCGTTCGCGAGAGCTGCGGGTGCACCTCTCCCGCGACTTCGACCGCTCTCGCCACCTCTGGTCTCACCGGGGCGCTCGTCGAGGACGGTAGCTAGATGCGGCTGGTGCTGCACCGCCTGGGGCTGTACGCCATCACCGCGTGGGTGGCGATCACCGTGAACTTCCTTCTGCCGCGTCTGATGCCGGGAAATCCGATCCAGACGATGATCGGC
>JBMFWX010000053.1:0-12060 GCA_049964855.1 Acidimicrobiales bacterium
CGTGAGGAGTGCGGCATGAGTGGACTCACTAAAGATCACTCGGTCGCAACGGCGCCCTCCAGCGAGCGAATCACGCCGCGCAGTCGCGCTCGCGCGTCGTCGGTGAGGTCGGCGAGGGCCTTGCCGGGCACCACGACGGCGGGATCGGCGATCGACACCCGCGTCACACCCGGCGTCGACTCGTCGAGGACGACGTTGCACGGCAGGCTGAGGGCGGCCGTGTCGTCGCGTTCCAGGGCGGCGTGGGCTATGACCGGGTTGCACGCACCCAGGATGGTGAGCGGCGTTCGTTCGATGTCCAACTTGTCGTGGAAGACGCGGGCTACGTCGATCTCGGTCAGGACGCCGAAGCCGTGCTCGGCCAGGGCGTCGCGAACTCGTCGGGCGGCGTCGGCGAGCGGTAGCGGCAGCGTGGTGGCGAGTTCGTTCACGAGCTGACTCTACCGGCACGGTCTTCGCGCAGCGCCAGTAGGGACGAGGCCCGGTCGCGCTCTCGCTCGACGTCACCACCCGGCTGGAGCGAGCAGGCGCAGGGCGACCATCGCCAGGGTGATGGTCGCCAGGACGACGATCACCCCTACGCGCGAGTAGGTGGCGACGGAGGGCGTCGCGCCCTCCTGACGTGCCACGCGGAGCCAGAGGACGGCCGAGAGGGCGCCGATGATCGTCAGATTGGGGCCGAGGTCGAGTCCGATGAGTAGCGCCAGCGGGTGTCGGGGGATCCGTGAGGACAGCAGCACCGCGGCGGGAAGGTTGTTGAACAGGTTCGCCGCGACGGCGCCCAGTGCGGCCGAGGCCCACGGACCGGCGGCGCTCATCAGTCGGGCGGGGCCGCTCCAGGTGCGCGCGAGAGTGCCGAGCGCGACGGCGAGAGCGAAGAGCCCGACGAGCGTGACCGGGCTGATGACGTGACGCAGGTCTCGCCAGGTCGTACGCCGCCTCGCCAGCTGGGCGAGAGCCACGGCGATCCCGACGCCGGCGACCGGCAGCGAGGGATCGGGGACGATGAGCACGATCACTGCCGCCGCCGCTACGCCGAGCAGACCTCCGCCGGGTCGCACGCGCGTGACGTCCGCGAAGGGAGCCTCGTCGCCCGAGAAGTCGCGCCATCGCCACACGACCAGGATGACGACGGTGACGATCACCGAGGCGGTCCAGGACGGCCAGGTGCGCGCGGCGAAGGACGCGCCGCTGAGGTGGCGGCTGCCGAGAACCAGCAGGTTCGTGAGATTGGATCCGGGTAGCAGGAGCGACGCCGCGTTGGACATGAAGATCGCGCCGTAGAGGAAGGCCGTGTCGCGCACGCCTCGCCGTCGGGCGACGTGCAGGAGGATCGGCGTCACGAAGACGACCGAGGTGTCCAGGTTCAAGACGACCGTGACCAGGGCGACGAGCGCCATCAGGGAGACGAAGAGCGTGAGCCGCGTTCCCGGGAGTCGCGCGATCCGCGAGCCGAGCGCCTCGAAGAGACCGTCGGACGAGGCGACCGCCCCGATGAGCAAGAGCCCAGCCACGAGGACGAAGGGGGGCCAGGTCTGGCGCAGGGCGTCCGGGAGCGCGGTGGCGATCACCGGAGTTCGACCGGCCGCGTCGAGGGGATCCCGCGCGGTGACGACGCCCCGGGACGGCTCGTGTCGTGCGCCACATCTCCTCCTCGTCGGACTGTTCGGGACGACCGACGCACCACGTTAGCCAGTGGCGTCCGCTCGTGACGTGGTCGCCGAGGAGGGGATGGTGGGCGGACACACCCGGGACGCAACCAGGCCCCTCCGGTGAAACGGAGGGGCCTGCTACCGGGGGGCCTGGCTGGTGTTCGTCGCTAGATCACTTCCTCGGGATCCCTACGGCGATAGTGCTGCCATCCGAGCAGTGTCAGGATGAACATCAGGACGGCGAGAACGAGCGCGGTCACCACCGACCACTCGGCGATGAGCGCAAAGGTGCCGAACGCGTAGGCGGTCAGCAGCTCGCCGCGCAGGGTGTTCCCCTGGAAGAGGAGTTGGGCGGTCTGACTGAGCGGACCCTCCTTCGCGGTGACTTGCGAGTACGTCTTGCCACCACCGATCTCCTGGAGGTGCACCGCGATGTAGTGGTCGGCGTAGACTTCCGCCTCGCGCCCGGTCAGCAGCTCCTTGCCGGCGTAGGGCAGCAGGTAGGGGGTGATCAGCTTGTTGTAGGACGCCCCCTCCAGCTGGCTCTTGGTCGGGAAGTAGACGCGCTGCTGCTCCAACTGGTTGTGAACCTGAGAGTTCGCGAAAGTGTAGCCCCAGGCCAATAAACCGGAGGCGACGAGGAGACCGACCGTGATGAGTGCTCCCACCAGGGTCAACAGTAGATCGAGTGTCTTGCGTCTCATACGTCTTTCCTTTCGATGATCATGAGTTCATACTTTCACCGAATACGGAGAGAGTGCTAGTGCCGAAAGTCACATGTACGCGATGGCGTGCCGCGGGCCGGGCGAGGGGCCGACGGCCTCATCGACTCGCGACGTAGTCGAAGTAGCCGACCCCCATGATGGCGGCTTCGCAGCCCAGGTCGGCCAGCGCCGCGAGGTCTCGATCGTCGCGTACCCCACCGGCGGCCACGACGGCGAGGCCCCGTCCACAGACCCGCTCGTAGAGGTCAAGGTCGGGACCGCCGCGAGTCCCGTCGCGATCGATCGCCGTGACGTGCAGGCGCACCACGCCCGCAGCGCGGCATCGCGCCAGGGCTTCGTCGACGTCGCCACCGGTCTCGCGCCAACCGTGGATCGCCAGGCGACCGTCACGCACGTCCACGGCGATCACGAGACGCTCCGCGAAGGTCGCCGCGAAGCGCTCTAGGCCGTCGGGGGTCTCCCACGCCGCGGTTCCGACGATGATGCGGCTCGCGCCGGCGGTGAGGGCCGTGCGCCCGTCGTCCACAGAGCGGATGCCACCGGACACCTGGAAGGGGATCGCGCCGAGGGCGTGGACGCATCGGTGCACGACATCGAGTCGCAGCGCGCCGTCGCGCGCCCCCTGGAGATCGACGACGTGCACGAAGGGGGGATGGGTGGCCACCACCCGTGCGATGTACTGGTCGAGCGGCTCACGGAAGAGGACGCGATCGTAGTCCCCTCGCTCAAGGCGCACGGCGTCGTTGCCCAAGAGATCGATGGCGGGAATGACTTGCATAGTCATGTTGTAGCAGGCTAGCATGATCGAATGACCAGTGGCAAAGTGATCCCCGCGGACGCCAAGGCGTCGACCGCGACGCGCTTCGAAGAGCTCGTGGATGTGCTCACGCGTCTTCGCCGGCCCGACGTGATGGCCGCCTTCTTGAAGGATCTGTGCACGACGACCGAACTTGACGCGATGGGCCAGCGCCTGCAGGTGGCGCGACTGGTTGATCAGGGCCTGGCCTACCAGGAGATCTCGCGGCGAACGGGTGCGTCCACGGCTACGGTGACGCGGGTAGCTCATTGGCTGCACTACGGCGAGGGCGGCTACCGCGCCATCCTCGACGGGGGGCGCCGATGAGTCGGCGGCTGTCAATGGCTCTTCCGTCCAAGGGTCGCTTGCGCGAGCCCTCGTGGGCGCTACTCGAGGCCAGCGGCGTCGATCCCCAAGAGCCCGGCGAGCGCGTGCTGCAGTCGCACTGTCGCAACGCCGACATCGATCTGGTGTTCGTTCGCGCGGACGACGTTCCCGAGTACGTGCAGGACGGTGTGGTCGACTGCGGCATCACGGGCCTCGACCTGATCGAGGAGCGCGAGAGCGACGTGGAGGTGCTGCTACGCCTCGGCTTTGGCGCGTGCTCGCTACAGGCGGCCGTTCCACGGGAGGACACCGCGCGGACGATCGCCGATCTGACGGGCCGGCGCGTGGCGACGTCGCACCCCCGGATCGCGCGGCGCGTCCTGGATGACCTCGGGGTTCGCGCGGAGGTCGTGCGCGTGGCCGGTTCGGTCGAGATCTCGCCCCGCCTGGGCCTGGCTGACGCGATCATCGACCTGGTCTCCACGGGCAGCACGCTGCGCACCAACGGGCTGCGCTCGCTGGGTGTGCTGTTCGAGTCGCAAGCCGTTCTGGTCGGCCGGCGCGGCTTGAACGACCTCGAGGCTCACCGAACCCTGACTATGGTGCTGGGCAGCGTGATCAACGCGCGCGCCAACCGGTACCTCCTGTGCAACGTGACCCGTGAGCGGCTCGGTGAAGTCACCGCGGCCCTACCCACTCGGGGCTCGCCCACGGTGATGGATCTGGCGACCGATGGCGTGGTCGCCGTGCACGCGTTGGTGCCGGCCGCCGACATCTGGTCCCTGCTTCCTCGTCTGGAGGCCTGCGGCGCCACCTCGATCCTGACCCTGCCCGTCGAGAGGATGGTGCCGTGAGCAAGACCGTCACCCCCGATCGTCGCTTCAGCGTCGAGGACATCGTGCGCGACGTGCGTGAGCGGGGTGACGCGGCCGTCGCCGAGTGGTCGCGACTCCTGGACGCCACGACCGCGACGCGGCCCGAGCGGGCGGTGCCCTACGGTGATCTACCGGTCGCCGCCGTCCTCGACGCGGCGGCGTCGATACGTACGTGGCACGAGGCGCAGCGACCGCGCGACCTCGTGGTGGAGGTCAGGCCGGGCGTGACGCTCGAGCGTCGGTGGTCGCCGCTGCGCTCGGTGGGCGTCTACGTGCCGCGCGGCCTGGTCTCGTCGTTGCTGATGGGCGTGGTGCCCGCCCAAGTCGCCGGCGTCGACCGGATCGTCGTCTGCACGCCCCCGGAGGGCTCGGCGGCGGTGGCCGCCGCCGCGGCGCTCCTCGGCCTCGACGAGGTGTGGGCGGTCGGCGGTGCTCAGGCGATCGCGGCGCTGGCCTACGGCACCGAGTCCATCGCCGCGGTGGACAAGATCGTGGGACCCGGCGGTGGCGCGGTCAACAGCGCCAAGCTGCTGGTGAGCCGTGACGTGGCCATCGATCTGCCCGCGGGTCCCAGCGAGGTGGTGGTGGTGGCCGACGAGGGGGTGGACGAGGCGCTCATCGCCCAAGAGGTGGCGGCACAGATGGAGCACGGCCCCGATTCGAGGGCGTTCGTCGTGCGCGTCGGAGAGGATCTCGAGGCGGCGCTGGCGGAGGTGGAGGGCCACGCCGGTGAGCACGTCGCCCTACTCGGGCCGCGCGCGGAGTCGCTGGCCGATCGGATCCGCAACGCCGGGGCCGTCTTCGTCGGACCCTACGCGCCGGTTCCCGCGGGGGACTACGCGACGGGCGCCAACCACGTGCTGCCGACGGGTGGGTGGGCACGCTCGACCGGCGGCCTCGGTCTCGAGAGCTTCCTCAAGACCGTCACCGTGCAGCGCGTGACGCGCGAGGGTCTCGCGAGCCTGGCGCCTACGGTCGAGGCGCTGGCGGACCTCGAGGGGATGCCGCGTCACAAGGCGACGATGCACCGATGAGACGGCCCCTGCCCCCCGCTCTCGCCGCGTACCAGTGGCCCCCGTCCAATGCGGCGATCGCCGCACGGACCGGTCTCGACGCTCGCGCGATCATTCGCTTCGACGGCAACGTGCCGGCGACGCCCCCGCCCAGCGCCCGGCCGGCGGCGATCGCGCGAGCCCTGGCCGACGTGAACGAGTACGACCGCGGCCGCTACGAGCCCCTGCGCGCGGCGATCGCGGCGCGCCACGGCGTCGGGGTCGACCAGGTGGCTCTCGGAGCCGGCAGCGACGAGCTCATCGTGCTGTGTGCGAGGGTCTTCGCGGAGAACGGCACCGTGGCCACCGTGCCGGCAGTCTCCTACTCGATGTACCGCTACGCGGCGTTGATGGCGGGCGCGACCCTGGTGGACGATCCGCGTGACGCGGACCTGGTGTTCGTGTGTCGCCCCAACAATCCCACCGGCGAACTGCCTGACGTGCCCATAGTGCGGGGCCAGCTGGTGATCGATGAGGCCTACGCCGACTACGCGGGAGTGGACGCGCTGGATCGGGTCGGCGACGGGGCCATCGTGCTGCGCACCTTCTCCAAGGCCTTCGGCCTGGCCGGAGCCCGGGTCGGCTACGCCATCGCCGACGCCGAGCGGTGCGCCGTGCTGACGTCGCGTCAGGCGCCGCTGTCGGTGTCATCGCTCTCGGCGGCCCTCGCGCTCGCCGGCCTGGCGTCGCCGCCCGACGTCGCCCCCCAGATCGCTGAGCGTGAGCGCCTCGCCGGCGAGCTGGCCGCGCTCGGCCTCGTGGCGTCGCCGTCGTACACGAACTTCCTCTACGTGCCCATGGAGGATCCGGCGGCGTTGGTCGAGCGGCTCCTGCCCTACGGGGTGGTGCTGAGGGCCTTCGCGGGGGGTCTGCGGGTCAGCGTGCGCGACGAGGTCGACGACGACGTGCTCCTCGACGCGCTACGTCACGAACTGGCGGGGGGCGAGGCACCGGCGGCCATGACGCGCCACCGCCGCGCCACCGCGGAGACTCGCCTCTCGGTGCGTCTGCGCCCGTGGGGCCAGGGGCGGGTGCTGGTCTCGACGGGCGAGGGCTTCTACGACCACATGCTCCAGCAGCTGGCCTTCCACGGGGGGATGGACCTGCGACTGGAGGGGGTCGGTGACCTGGAGACCGGCGAGCACCACGTCGTCGAGGACATGATGCGCACCTTCGGCGAGGCGCTCGACGAGGCGTTGGGCGATCGTCGCGGGCTGGCCCGCTACGGCGAGGCTCGCGTGCCGATGGACGAGGCCCTCGCGCACGCCGTCGTCGACCTGTCGGGTCGGGCGACCGCGACCCTCGCGATCGACCCCGATCCCGGGATGGCGGCTCACGCCTTCGAGTCCTTGGCCCAGACGGCTCGCATCACCCTGCACGTCACGGCCAGTGGGCGCAACGCCCACCACGTCGCCGAAGCCGCCTTCAAGGCCGTGGGACGCGCCCTCGGCCAGGCCCTGGCGCGTGACGGCGCGCTGATCCGCTCCACCAAGGGGTCATTGTGAGCGACGTCGTCGTGGTGGACTACGGCGCCGGCAACACCCGCTCGGTCGGCGCGGCCCTCGCGCACCTGGGCCGTCGCAGCACGGTCAGCGCCGACCCCGCACTGCTGCGCGACGCGCCCTACGTGATCCTGCCGGGCGTCGGGTCGGCGCGCAGTGCCATGGCGCACCTGCGCACGACGGGGGCGGCCGACGCGCTGCGCGCTCGCGTCGACGCCGGAGGGGCGCTCCTGGGGATCTGCCTCGGTCTGCAGTTAGCCCTGGAGGACAGCGAGGAGGACGGCGGCGTCGAGGGGCTCGGCCTCGTCGTCGGACACGTGCGACGGCTGCGCGACGGCCGGGTGCCGCGTCTGGGGTGGGCGGCCGTCGATCCCGGGGATGACGTCTACTACTTCGCTCACTCCTACGTGGCGCACACGGAGCACGCGGTGGCCACGTCCGAGGGCCTGACGGCGATCGTGCGGTCGGGTTCGTTCCTCGGGGTGCAGTTCCACCCCGAGAAGAGTGGTGCGGTGGGACTGCGCTTCTTGGACCAATGCCTCTGCCGCGCCTGATCCCCTGCCTCGACGTGGCCCACGGCCGTGTCGTCAAGGGCGTGAACTTCGTGGCGATGCGCGACGTGGGCGACCCCGTGGAGCTGGCGGACCACTACGGACGAGGGGGAGCGGACGAACTGGTCCTGCTCGACATCGCCGCGACGCCCGACGAGGCGGCGACCATGACGTCGGTGGTGGCGCGGGTGGCGGACGTCCTGACGATCCCCTTCACCGTGGGTGGCGGCGTACGGTGCGTCGAGGACGCCCGGCGGATCATCGAGTCGGGCGCCGACCGCGTGGCCCTCAACTCGGCGGCCCTGGCGGACCCCTCGCTGATCACCGCCATCGCGGACCGGTTCGGCAGCCAGGCGGTGGTGATCGCCATCGACACCCAGGACGACGTGGTCTACACCCACGGCGCTCGGGTGGCGACGGGCGTCGGGACCGTACCGTGGGCGGTCGAGGCGGCCGAACGTGGCGCGGGCGAGATCCTGCTGACCTCGATCAGCCACGACGGGCGCCGCGCCGGCTTCGATCTGCGGGTGACGGCGGCCGTGTGCGACGCGGTGTCGATCCCGGTGATCGCCTCGGGCGGCGCGGGCACCGCCCGCCACGTCGCCGATGCGCTACGCGTCGCCGACGCGGCCCTCGTCGCGTCGATCGTCCACGAGAACCCTCGGGGCATCACGGGGCTGCGCCGCGAGATCGAGGCGTGCGGCGTCGCCCTTCGACCAGTGCGAGGAGAGACTGATGAGTGACGACCTGCGGGCGGCCATCGTGCAGGATGACGCGACCGGGCGTGTGCTGATGCTGGGCTGGATGGACGAGGAGGCCCTCGCGCTCACGCGCTCGAGTGGCGTGGTCCACTTCTACTCGCGGTCTCGCCAGCGCCTCTGGCGCAAGGGCGAGACGTCGGGGAACACGCTGCACGTGATCGAACTGACGCTCGACTGCGACGGTGATGCCGTCCTGGTGCGCGTCAGCGCCGACGGCCCGACCTGTCACGACGGTTCGACGTCGTGCTTCACGCCATGGCTGTGGCGCAAGATCCTGCGGCGACACGCCGCCGGCGCCGACGACTCGTACGTGGTCGCCACGCTGGGCGCGGGGACGCCGCGCGTCGCGCGCAAAGTGGGTGAGGAGGCCGTGGAGCTGGCGGTCGCCGCGTTGAGCGAGGACGACGAGAGGGTGGTGAGCGAGGCCGCGGATCTCTGGTTCCACACGTTGCTGCTGCTGCGCAGCCGTGGGCTGGACCCCGCAGCGGTGGAGGACGAGCTGCGCCGTCGCGACCGCTAGGGTCGTTCTGGACGCACGTCGCGCGCGCCGTGCGCTGTGGCGCCGCCGACCAGTGGTCGACGCGTGATCGAAGCGGGCCGTGGCTCGAAGGAGGGTGGTGTGATCGCGGTCACGGTGTCGTCGAGCATGGTGGTCCTGGTGGGAGCGGTCTTCCTGGCCACCGCCGTCGAGATGGTCGAGGCGCTCACGATCGTGCTGGCGGTCGGCCACACGCGCGGCTGGCGCTCGGCCCTGGAGGGCACGGTGGTGGCCTTCGCCTCGCTCGCGGCGCTGGTCGCGCTGCTCGGTCCGGCGCTGGTGCACGTGCCGCTCTCCGCCCTGCGCCTGATCGTGGGCGGCGTGCTGCTCATCTTCGGCCTGCAGTGGCTGCGCAAGGCGATCCTGCGCGCCGGTGGGCTGAAGGAGTTGCACGACGAGGACGCGATCTACCGCGAGGTGGTCGCCGAGATGGAATCGGCGGGCGCCTCGCCGACGCGTGATCGCGTCGCCTTCGTCATGGCCTTCAAGGGGGTGTTCCTCGAGGGACTGGAGGTCGTCGTCGCGGTCCTGACCCTCGGCACGTCCGCGCATCGCCTGGGCCTTGCAGTCCTCGTGGCCGTGGTGGCGGTGCTGGTGGTGGCGGGTGCGGGAGCCGTCGTGGCCCGACAGCTCTCCACCGTGCCGGAGAACTTGATGAAGATGGGCGTGGGGATCCTCCTCGTCAGCTACGGCACGTTCTGGACGGGGGAGGGCCTGCACGTGCGCTGGCCCGCGGGCGACGTCACCCTCGTCGCCTTCGTCGGACTCTACGTCGTGGTGACGTCGACGCTGGTCGTCATGGTCCGGCGCGGAGTCGCCGGACCCCGTCGCCGGGCGGTGGCGCAATGACGAGCCCGCGCCGCGCGCTGCCCCTGCGCCTGCTGAGGGGGTTCGCCGCATTCTGGTGGGACTTCCTCGTGGGCGACACCCCCGAACTCTTCATCGCCGCCGTGGTGACGGTGCTGGTGGTGGCCCTGCTGCGCGGGGCCGGTCAGGAGAACGCTGCGGCCGGCGTCGCGCTCCCGCTGCTCGCCATTGCGGCCTTGACCGTCTCGATTCGTCGGGCCCAGCGCGCGTCGCGAAGGAAGTGAGCGGCTCGGTGTCCGTGCGCCGGTGGTCACGTCGGGTGCACGACGCGCGACACGTGATGGCTCTCGCCCTCGCGGTCGCGTCGCTCGGGGCGGCGGCGACCACGACGACTACGACGACGGCTACGACCACGCCCACGACCACGACCACGCCCACGACCACGACCACGCCCACGACCACGACCACGTCGCCGGGTACAGGGGTCCCCTCGGCGGCGAGGATCGCCTGCGCGCGCGCCGAGGTCGCGACGTGGCCGCTCGTGGACCAGGCCGATGAGACGATCGCCGTGCCGGTGGACGCGGCCAATCTGGGAGCCATGGGTCCCGCCGCCCGAGAGGGATTCGGTGCGCTCCTGCTCGTCGGCGCGGCGGCTCCCGCCTCCATGGGGCGAACGGTGGCCCATTTGCAGTCGCTCACCGCGCACCACACGACGATGCTGGTGATGACCGACGAGGAGGGCGGCGGCGTGGCGCGACTCACCAATCTCGTGAGCCCGCCGCCATGGGCGCAGGTCATGGGCCGGACGCTCTCGGCGTCGCGGATCGAGGACCTGGGGCGTCGCGTCGGTCTAGCGCTCGCCCGGGTCGGTGTGAACGTCGACCTGGCGCCGGTGCTGGACGTGGACGGCCGAGCCGTCTACCCCAGTGCGTCGGATCCCGACGGTCTGCGGTCCTTCGGCGGCTCGCCCGCCCTCGTCGCGACCGACGGCGTGGCCTTCGCCACGGGCCTGACCCGCGCGGGCGTGACGCCCGTCGTGAAGCACTTCCCCGGACTGGGCGGCGCGTCGGGCAACACCGACGACGAACCCGCCGTGACCCTGGCGTGGTCGCGTCTGCGCCGCACCGGTCTGGTGCCCTTCGAGCGAGCCATTGCGGCGGGCCTGCCCGCGGTCATGATCTCGAACGCCTCGGTTCCGGGCTTCACGTCCTTGCCGGCCAGTCTCTCCGCGCGCGTGGTGGGCGAACTTCGCCAGAGTCTCGGCTTTCGGGGGCTGATTGTCGACGACTCGCTCAGCGCCGGAGCGATTGGCGCGCGACACCTCTCACCGGCCGCGGCGGCAGTTCTGGCGGAGTCGGCCGGCGTCGACCTCGTGCTCTTCGGCGTCACCGGCTCGCCGTCGGCGACGCTGGCCTACGCTCGCGAGGTCGCGGCGTCGCTGGTGCGCGCAGTGGCGTCGGGGCGGCTGTCGCGCACGTCCCTCGACGCCGCGGCCGCCCAGGTTCTGGCGACGCGCAGTGATCTCGCGTGCCCGTCGGTCGTCGGCTCGGCCTCGCCGTCCTAATAGTGGGGCGGCACCTCGTGGACCTCGCGCCGTACGCGACGCAACTCCTCGGTCAACCGGGCGACTTCGCCGCGCAGCCGGGCGATCTCGGCGCGCAAGTCGCGCACGAGCGCGTCCCACTCGTCGGCCGTGCGCTGATCGGGGTCCACGCTGACACTCTGTCATACGCCGCCCGGCGCGACTCGCCGACCGGGAGACCGACCGGCGCCCGCGCCAGCCCGGAGAGCGCTCGCACGACGCGTGACGACTCGGGCGGCGTCGCGTCGCGGGCGACGTCGCCCTCGGATTGGTGGCGCCTCTAGGCGAACGTGATGTTCCGGGCTCGCGCGAAACGCGCCGCGACGTCCGGCCAGTTGACGAGGTTCCACAGCGCGTTGACGAAGTCGGCCCGGACGTTGCGGTACTGCAGGTAGTACGCGTGCTCCCACACGTCGAAGACGAGCAGGGGGACGGCGCCGTGTACCAGGTTCGCGTGGTGGTCGTAGATCTGTTCGACCATCAGGCGCCGGCTCAGGGGCTCGAAGGCGAGCGCTCCCCAGCCCGAGCCCTGCACCAGGACGGCGGCCTGGCTCAACTGGGCGCGCAGGGCGTCGAAGGACCCGAAGTCCTCGTCGATCGCGGCGGCCAACTCTCCCTCGGGGAGGCCGCCACCGTCCGGCGAGAGGTTGCGCCAGAACAGCGAGTGCAGCACGTGGCCCGAGACGTTGAAGGCCAGCGCCTTCTCGAGGCCGACCAGGCTGGCGTAGTCGCCCGCGGCCCTGGTCTCCTCCAGGCGCTCGAGGGTCGCGTTGGCCCCCGCGACGTAGGCTGCGTGGTGCTTCGAGTGGTGTATCTCCAGGTTCTGCGCCTGGTAGTGCGGCTCGAGAGCCGCGTAGTCGTACGGCAGGTCGGGTAGTACGTAGGTCATGGC
>JBMFWX010000054.1:0-11657 GCA_049964855.1 Acidimicrobiales bacterium
CCTGCGGGCTGTGCACCGAGTGCTACAAGTCCTGCCCGTCGGACAACATCGGGCTCTTCGTTCAGAAGCCGCTCACCTCGGTCGTGGCCCCCACCCGGCGTCGCGCCGACGTGGCCTGGGCCGTGGCGCTGCTGTGGGGTCTGGTGCTCTACCAGCAGATCAACGCGCTGCCGTTCTTCGGGCGCATGGACAGCTGGCTGAACGCGCACACCGCCTTCCCCCAGTACCCGAACCCGATCGACTACCTGGGTGTGATCGGCCTGGTGGCCGCGGTGATGGCGGGGATCGCCTGGGTCTTCGCCAAGGCCTTCGTGGACCGCGGCTACGTGGTGCCGGCCGGCGGGCGGGCCTTCGTGGACCGCACGAGCGTCTTTCGCACCTACTTCGTGCCGCTGATGTACGGGATCATCCCGGTCGTGGGCGCCGACTACTTCGCGCGCCAGCTGCCCAAGTTCTTCCAGCACGCGCCGCGGGTGATCCCGGCGGTGGGTCACCTCTTCGGGGCGGGCTCGACCACCTCGACCCTGTACCGCACGTCGATCATCGGCGCCAACTCGGGCATCATCGGCGTCCAGGTCGGCGTCATGGTCGCCGGCACGCTGGCCGCGATGTGGACCAGCTGGAAGGTGGCCGGCCGGGACCTGGTGGTCCCGAGCGGTGAGCGCCGCGCGGTCCAGTGGGCCGCGCTGGGCCTGGCCCTGGTGCTGGGCGTGATCGCCGCCGTGCTGTACGTCGCGATGAACGCCGCGGACTAGGGGGAGTGATGACCATCACCGATACCGAACGAGACATCGAGCGCGACGGCATGCACGTCGCGGTCGTCGCCGACCGCTGTGCCGGGTGCCAGGAGTGCGTGATCCGCTGCCCCGTCGGAGCCCTCTCGATGGATCCGGTCACCTGGACCGCCGTGGCGGACGACGTGACCTGCGTGGGGTGTCGCCAGTGCGTGCGCACCTGCCCCTTCAGCGCCATCTCGGTGGAGGGCCCCGTGCTCGTCGCCGAGCGCCACGACCCGGCGCTGCATCACCCGGCGGTCCTCGAGGGCAACGTCGACGAGACGCGCGTCGGCTTCGCGTCGTGGGAGGACGCGCGCCGCGAGGCCGAGCGCTGCCTGACGTGCCTGGACCCGACCTGCGTGCGGGGATGCCCCGCGCACAACGACATCCCCGGCTTCATCGGCGCCCTGCGCGATGGTGACCTGACGCGCGCCCACGAGGTGCTCGCACGCACCACCGTGCTGCCCGACGTCTGCTCGCGGGTGTGCAACCAGTCGGCGCAGTGCGAGGGCGCCTGCACCTGGTCGCTGGCCGGTGAGGCGCCCGTGTCCATCGGACGCCTGGAGCGCTTCATCACCGAGCACGCCCCGGTGCCGGACCCGACGATCGGCGTCGAGGCCCCCGACCTGTCGGTCGCCGTCGTGGGATCCGGTCCGGCGGGGGCCGCCGCGGCCTGGGACCTCGTGCGCGCCGGCGCCGCGGTCACCGTCTTCGAGCGTGACGCGACGCCCGGGGGTCTGCCCGTGTGGGGGATGCCCGACTTCACCCTGCCCGACGAGGTGGCGCGCCGCCCGTGGCGCCAGCTCGTCGAGGCTGGGGTCGACGTGCGCTGTGGTGTCGAGGTCAGCGTCTCGGACCTCACGGCCTTGCTGGCCGAGCACGACGCCGTGGTCATGGCGCACGGCGCGGGCGTGCCGATGCGCCTGCCGGTGCCCGGCGCCGATCTCGCGGGCGTGGTGGACGCGACGACCTTCCTCCAGGGGGCCAAGGCCGCCCTCGAGCCCGGGGGCGACGCCGCGGCACTGCGCGCGGCGCTCGGGCTGGACGGGGTCGGGTCGCGTCGTCCGTCGGTGCTGGTCCTCGGAGCCGGGAACACGGCGATGGACGTCGCGCGCATGGCGCGACGCCTGGGCCTGGACGCGACCTGCGTGGACTGGCTGGACGAGCGCTTCGCCTTGGCCCGCCCCGACGAGCTGGCCGAGGCCCGTAACGAGGGCGTGAGCGTGCGATTCCAGCGTACGGTCACCGCGCTGCGCGGTGAGGGGCGCGTCGCCAGCGCGGAGCTGGCCGTGACGAGTCAGAAGGACGCCGCGCACCCGCCGGTGGTGAGCGACGCGCGCGAGACGCTCGCGGTGGACCTCGTGGTGATGGCGATGGGCTATCGCCTCGACCCGTCCTTCACGCCCGTGCTGCCCGGCACGCCGGTGCGCAAGACCGTCGCGGCGATCCCCGACCGTCACTGGGTGGCGAGCGGGATCCTGGCGAACCCGGCCTCCGAGTACGCCCACCACAGCCCCGTGGGCTCGCTGGCCCTGGGCCGCGAGGTGGGGCTGTGGAGCGCCGCGCTGCCGGTGAGCGAGCGGCTTTGGGTGGTGGGCGACGCCCTGACGGGTCCGGCGACGGTGGTCGAGGCGATGGCCCAGGGTCGTCGCGCGGCGGCCGCGATCCTCGACGCGCGCCCCGCGCGCCCCGGCCGCGAGCCGGTCGACGGCACGGCCCGCCCGCCCCGGGTGCTGGTCGGCTACGAGAGCGAGGGCGGGACGACGAAGCGGGCGGCCGAGGCCATCGCCGAGCGGTTCTGGCGCCGGGGCGTGGACGCCACGGTGGCGGCGCTCGACGAGATCGGACTGCCGGAGCTGGCCACCGCCGACCTGTTGGTGGTGGGGACCTGGGTGGAGGGCCTGGTCGTGACCAAGGTGCGTCCGGCGCGCGCGGCGCGCGCGTGGCTGGCGTCATTGCCGCGCCTTGGCGGTCGCCCGGTGGCGCTCTTCTGCACCTACGGGGTCAACCCGCGTGGGGCCTTGGCCGAGATGCGCGCGGCGCTCGAGGCCAAGGGCGCGGTGGTCGTGGATCAGGCGGCCTTCGGTCCGCGCGAGCGTCGCCGCGAGGACGACCCGGCGGGTCCCGACGCGTTCGGCGCGCGACTGGTGGCCCACGCGCTGCGCCAGACCGCGGTGCGTACCGTGTCGCGCTGAGCCGGCCGGCCGCTCCGGCGTCGTGCGAGGCCGGGAGTCGTCGGGGAGTATCGTCGGCCCGGTGACCGGTTGGCGGAGCCCGCGGCGTGACGCGCGCGGCGAGCGAGAGCTCGTGGTCCGGCGGTGGTTCGTGCGACGTCGCGTCGGGTTCGGGGTGCGACCCGTCACCTGGCAGGGTCGGGTGATCACGGCGCTCGCTCTCGGGTTGATGCTGGTGGCACTGCTCGTCGTGCGTCGGCCCTGGGGAGCGCTGGGCGCCGTGGTGGTGGTGGGCCTCTACCTCGCCGTGGGCTACGCCACGGGGGGACGGACGCGCGAGCCGCGCGAGCCGATCGCATCCGACGAGTCGTCCGCACCGCCCGTGACGCCCGTGACGCCCGTGACGCCCGTGACGCCCGCGCCCGCGCCGGTCGTCCCCACCACGCTCGCGCGCGTCGCGGCGTCGCGCGCCGGGGACCTCGCGGGACGCGAGGCCGCGATCGAGGTGGTCGGGCTCACCAAGCGCTTCGGGGAGCGCGACGCCTTCCGCGACGTCAGCTTTCGGGTCGCCGCCGGCGAGGTCTTCGGCTTCCTCGGGCCCAACGGTGCGGGCAAGACCACCATGGTGCGCACCCTTAGCACGCTGGTCGCGCCCACGTCGGGGTCGGCCACGGTCGCCGGCCTGGCGCTCGGGGCGGGTCACGGCGAGGCGATTCGCCAGCGCATCGCGGTGATGACCGAGTCGCCCGGCCTCTACGGCCGGCTCAGCGTGCGCGAGAACCTCGAGTTCTTCGCCGGCCTCTACCGCCTGAGCGACGCGCGGGGCCGGATCGAGCGCGCGCTGGAGTCGGTGAACCTCGCCGGACGGGCGAACGACCCCTGCGCCAGCCTCTCCAAGGGTCTGCGCCAGCGGGTGGGTCTGGCTAGGGTGCTGCTGAACGATCCGGCGATCATCTTCCTCGACGAGCCCACCTCGGGACTCGACCCGGTGGCGACGCGCGAGGTGCTCGACCTCATCGGCGCGCTGCGCCAACGCGGCGTCACGATCTTCCTCACGACCCACCGCCTGGAGGAGGCCGAGCGCCTCTGCGACCGCGTGGCGATCCTCAACACCACGCTGCGCATCGTCGGCGACACCGACGAGCTGCGCCGCCAGCTCTTCGCGCGCTCCCTCGAGGTGGCGACCGCGGCGCCGCTGGCCGATCCCGCGGCGATCTTCGCCGCGATCCCGGGGGTGGCCTCGTGGCGCGGCGACGGGGACGGGCGCTACGTGCTCGACACGCCCGAGCCGCGCGACGCGGCGCCCCACGTGGCGCGCGCCCTGGTGGCGGCGGGCGCGGACGTGGAGTCGCTCGGCGAGTCGCACCACTCGCTCGAGGACGTCTACCTGCAGCTGATCGACGAGGACACGGCGGTGAGCGCGTGACGGTCTTGAGCGGCGCGCGGGTGCGCGCGGTGCTGGTCAAGGAGTTCCGCCAGTACCGGCGCAACAAGTTCATCCTCTACACCATGGTGGTGCTGCCGGTGCTGTTCCTGGTCGCGCCGATCACCACGATCCTGGGCCTGCCGGCGACCGCGCCCGCGGTGCGGGTGCACGCCGCGGTCGGCTCGATCTTTCTGCTGATGCTCCTCGTCCCGGTCATCGTCCCCGCGGCCATCTCCGCCTACTCGGTGATCGGCGAGCGCGACCAGGGCACGCTCGAGCCGGTGCTCACCACGCCGATCCGGCGCGAGGAGTTCGTGCTCGGCAAGGCGCTGGCCTCGATCATCCCCGGTGTGGCCCTCTCCTATCTGCTCTTCGTCGTGATCATGACGGTCCTGCGCCTCGTCGGTCACCCCAACGTGGTCCACGCCCTGTGGCAGGTGCCCTGGCTGGTGGCGGAGGTGCTCTTTGCACCACTGTTGGCGGCCTGGTCCACCTGGATCGGTACGGCGATCTCGGCGCGCTCGAGCGACGTGCGGGTGGCCCAGCAACTGGGAACGCTCGCCAGTCTGCCCGCCCTGGCCGTGACCTCACTGATGACCTTCCAGGTGCTCAGCCCGACGGTGCCCGTCGCGCTGATCGTGGCCGGGGTGCTCGTCGTCATCGACGTCGCCGCACTGCGGGTCGTGTCGAACCTCTTCGACCGCGAGCGGCTCATCACCGGGGCGCGCGCGACGCGTTCACGCGACGCCTGACGGGGCGACGAGGAGGGGATCTGGCCGTGCGACGAACCGTCAGATCGACACTGTGACCGTACGACAGTTCGACCCTATGAACGGGTCAAGGGTAGAGCGAGCGCGTTCGCACCTGGTTTCCCTTTCGGCCAGTCGCGGGTCGATGACCCTGCCCGCTGACGTGCGCCATCGTGACCAGCTGGACGGCCCGGGAGCAGGTCGAGGTCGTCGAGCGTGGCGAGCGTGTGATTGAACTGCGTCCCCCGCTGGCGTACCGAGCCGGCCAGGCGTGGTTTTGGGCTGAACGCGGGGAGGCGATGGCGAGCGGGCCGAGGAGGACGTCGCGGCGGGCCGCGTGGCGACGTTCGAGAGCGCCGAGGAGTACGCGGCTGACCTGGATCGCGAGGCCGTCGAGCGTGGTCTGGCTTGACGTCTCAACGGACGCGGCGGTTCGTCGGGGATCGTCGACGACTGTCGGACGATGAATTTCGTCAGTTCTGGCGAGTGATCCGTGACGAGTTGCTACCCGCGGCGCAGAGCCACGTCTCCGACCCCGGTGGTGCCTGGCCCGCGGGACTGCGCGTCAGGCCGGTGCCGGGTGCACGCGGCGTGTGGGAGATGACCTGGAGCTTCGCGGGACCTGACGATCGTGCGACGTTCGAGTGGGTCGTGATCGACGGTCAGCCCGCAATACGGTGGCGCCGGGTTGGTGGCCACGCAATCTTTACCGATTCGTAACCGGGGCGGACGCCCTACGAACGCGGGCGCTCGCGACCACGGCACTCGTGGCGTCGGCGCCCCACTCGTCGAACCCCTGGCTGGGTCAGCCCTCCTCGAGGGCTCGCGCGAGGCGGCGCAGCAGGGAGCGGATCGTGGCGCGCGCCACGCGCGCCAGCAGTGCGTCGTCGAGCACGGCGCCCGCGCGACCCAGCGGCGGGCGGTAGCGGCCCTCGAGGTGCACCTCGGTGCGATCGGGGTCGAGCTCGACGAGGCGCACCGTCCCCTGGAGTCGCGGGAACAGCCCCGAGGGACCGGTGGCCTCCCAGGTGAGGGGAATGGTCAGCGCGGCCTCGTGGGTGGACGGCTCGCCGAGGCGCAGCGCCACGGTCTTGGACAGCCAGGTCGGCCCGCCGGGTCCCACGCGCACCAGCAGCTCCTCGCCGTCGTCGCGGGCGGCCTCGAGGTGGGGGACCAGCCACGCGCCGCCGCCGCTGAGGCGCTGGGCGATGACGGCGACCGGCAGCTCGACCTGCACCGAGTCGCTCACCTCGACCGACGGCGTTGGCGGGGCGCGGTGGCCGATCACGTGGTAGGTGCCCGCCGCGATCGCCCGGTCGCGCTCGACCAGGGTGGCCAGGGTGGTGCCCGCGAGCTCGGCGCGCAGCGCGGCGCTGGCCGCGGTCCAGGTCTCGTGCAGCGGGCAGACGGACTCCCAGTGGCAGGGCTCGTCACCGAGCACGCAGGTGTCGGACTCCAGGCGGCCCTCGCCGGCCTCGACGACCTCGAGCAGGGTGATCTGCTCGGGCGGCCGTGACAGCCGGTAGCCGCCGTTGGCGCCGAAGAAGGAGGTGGCGATCCCCGCCTGGACCAGGTCGCCCATGATCTGGGAGACGAAGGTGCGCGGCACGCCCATCTCCACTGAGACCTGGCGCAACTTCTTGGGCGACTCGGCGTCGAAACTCTGGGCGAGGCAGATCGCCGAGCGCACGACGTAGTCGCCCCGCTTGGAGAGTTTCAGCTTCATTGGCTTAGGTTACCGGCGCACTTGACGTGCGCGGCGCCTAGGAGGGCGCCACGTCGGAGCCGGCCGGGAGGTGGTCGCGGGCCCATGCGGCCAGGGCGTCGAGCGCCGGGAACAGCGCCGCGCCCGCGCCGCTCAGCGCGTAGCGCACCGCGACCGGCGGGCCCGGCTCCACGCGGCGCTCGACCAGGCCGGCGTCGGTCAGCTCGCGGAGCCGATCGCACAGTACGGAGTCGCTGATGGCGCCGATCTCGCGGTGCAGGGCCGCGAAGGTGGCGGGTCCCCCGGCGAGTGCGGCCAGGAGCACGCCGTTCCAGCGCTTGCCGAGCAGCGCGAAGGCCCGGCGCAGGGACGGGTCGACCACGCTCTCGTGGGGCGCGGGGCAGGTCGCGCCCGCGCGCACCTCGTCGCCGACCACGGGACCAGCCTAGCGTCTGCTTCGCTTTACGGGGTAACACCTAAAATCGAAGTGACTGCCGCCGCACCCGCGGCGGCGAGCGGACCGAGGGCGTCCACCGCGAGAGCGGTCGACGTCGACCTCCGTCGTCAGATACTAGATAGTGAGGAGACGAGAGTGACGCTGTTCCGACTGGACGCCAGCATCCGTTCCGAGGGATCGGTGAGCCGCGCGCTGGCCGACGTGGTGGAGGCGTCGTGGCGCGCGGCGCGGCCCGAGGCGCCGGTGACCCACCGCGACCTCGGTCTCGAGCCGCTCGACGCGCGCGCCTGGGCTCTGGCGGTCGGCGCCGGACGTCAGGACCCCGCCACGCGCAGCCCCGAGCAGCGCGCCGCCGTGGACCTGGCGGCGGGGCTGGTCGACGAGCTCCTCGACGCCGACGCCCTGCTCTTCGCCGCGCCCCTCTACAACTTCGGCGTCTCCCAGCACGTCAAGACCTGGGTTGACCTGGTGCTCACGGATCCGCGCCTGGCCGCGTCCGGCGACCGGCCCCTCGCCGGCCGCCCGGCGGTCGCGGTGGTGGTGCGCGGCGGCGCCTACGGCCCGGGCACGCCGCGCGAGGGATGGGACCACGCGTCGGGTTGGATTCGGCGCATCCTCGCCGACGTGTGGGGGCTCGACCTGCGCGTGGTGGAGCGCGAGTTCACACTGGTCGGGGTGAACCCGGCCCTCGACGAGTTCACCGAGCTCGCCGCGACGATGCGACACGAGGCGGAGCGCCTCGCCGCAGAGCACGGACGCCACCTGGCCCGCGTGCGCTGAGCTGGACGGGACCGCGCTCGCGGTGCCAAGGTGGGGGTGTCGGCGGCGACGCGTCCTCGACGCAGTTCGACCTCGCGCCGTTCGTCGCGTTGAGACGCGCAGTGAAGATGCGCGGAGAAGGAGGACGTCATGAGCGGACAGTTCGAGGGCAAGTCGGTGCTGGTCACCGGTGGGGGATCGGGGATCGGCGAGGCCACGGCGCTGGCGCTGGGGGCCGAGGGTGCGCGCGTGGTGGTGCTCGACCTCAACCTGGAGGGGGCGAACGCGGTCGCCGAGCGCATCACCGGCGCCGGAGGCGAGGCCGTCGCCACCTCGGGTGACGTGAGCCGCCTGGATGACGTGCGCGCGGCGGTGGTCCTGGCCGAGGAGCGCTTCGGCGCGCTGCACCTGGCCTTCAACAACGCGGGGATCGGCGGCCCGCTGGGCCCGATCGCCGACATCGACGTCGAGGGCTACCTGCACCTGATGGACGTGAACCTGCACTCGGTCTTCTACGGGATGCACGAGGAGATCCCCGCGATGCTGCGCGCCGGGGGCGGGGCGATCGTGAACAACTCGTCGATCCTCGGGTTGGTGGGTGACCCGACGGCCGCGCCCTACGTGGCGGCCAAGCACGGCATCACCGGCATGACCAAGGCGGCGGCGCTGGCCTACGCCAACCAGGGAATCCGCATCAACTCGGTGCACCCGGGCTACATCGAGACGCCGCTGCTGAGCGTGCTGCCCGACGAGGCCCGTCACGAGCTGGTGGCGCTGCACCCGATCGGGCGGCTGGGTCGCGCCGAGGAGGTGGCCGACCTGGTGGTGTTCCTGCTCTCGGAGCGCGCCAGCTTCGTCACCGGCTCGCAGTACGTAGTCGACGGCGGGTACACGGCGCGGTAGCGGCACCGAGCACCGGGCGACCGGGACGCGGGGTGCGGCGTGCCGCAATGTCGGCGAGAGGAGCCGGGCTGATCACGGGCGGCTCGAAGGGGCCGCCCGTGATCTCGTACGGGTGGGGCTTTGTCTCGTGCAGCTTTGTGTGGTGGTGTCTCTCCGAGCGGGATGAGGGGAGCGAACGAGACGAGCGAACTCGTGTCGCGAAGGCCGTCCGTGAGGCCGAGTGGAGGTGTCCGCGCGAATGACGGACCGGGGACAGCCGCCACCGGATGACTGGCGATACCTGGTAGTACTCGTGGTGTGGTGAAGGAGAGGGTAACAATTGCCGTCGACCGAGAGAAGTTCGCTGAGGCGCGCGTCATGCTCGGCGCGCCCTCGGCGTCGGCGACGGTCGACATCGCGCTGACGCAACTCATCCGTCGTCGTCGGCTGCGCGCCGATCTGGGGGCGTACACGAGAACTCCGCCCACCGCTGAGGAGATAGCGCTCGGCATCGCGTCACCGGACTGGGATGATCTCGCTGACGACACCGACTGGGAATCTGACTGGCCCGAGGACCAGTGAGCGATCCTGCGGTCCGACGTGGTGAGACCTGGTTGGCCGAGTTTGACGAGCGTCGACCGGTGGTCGTGTTGACCCGCGATCCCCTGGGTCGAGTACGGCACTCGGTGATCGTTGGTCCGGTCACGTCGACAGTTCGTAGCCTGAGCACGGAAGTTGGGCACTCTCGGGCCGATGGCGCGCGAGGGCCGTATGCGGTGGAACTCGACAACCTTCTGCCTTCTGCTCGTCTCTCGTTCACGGCTGGTTCGTCGCGTCGCCCGAGCGACTCCCGACACCGTGCGGGCGATCTGTGCCGCGGCCGCGGTGGCGATCGACTGCCCCGCATCGTGGGCGGCGCTCGTGGCGCCTCGCGGCTCCTCTACGCGGGCCGCACTGCTGAATCACCCGGGCCCTCGACCGGTGGCGCCCGCTCGTGCGTGGCTCGGGGCGCGTCGAGGCTGGACATCGTGCGAGGAGTTGTGCGAGGAGTTGTGCGTACGTTGTGCCCGCGAGAACCGGTGCGGGCGCCCATGAGGGCGACCAACGTGTTCGGACCGGGGCCAATGGCGTACGCGCACTGGTGACTGATCAGTTGGTGGAGCCCGGAGTGCGAGGTGCGGCGTGACCGCGTGGCTGTATACCCCTATGGGTATACTGAGCGAATGTCACTCAACCTCATCGGCGTCACGCCCACCTCTAAAGCCTCGTCGTGTATCGCGAGGCTGACGCCGACCAAGCAACGTGTTCTCTTCTCACTGGCGGGCTCCTTCACCCTGCTCGGTGCGCTGCTGAGCGTCGCAGTGAGTCGCTGGTTCGCGCTCGTCCCGATTCTCGTTGGTGCCAATCAACTCTTCCTGGCCACGACGGGGTGGTGCCCAATGTCGAAGTTGCTCGATCGGGTCATTCGAGATCGGTCCCCACGAAGCGAGTGATCCGCCTGTAGCGAGGACGCGAGGAGGGCGGCCGCGGTCTCGCCCCGGCGACACCCGTGAGGAGGGTGTCGTGAGCGGAGGGAGGGGGTGGAGATGGTCGTGCGGCCCCTCACTGCCGATCACGTTGCGTCGGATCACGACCTAACGCCAGTTCGCGGCTCGTTCTCGGCCAGGTCGACGACCGGCGCCACGGCGTGGTCGAACAGGTGCTGGCTCTGGGTGACCAGGAGGTTGTCGCACGTGCGCATCGCTCATCGAAGGGGGTACCGCAGGTGGCGAGACAGCGCTCCGCGGCCGTCGGCACGGCGCCGTACTGCGCGGGTCTCGTCACCCGCTCCTGACGCACTCCCTGATGTGGCTGGTCGCTCTCGCGCATGACGTGATGGCGTGCGCTACGGCGTCGGGAGTGGCGTGACCGTGAGGTGAGTTGACCTCGGTGATGATGGGTTGTCGAACGGAGCTCCGGCGTGGCGCTCGTCGGGTTCACGGCGTCGATCCGCGAGCCAGGGGATCGGCATCCCCGCGGTGCACCCCGATGACGTGGGCACGGCTTGGCTGATCATGTTGGCGCGCGCCGCGACGACGTTCGTCCGCGGGTTGGCCCTACGGGTGCGGCGTCGCGCACGACAGGGCGTCACCGATCGCGCTGTGGGCGTCGAGTTGGTCGTGGGTGGCGGTACGCCACGCGCGCAGTGAGAGGACGGTGATGGTCGGCGTGGCGAAGTTCTCGAAGGCGGTGCCGGCGACGGCCGAGAGACCCTGATAGCGGTTGCAGTCCATTACCAGCGCACGGTCGGCGTAGGGGGTCTCGATCACCACGAGCGGGTTGAGACGGTCGCGCGCGCCGCCCCCGGCGACGACGTTGTGCTCGATCACCACGTCGCGCCAGTCGCCGGCCAGGTCGACGACGGGCGCGACGGCGTGACCCTGGACGTTCTGGCTCTGGTTGACGAATACGTTGTTGGTCACGGTCACGTCGCGCATCGACGAGTCCCTCCCGTAGGTGTCGAGGTAGAGGGCGTCGTAGGCGTGCCCGGCCACCGTGGAGTGGCCGGGCACGCCGGGCGGGTTGGGGCCCTCACTCGGGTCGCCGAGGCTGGTGCCGGGTGAGTCGTACACGGTGTTGCCGGTCACCAGTAACTGCGACGTCGAGCGACCGGGGGTCTCGACGTCGAGGCTGATCCGTTGCGACCGAGTGATCTTTAGTGAGTCCACTCATGCCGCACTCCTCACGGA
>JBMFWX010000055.1:0-11636 GCA_049964855.1 Acidimicrobiales bacterium
AGAGCGGGCTCGACGGTCGTCCCACCGCCGAGCCACCAGGGGCGGGTGATCGCCCGCGTGCCACAATACGATGATGCCCGATCCCGACCTCCCCTCCCTCACGCCGCGCTACGCGCCCGCCCCGGCACAGGTACCCTGGCCCACCGCGACGTGGCCGCGCGGCGAACTCGCCAACCAGGCCGATCTGGACCGGGTGGTCGACGAGGCGTTCACCGAGCCGGACCTCGAGACCACCAACGCGGTGCTGGTGGTGCGCGGCGGACGCGTGGTCGCCGAGCGCTACGGCGGCGTCCAGGAGTTCTTCGACCGGCCGGCCGAGCTCATCACCGACCAGAGCCCCCTGCTGTCGTGGTCGATGGCCAAGTCGGTGCTGCACGCCGTCGTGGGCACGCTGGTCGACGCGGGCCACCTCGACCCCGACGAGCACGCACCCGTGGGACAGTGGTGCGACCCGCTCGACCCGCGCCACCGAATCCGACTACGCGACTTGCTGGCCATGCGCGACGGGCTCGACTTCGCCGAGGCCTACGAGCTCGACCAGCCGAGCGACGTGCTGACCATGCTCTTCGGCGAGGGACGCCACGACGTCGCGGCCTTCGCCGCCGGGCGCCCGCTGGCCCACGAGCCCGGCGCGGTCTTCAACTACTCGAGCGGCACCAGCAATATCCTGAGCGGCATCGTGGCCGACGTGGTCGGCCACGGCGAGGCCTACCTCGCGTACCTGCGCGACACCCTCTTCGCGCCGCTCGGCATGTCCAGCGCCACCGCCACGCTCGACGACGCGGGCGTGGTGATCGCGTCGAGCTACCTGCACGCGCGCGCCCAGGACTTCGCACGCTTCGGGCTGCTGTACCTGCGCGGCGGCGAGTGGGAGGGCCGCCAACTGGTGTCACGCGCGTGGATCGACACCGCCCAGGTCCCGCTCAGCCGCGACGAGGAGAGCGGCCACTACTACGCCTGGCAGTGGTGGGTCAGCGCCGACCCCTACGGCACCTACTGGGCCAGCGGTTACGAGGGCCAGATGATCTCGGTCGTGCCGTCCCTCGACGCGCTGGTGCTGCGCTTCGGCCACACCCCCGCCGAGAACTACCCCGACCTCTACCAGTGGCGCGCACGAGTGCTCGACGTACTCGCGGCCTCGCTCTAGTCCGCGCCCTCGAAGCCCACGCCCAGGTCGGGTGCGGTGAAGAGCGCGTCGAAGGCGACGCCCTGCGCGCCGATCAGGTCGACCGCCCGTCCGCCGCGGTCCACCACCGCCAGCGCCAGGACCACCTCGGCGCCCACCTCGCGCACCACGCGCACCGCTTCGAGCAGGCTGGTCCCGCGAGTCACGGTGTCCTCGGTGACCACCACGCGGTCCCCCGGGAGCACCACGCCGGCCACGCGCCCGCCGGCGCCGTGGTCCTTGGTCTCCTTGCGCACGCTGAAGGGCCGCAGTGCCCGGCCGCGAGTCGCGGCGACGGCGGCGGTGATGAACGACACGCCGTCGGCCCCCATGGTGAGCCCACCGATGGCGGTCGCGTCGCTCGGCACCCGCTCCAGCACCAGCGTCGCCAGGTCCACCATCACCTCGGGGTCGGCGATGGTGACCTTGGCGTCGATGAACCAGGACGAGTGGAGGCCCGACTTGAGAACGAAGTCCCCGCGGCGCAGGGCCTGGGCCACCAGGTGTTGGCGAACCCGCTCGCGCGCCGTCACGTCAGCACCACCGCGCCGCGCCCGCGACGCACCTCACCCACCACCGTCGCCGCCAGGCCGGCCGCTCGCGCGGCGTCGCACGCGGCGTCACCCGCGGACGGCGCGAGCACCAGCACCATGCCGAGCCCGCAGTTGAAGACGCGCACCATCTCCTGCGCGCTCACCGGGCCGCGGCGCTGGATCTCGAAGAAGATCTCGGGGGTGTCGAAGCGGGCCATGTCGATGACGGCGTCGAGCGAGTCCGGCAGCACCCGGGCCACGTTGCCCACGATCCCCCCACCGGTCACGTGCGCGGCGGCGTGCAGCTCCTCACCCACCGCGGCGCGCACCGCACCGACCCCGGGGGCGTAGATCACCGACGGCGCCAGCAGCTCCTCGCCCAGGGAGCGCGGGGCGCCGGGCCACGCTGGCCCGTCGAGGTCCGCCCCGTCGAACACGCGCCGCACCAGGGTGTAGCCGTTAGAGCGCAGGTTCGGCGAGCCCAGACCCACCAGGACGTCGCCGTTCGCGACCCGCTCGGGTCCGAGCTCGCGGCCCCGCTCCACGACCCCGACGGCGAAGCCCGCCACGTCCAGCTCGTCGGGCGCCATCACCCCACCGTGCTCGGCCGTCTCGCCGCCGAGCAACGCCACGCCGGCGCGCCGACAGCCCTCCACGATGCCGCTGACCACCTCCTCGAGGCGGGCGGGGTCGAGCGCGCCCAGCGCCACGTAATCGAGCAGGAAGAGCGGCTCCGCGCCCACGCACACCAGGTCGTCGACCAGCATGGCCACCAGGTCGAGTCCAATGGTGTCGTAGCGGCCCACCCGGCGCGCGACCTCGAGCTTGGTCCCGACGCCATCCGCGCTGGCCACCAGAACCGGCTCGCGGTAGCGCGCCACGTCCAGCGCGAAGAGTCCCCCGAACCCCCCGATCGCACCGATCACCCCGGGACGCGCGGTCGTCGCGACGCGCGACGCGATACGCGCCACCGCCGCGTCGCCCGCCGCGATCGACACACCGGACGCGGCGTAGGTCACGCCGTCGGGCTGATCGAGCAGCCGGCTCACCAGCGCGCTCCGGCGGCGCCGATCGCCACCGGCACCGGCGCCGGGTAGTGCCCGGTCAGGCAGGCGTCACAGCACTCGTCACGCAGCCCGATCGCCGCGCGCAGGTTGTCCAGCGTGATGAACTCCAGCGAGTCGCAGCCGATGTAGTCGCGCATCGCCGCCACGTCGCGGTGCGCGGCCAGCAGGTCGTCGCGGCTCGGCGTGTCGATCCCGTAGTAGCAGGGCCAGGCGAAGGGCGGCGAGGAGATGCGCAGGTGCACCTCGGCCGCCCCGGCGTCGCGCAACATGCCCACCAGTGCTCGCGTCGTGGTGCCGCGCACGATGGAGTCGTCGACCACAATCAGCCGCTGGCCGGCGATGGTCTCGCGCAAGGGGTTCAACTTGCGCCGCACGCTGCGGGCCCGCTGGCTCGCGTCGGGCGCGATGAACGTGCGCCCGATGTAGCGATTCTTGACCAGCCCCTGGGCGAAGGGGATTCCCGACGCCTGGGCGTAGCCCTCGGCCGCCGGCACGCCGGAGTCGGGCACGCCCATCACCAGGTCGGCGGCCACCGTGGACTGCGAGGCGAGCAGCTCGCCCATGCGCCGGCGCGCTCCGTGGACCTGGTGGCCGAGCAGGTAGGCGTCGGGGCGCGCGAAGTAGACGAACTCGAAGATGCACAGCTGCACGGGGCCCGCCACCGCGTCGAGCAGTCGCGTCGAGGTCACCCCGGTGGCGCGGATGGTCACCATCTCGCCGGGCTCGATCTCGCGCACGACGCTAGCCCCGACCACGTCCAGGGCCGGTGTCTCGGACGCGACGATCCAGCCCTCGGGCGCCTCGGGTGGCCCGAAGCGCCCGAGGCACAGCGGGCGAAAGCCCCGCGCGTCGCGCACCGCGTGCACCGCGTCCGCCTCGAGGACCACCAGGGAGAAGGCCCCCTGCGCGCGACCCAGCACCGAGCCCAGCGCCTCGACGAGGGTCGCGCCGCACTCCACCTCGCGCGCCAGCAGCTCGGCGACCAGGTCCGAGTCCGAGAGCATCGAGGTCAACGCCAGCCCGGCCGACGCCGCCAGCTCGGCGGTGTTGGTCAGGTTCCCGTTGTGGGCCAGGGCGAAGCCCGACGCGCCCGCCGCCCGGTAGACCGGCTGGGCGGCCGTCCAGTTGGCCGACCCCGACGTGGAGTAGCGCGTGTGGCCGATGACCAGCGAGCCCGACAGGGCGTTCAGAGTGGTCTCGGAGAAGACGTGGCTCACCAGGCCGTTGTCCTTGACCACGGTGATCTGATGGTCGTCGAAGGCCGCCATCCCCGCCGACTCCTGGCCGCGGTGCTGCAGGGCGTAGAGCGCGTCGAAACAGGGATGCGCGACGTCGCGCCCCGGGGCGACGAGCCCCACGACGCCGCAGGCCTCCCTCATCGTCCCCGCTCGGCGATCGCGCGCGGTCGTGACACGGCGACAGTCTGGCACAGTCGCCCGGGGCCGGTGCGCCGCCTCACTACGCTACGGGGGTGATTGATCTGCACACCCACTCGACCTTCTCCGACGGCTCGGACCGCCCCGCGGAGCTGGCCCGGCGCGCGCACGAGATCGGCCTGAGGGCGATCGCCCTGACCGACCACGACACCACCGCCAGCCACGACGAGATGGCGGCGGCGTGCGCCGAGCACCGCCTCGAGTACGTGACCGGCGTCGAGGTCTCGCTGCGCGACAATGCCTTCCCCCAGGTCCACCGCGACACCGGCCTGGGGCCGCGCAACGTCCACGTCCTGGCCTACTTCGTACCACTCGACCCCGCGCACCCGTTCCAGCGCGCGCTGGCCTCGCTGCGCCACGACCGCGACGTGCGCAACGAGGCCCTCGTCTCGCTCCTGGTCGACGAGGGCTTCGAACGGCTGACCCTGGACTACCTGGCCGGGATCGCCGGCAACGTCCACTCCATCGGCCGACCGCACTTCGCGCGCGCTCTGTTCGAGCTGCACCCCGAGATCGTCGGACCGCGCAACGACGAGACCTGGTCGCGGGTGTTCACCGAGTGGCTGGGCGCCACCGGTCGCGCCTACGTGCCCAAGACGAGCATGCCCGTCGAGGAGTTCGTCGCGGCGACGCGCGGGTCGGGGGCGGTGCTGGCCATCGCCCACCCCCTGGACAACTACCTCGACGGCGCCTCGACGGCGACGCTCGAGACCACGATGGCGCCGGTGCTGGCCTCACTGCGCGAGCGGGGCTTCGTCGGGGTCGAGGCCTACTACGGGTCGTGGAGTGCGGCGACGCGCGCGCGCATGGTCAAGGCCACGCGCGACGCGGGCATGATCCCCACCGGCGGCTCCGACTACCACGGTCACTACAAGGAGAACGTCCGCCTGGGCGTCGGGCTCACCGGCGACCTGCGGGTGCCCGACGAGGTGCTCGACGAGCTGCGCGCCGCGCACGAGGGCTAGGACGCCGCGTGCAGGGCCCGCTCGAGGGCCCCGCGCCGGGTGCGCACGACCTCGTCGAGCGCCAGGTCCACCAGATCGCCCAGCACCAGGTCACCCAGCACCAGGCGCGACCCGCCGACGGTGCCCAGGGCCTGCGCCGCGACGCCCGCCGCCGCCGCGCGCGCGATCAGCGCCGCGGGGTCGGACGTGGCCATCACGTAGCGGCCGGCCAGCTCGCTGAACAGCTCGCCGGGCGCGGCCAGCGCGGCCACCCGCACACCCTGACCGGTCGCCGCGGCCATCTCCGCCAGGGCTAGCGCCAGTCCGCCGCCCGCCACGTCGTGCACGGCGGTGACGTCGCTCACGGCACCGGCCAGCACCACCGCGACCTCGCCCGCGACGAAGGACGCCGCACGCGCGACGCCGACGGCGTCCAGCGGCGCCGGCCGCCCGCCGAGGCGACCGCGCGCGACCGCCCAGCGCGATCCCCCCAGGGGGAACGGGTGCTCACCCGCGGCTCGGCGCTCGCCGACCAGCACGATCGCGTCGCCCTCGCCCCAGGCCCACCCCGGCGGGGGGGACACCAGGCGGTCGACCACGCCGAGCACGCCCACCACCGGGGTAGGGTCGATGTCGCGGCCGCCGCTCTCGTTGTAGAGCGAGACGTTGCCCCCGACCACGGGCAGGTCCAGCTCCCGGCAGGCCTCGCTCATGCCGTCGATCGACTCCGACAGCTGCCACATCACCTCGGGGTGCTCGGGGTTGCCGAAGTTCAGGCAGTTCACCAGCGCGACGGGCCGCGCGCCCACGCAGGCCAGGTTGGCCACGCCCTCGGCCACGGTCAGCGCGGTGCCGCGCCGCGGGTCGAGCGCGCACCAGTGGGGGTTCGAGTCCGTGGTCAGCGCGATCCCGCGCTCCGAGGCCGGCAGACCCGGCCCGGCCAGACGCAGCAGGGCCGCGTCCCGTCCGGGTCCGACGACGGTGTTGAGGAACAGCTGCGAGTCGTACTGGCGGTAGACCCACGCCGGGTCGATCAGCATCGCGAGCAGGTCCCGCGCGGCGTCGGCCAGCGGCTCGTCGAGCGTGGGGTCGTCGGCCCAGCGCGCGTCGAGGTCGTCGGGGCGCCGACGGGGACGGTCGTAGAGGGGGGCGTCGTCGGCCAGCGACGCGGCCGGCACCCGGGCCAGGACCGGACCGTCGAAGCCGTCGCGCACCCGCAGCCAGCCGACCGGGCGCCCGGACTCGTCGGGCTCGGGCGCGACCACGCGTCCGACCACCGTCGCGCGCACCTCCCAGGTCGCGCACAGCGCGGCCACGGCCGGCCAGTTCTCGGGCGTGATGATCGCGAGCATCCGCTCCTGGCTCTCCGAGGTCATGATCTCGTAGGGCGCGAGTCCCGCCTCGCGCAGCGGCACCGCGTTCACGTCGACGTCCATGCCCACGCCCCCGCGCGCCGCGGTCTCGCTGGTGGCGCAGACCAGCCCGGCGCCGCCCAGGTCCTGGATGCCCACGACCAGCTTCTGGTCGAGCAGCGCCAGGCAGGCCTCGATGAGTCGCTTCTCCTCGTAGGGGTCGCCCACCTGCACGCTCGGCCGCTTGGCGTCGTCGAGCGACGACGCGCCGTCGGCGCCGGCGAAGCCGGCCGACGCCAGGACCGAGACCCCGCCGATCCCGTCGCGGCCGGTGGTCGAGCCGAGCAGGACCGCGAGGTTGCCCTCGCCCGAGGCCACGCCGAGGACCAGGCGCTCGACGGGCATGGCCCCCGCGCAGAGCACGTTGACCAGGGGGTTCTGGGCGTAGCCGGGGTCGAAGGTCAGCTCGCCGCCGATGGTGGGCACGCCGACCGAGTTCCCGTAGCCGGAGATGCCCGACACCACGCCCTCCACCAGCCAGCGCTGGCGCGCGTCGTCCAGGTCGCCGAAGAACAGCGGATCCATCAGTGCCAGGGGCCGCGCGCCCATCGTGAAGACGTCGCGCAGGATCCCGCCGACGCCGGTGGCCGCCCCCTGGTAGGGCTCGATCGCCGACGGGTGGTTGTGGCTCTCGATGCGGATCGCCACCGCGATCCCGTCGCCCGCGTCGATCACGCCGGCGTTCTCCCCCGGTCCGACGAGGACCTGGGGGGCGGTGGTGGGAAGCCGGCGCAGGTGCAGGCGAGAGGACTTGTAGGAGCAGTGCTCGCTCCACATCACCGCGTAGAGGGCCAACTCGAGGTGATTGGGCTCGCGGCCGAGCACCGTCTCGATGCGGGCCAGCTCGTCGTCCAGGAGGCCCAGGGCGCGGTGCAGGGGTTCGACGTCCACCCCCTCAAACTACCGGTCGCCCGCGAGGGTCTCGGCGGACGCGACGCGCCGCGACGCGACGCGCGCAATACGGGCTCATCGGATTCCAGCGGGGTGCGTCAATCCAGAAAACGATTAGTCATAAGGTTTCGAAGATGACGCCCAACGTGGGTACCCTCAGCGAGCAACTCACGAGTTTCGAGAACTTCACTGATTTCGCGCGCGAGTTGGGTGCACCGGAGGTGCAGGTGGCAGACGTCACCATCAGCGACGATGGCCAGAGAGTGGAGCTTTTCTTCTCGCATCGGGACTTCCCGGACGCGCGTTTCGGTTACCGCGCCAAGACCCCTGGCGAGGACGTCCACGAGAAGCTTTGGCTCGCCGAAGAACTGGCTACTGGCGCGCTCCACCGGATCATGCGTGACGGCACTCCGGTAATCGATGCGGCGGGGATCACGTGGCTCCGATTGGACGAGCAACTTCTACGAGCTGACTCCTAAGCCCGAGTCGCGGTAACGCATGGTCCACCATCACGTGGGGCTGGGGCGAGCAACCTCCCCGTGCAGCGAAGACCGGGTCGCTCACTATTACGAACAGTTGACCCCGCTGAAATCCGATGTGCCGCAATACGGCGCAATGCCCGACGCCGCAGACCGTGCGGTCCGCACGCCGACGGTCCCCGAATACCTCTCCATACGCGCCGCCACTTCCCGGATGTTCGTTCGATCGCTGCCGAAGCGCAGCGGCACCGAGGCGCGGCGCACTGACGCGACTCACCACCCCCGTGTTCACGCAGAAATGGTCGATATCCATCGCAGCGACTGCCAACTGCTCGGTACCGGCGCCGCGTCACATCACAATTTTCGCGGATGTTCGGTCTCTGGCGTCAGACTATATCTACCGGTTGGCTAGACTGCCTTATCACCTACTACGTACGGGAGAACCATGGCCACCACGACGAAGAAGACCACCGCGAAGAAGGCATCCCCACGCACAATGAGCGCTGACCACAAGGCCAAACTCGCGCAGGGTCGCAACGAGTCGCGGATCATTAGCCGCTACCTCGACGCCGTGGCTGCCGGCAAGGGCAAGCGCGGGCGCAAGCGCACGCCCGAGTCCATCAGCATGCAGATCGCCCGCATCGACAAGGCCCTGGCCACGGCGACGCCCATCCAGCGCCTGGAGCTGACCCAGAAGCGCTTCGACCTCGACGCCGAGCGCGTCCGGCTCACCACGCGCGTCGACATGTCGGGGCTCGAGAAGGAGTTCGTCAAGATCGCCAAGTCCTACGCCCAGCGCAACGGCATCAGCTACGGCGCGTTCCGCGAGTCCGGCGTACCCGCCGACGTGCTCAAGCGCGCCGGCATCACCCGCGCGCGCGCCTAGGCGCTAGACGCGCGCCAGCGACGCGACGAAGCCCTCGAGCAGTACGCGGCCGTCGGCGCTGCCCAGCAGCGTCGACAGGGCCCGCTCGGGGTGGGGCATGAGCCCGACCACGTTGCCCGCGGCGTTCGAGATCCCGGCCACGTCGTCACGTGAGCCGTTGGGGTTGTCGCGGTAGCGCAGCACGATCTGATCGTTCTCGACCAGTTCGCGGTAGGTCTCGTCGTCGCAGGTGTAGGCCCCCGAGAAGTGATTGATCGGGATGACCAGCTCCTGGCCGAGCGTGGCGCCCCGCGTCAGCACCGAGCGCGTCGAGGCGACCACCACGGTCGTCGGCTCGCTGAGGAAGGTCAGGCCCCGGTTCTTCTGCAGGGCCCCCGCCAGCAGGCCCGCCTCGGTCAGCACCTGGAAGCCGTTACAGATCCCGAGCACCGGCCCGCCCGCGGCGGCGAAGCGCGTCACCGACTCCATCACCGGCGAGAAGCGCGCCAGCGCCCCGGGGCGCAGGTAGTCGCCGTGGGCGAAGCCGCCCGGCAGGATCACGGCGTCGGCGCCGTCGAGGTCGGTGGCGGTGTGGAAGACGAAGGTGCTGTCCACGCCGAACTCGCGCATCGCCAGGGCGGCGTCGTACTCGCAGTTCGATCCCGGGAACAGGACGATCGCGACGCGGGTCACGACTCGCCCGCGCGCACGGTGGCGACCTCGATCACCGGGTTGGAGAGAAGCCGGTCGGCCAGCGCCCGCGCCCGCGCCAGCGCCGCCGCCTCGTCCGGCGCGTCGATCACCAGACGGAAGGACTTGCCCGCGCGCACCGCGCTCACCCCGGTGAAACCCAGGGCCGGCAGGGCGCGCTCGATGGTCGCGCCCTCGGGATCGGCGATGCCCGGGCGCAGGCTCACGTCGACGACGACGGGGTAGTTCACGACTACGCACCGTACCAGTCGTCGAGCGACCGTCCGGTCACGCGCTCGTAGGCCGCCACGTAGCGCGCCGCGGTGATCGCCACGATCGACTCGGGCACCGGCGGGGGCGGGGGGGTCCGGTCCCAGGGCTGGGCCGCGAGCCAGTCACGGAAGGGCTGCTTGTCGAAGGAGGGGGGCGTCGCGCCGCGCACGATCTCATCGGCGGGCCACAGCCGCGACGAGTCCGGCGTGAGCACCTCGTCGCACACCACCAGCTCGCCGTCCACCACGCCCACCTCGAACTTGGTGTCGGCGAGCACCAGGCCGACCTCCTCGAGGCGCGCCGCGGCGCGCACGAACAGGTCGCGACACAGCGCCGCGGCGGCGTCGAGCACCTCGGACCCGACGATCGCGCGGGCCTCGTCCAGGCCGATGTTGCGGTCGTGGCCCGACGCCTCCTTGGTCGAGGGGGTGAACAGCACCTCGGGCAGCGGGTCGGTGAGCGCCAGCCCCGCCGCCACCGGGGCGCCGTGGATCGTCCCCGACACCGCGTACTCGTCGTAGGCCTGACCGGCCAGGCGCCCGCGCACGATGCACTCCAGGGGCACCATGGTGGCGCGACGTACCAGCATCGTCCGGCCGTGCCAAGCCGGGTAGTCCGCGAAGCCCGGCACCACCCGGTCGATCTCGGCCGGGTCGCAGGTGACCAGGGCGCTCGCCACGTCGCCGGCGACGTCGCGCAGCCAGTAGTGGGTCAGTGCGGTCAGTACCCGACCCTTCTGGGGGACCGGCTCGTCCATCACCACGTCGAAGGCGCTGAGTCGATCCGAGGCCACCATCAGGAGGTGCTCGTCGTCGACCTCGTAGAGGTCGCGAACCTTGCCGGCGTAGAGGTGGCTCAGCGTCACGCTCAGGTCGACCACGTCAGGGCCTCCAGGAAGCGCTGGCGGTGCGCGAGCAGCCGCTCGGGATCGAAGACGCGTGCGAGGGCCGCCTCGTCGAGATCGACGGCCTCGTCCTCGGCCACCACCTCGCGCAGGGGGCGCGACTCGTCGACCGCACGGCGCGCGGCGCGCTGGACCACGCGGTAGGCGTCGTCGCGGGCCATCCCCGCCGCCACCAGCGCCAGCAGCACCGACTGGGAGAAGACCAGGCCGAGCGAGCCCTCGAACAGGGTCTCCCGAGCCCGCTCGGGGACCAGTACCAGCCCGTCGGCCAGGGACGCGGCGTCGCGGGCCATGAACAGCGCCAGTGCGATCGCGTCGGGCAGGATCACGCGCTCGACGCTGGAGTGCGAGATGTCGCGCTCGTGCCACAGCGCCACGTCCTCCAGTCCCGCCTGCAGGTAGCCGCGCAGCACCCGCGACAGGCCGCAGAGCCGCTCCGCGCGCACCGGGTTGCGCTTGTGGGGCATGGCCGAGGAGCCCTTCTGGCCCTCGGCGAAGGGCTCGTGGGCCTCGCCCACCTCCGAGCGCGCGAGGAGGCGCACCTCGAGGGCGAACTGCTCGATCGAGGTTCCCAGGGACGCGACCGCGTAGAGAACCTCGGCGTGGCGGTCGCGGGCGATGACCTGGGTCGCGGGCACCGGGGTCAGACCCAGGGCCGCGCAGACGTGGGCCTCGACCGCCGGATCGATGTTCGAGTACGTGCCCACCGCCCCCGAGAGCTTGCCCACCGCGATGGCGTCGCGCGCGCGGCGCGCGCGCGTCAGATCGCGGTCCACGGCCAGAGCGAACAGGGCGAACTTGGCGCCGTAGGTGGTTGGCTCGGCGTGCACCCCGTGGGTGCGCCCGGTGATCGGCCAGTCGATGGTGGCCCGCGCCCGGCGCGCCAGCGCGTCACGCAGCTCGCGCGCGGCGTCGATCACCAGATCCATCGCGCGCGCGAGGACCACGCACAGCGCCGTGTCCACCACGTCCGAGGA
>JBMFWX010000056.1:0-11445 GCA_049964855.1 Acidimicrobiales bacterium
GCGCGGTCACCGCCCTCGGCCTGCGGCCCACCCCCGGAACGGTCGACGAGCCAGCCGGGTGAGCGCTCCACTCCTTATTGGGAGTAATTAGCATTAGCGAATGAGCTCGGACGACTCCTCGCCCCTCGCCGGTGATCCGTCGGGTAACGAGCGCCGTCTCCACCAGTCCTTCCACCTGTGGGATCTCGTGCCCCTATCGGTCTCCAGCGTCGGACCACTCTTCTCGGTCGCGGCGACCGGCGGCGTCATGGCGGCTCAGGCGGGCTGGTGGACCCTACCCGCGATCGTGCTCCTCGCGGTGCCCTTCATCATCTCGAGCTTCGTCTTTCGCCTCCTCAATCAGCACTTCCCCCACGCCGGCGCGTCCTACCACTGGTCGGCGCGCGTGATCGGTCGCAGCGTGTCGCGCTACCAGGCGTGGATCCTCATCCTGGCCTACTTCTTCTCCATCCCCCCGATCGCGATTCCGGCTGGCGCCTACACGCTGGCCCTGGTGGCCCCCGGCTACCACGCCCCGGCGGCGCTTCGCATGGCCGTCACCCTCTTCTGGATCATCTTCGCCGCCATCCCGCTCCTGCTCGGCGGACGGCCAACCGCCGTCATCACCCAGATCTTCTTCGCCGTCGAGATCCTCTCCCTCGCCGGATTCGGGGTCTTCGGCCTGCTCAGTTGGCACCGCCTGGCGGTGCCCATCCACTTCGGTCCCCCACCCATCGGCGGCATCCTCGTCGTCGCCGTCGTGGCCGCGACGATCCTCGACGGCTGGGAGATCGACAGCTACGCCGCCGAGGAGTCCCAACGCCCCCGCGAGCACCCGGGCATCGGGGGGATCATCGGCGCGGTGGGGGCACTCGTCTTCTATGCCATCCTCTACCCGCTCATGCTGGGCGAGACGCCGCTGCACCTGCTCGCCAACTCGACCGATCCGCTGGCCATCTGGTCGCACCGGCTGATCCCCGGTGCCCCGTGGGCGATGCTGGTGCCAATCCTGCTCTCGACCGCGGGTGGGCTGTGGCTGACCAGCTTCATCTTGTCGCGCGCGCTCTTCGCGATGGGCCGCGAACAGCTCATCCCGAGCGGCTTCGCCAAGTTGAATCGCCACCACGTGCCCCACGTCGCGATCCTGGCGTCGCTCGGCACCGCGGCGGTCGTCGTCGCCCTCCAACTCTTCGTCACGTCGCTCGGGACCTTCTTCACCCTGGTGCTATCCGGGGCGGGCTTCTTCTTGCTCGCCGAGTTCTTCCTGGACTCGCTCACCGCGGTGGTGTTCCTCACGGTCGGCCATCGCCAACTCGTCGACGGACCCCGCCAACGCCACTCCCACCCCGTGCTCCTCGTGGGAGCGCTCTTCTCGAGCCTGGTCATGGGGTTGCTACTCGTCGCCTTCTTCGTCTACGGCCCCGCCGCGATCGGCGCCGGTGTCGACCAGCTCTTCGCGGTCCTGCTCGCCTTGGGAGTGGTCTTCGCGTGGTGGACCAAGCACCGCCACGTGGCGACCGTCGACTTCGACGACTCCCCGCGGCTCCTGACAGCCGAGGGCCCAACGGGCACTGGCGCACACTCGTAGGGGCTATCGCGACCGCACCGACGGTCCGTGTACCGCGTGCCTATAGTCGAGGGGAGGACCCCACACCGAGGGCGTCGAGACGCGAGTTTGGTGCACACCGCAACGGCGGTGAGCGTGCCCCGAGGGCAGCGGTGGTGACTCGGCGAACCGACCGGAGGTGGACATGGGATTCGTGACCGCGGCGCAGAACTTCGACGTCGTCAGTCTCGGCGACGTCGTGACCGACGAGTTCATCCGCCTGCCGTCGGGCCCCGTGCACGTGCGCACCGACGAGCACGGCCCGTGGCTCGAGATCCCGCTGGGCACGAAGCTCGCGGTGGACGATGACGCCCCGGCCAATACCGGTGGCAGCGCGGCCAACGCCGCCGTCGCCCTCGCGAAGCTCGGGCTGCGCGTGGGCCTGGCCAGCTACCTGGCGCACGATCAGGTGGGTCTCGACGTCCTCAGTGCGCTGCGCGCCCAGGACGTGGACACCCGACTGATCCACGTCGACGCCCCCACCCACACCGTGCGCAACTTCGTCCTGTCCTTCGGGGGAGAGCGCACGATCCTCGTGCGCCACGCGGCGTTCACCTACCACTGGACCGGCCTTCGCGACTTCGAGGTGCCGACGTGGCTGTCGCTCAACTCGCTCGGACCCGACGCGCTCGACTACCAGGACCAGATAACCGACTGGCTCGAGGAACACCCCCACGTGCGCGTGGCCTTCCAACCCGGCACCTTCCAGATCGAAGCGGGCGCGGCCCGGCTCGCTCGTCTCTACGCGAGGAGCGAGGTGCTGCTCTGTCGTCGCGCCGGAGCCGAGTCGCTCGTCGGGGCGCCGGGCGCGGAGGCCAACGCGCTACTCGACGCCCTCACCAAGCTCGGACCGAAACAAGTCGTCGTCTTCGAGCCGGGTGGCGGCGCCTTCGCCGCCGACCAGCGGGGGCGGTGGCGCATCGACCCACTCACGCCGACCGAAACTCCTCGCGATCGCACGGGCATGGGCGACGCCTTCGCCGCGACGGCGCACGCGGCCCTGATCTACGGTCAGGCGCTGCCCGAGGCGCTTCGCTGGGGCCTGATCAACGCCCTCGCCGTCTCGCGCGCCCTGGGAGCTCAGGCTGGCCTGCTGCGCCACGACGAACTGCTCGCACAACTCGACGCCGCGGTGCCGGCCAGCATGGTGCACGAACTAGGGGCGTGACGCCGACATCGGATCACCCCCCGACGCCGCGACGGCCCGACTCCTTCTCCTTCTTCGCCTGACGCTTCTCCTTCAGGCTCTTGCCGGACTTCTTCGATGCCGCCTTGCGGGGAGACTTGTCTGCCATGTCCGCCCCCTTTCCTCTCCGAAGGGTACTCCCCGCGCCGACCCGACCGAGCGGCGAACTCGGCCGAGCCCGCGCCCCGGACACCGTCGGTGGCGCGGGAGGCGCGTCCCGCGAGTCAGCCCACCAGTGGCGACAGCTGCTCGAGCGCCTCCAGTGCCTCGCAGCCGTAGACCACGGACGGGCCGCCGCCCATCATGATGGCCACGCCGATCGTCTCGACGACCTCTTGACGGGTGGCGCCCGCGTGCAGGGCGTCGTGAACGTGGTAGGCCAGACAGCCGTCGCAGCGCACGTTGATACCGATGGCCAACGCCATCAACTCCTTCACCTTCGTACTCAACGCCCCTTCGACCGTGCTGGTCGCGTGCAACTCGTTGAACCCGTTCATCACGCCGGGCGCCTCGCCCCCGAGACGACCCATCAGGCCCACGAGCTCGGAGTACAGAGCAGGGTAGTCCTTCGCCATGGTGATGACCTCTCTTCCTTCACGCACTGTCATCTCTCGCGCGTCGATCGACGCCACGACCCCATCACCGGCCTAGACCACGCCGCGAGCGCGATCCAGTGGCCAAGGACCCTTTTCTTCTCGTCCGTCTCTCGTCGCGATGAGCGAGGCGGGGCCAACCGAACCGGTCCAGCAGCTCGTTCGAGTGCCGAACGGCCAGCCGCGTCACGTCGGCGTCATCGGACGAGGGGCCTCCCGGCGAAGCGAGCCTGGCCGCACGTCGACCACGATCGACCACCCATCGGCGAGCGCCGGTGCGAGAGGGGCCACGTCCCCCACCGACCCCTCGGTACTGAGGTGGTCCGCCCCGGCTCACTCCAGCCCGGGTCACCGGGCCCTCGCGTCGACCCGTTCCCGGCTCTCACGATGCGGCCCGAGCCGTCGCCGGGCGCCGCGATACGCTCACGTTCACGATCACGTCGCCCACCCCCCGCGCCACCCGAACTCGATACACGGCCGTGCCCGCCCGTGCGCGGCCGGTCGACGGGTGCCCGGGCATCCCCCGCGCCGTCGGTCGACCATGAGCGACGGCCCATCGCCGATCGAGGGGCCCGTCATCGACGTCACGACGAGCCGACCAGGCCTCGTCGGTGCCCTACCCGTGCGACGAGCACTGCCGCGACGAGGGCGTCGCCTGGTCGGCGCCTGGTGCTTCGTCGACCACATGGGCCCCGCGCCCGTCAGCCCGCCGCGCGGCCTCGACATCGCGCCACACCCGCACACGGGTCTGCAGACCGTCACGTGGCTCGTCGAGGGCGAGGCGTTGCACCGCGACTCACTCGGCACGCAGCAGCCCATCCGACCCGGCGAGCTCAACCTCATGACCGCGGGCCGCGGGGTCGCCCACTCCGAGGAGGGCACTGCACGCTACCGCGGCGAGCTGCACGGTGCGCAGCTCTGGATCGCCCAGCCCGCGGCCACGAGGGACGGCCCGCCCGCGTTCGAACACCACACCGCGCTGCCCCAGGTCGATCTCGACGACGCCGTCGCAACCGTGCTGATCGGCCGCCTTGGTGACGCGGTCTCCCCCGCACGTCGCGACACGGATCACGTGGGAATCGATCTCGCCCTGCGCGCGGGTGCGACGACTGCGGCGCTGCGCGACGACTTCGAGTACGCCCTGATCATCCTGAGCGGGGCCGTACACGTCGACGATCGCCTGATCGAACCGGGCCACCTCGCCTACCTCGGCGTCGGGCGCGTCGAACTTCACCTCACCGCCCGCGAGCCCTCGCGCGCGCTCCTCTTCGGCGGCGTCCCGTTCGACGAGCCGGTGACGATGTGGTGGAACTACGTCGCGCGCACGCGAGAGGAGATCCTCGACGCTCACCAGTCCTGGATGACCGACGACGGACGATTCGGGCGCGTCGACTCGCCCCTCGCGCGCATCGAGGTTTCACCACCGCCCTGGTCCGGATGACGGCGTGACGGCTCGCGCGGACGCCAGGCGAGTCCCACGACGTCGCGGTGGCGGCGGGCGCGCCGCCGACCTCCCCGGGGACGCGTGATGCCGCGGTCGAGCACCTGGACGGTGGCGGCGGGCGACATGATCCGGGTGGACCGCTCCCAGCTGGCACTGATCCCCTCCGTGCGCAGCGCCGTGGGCATCGCCGTTCCGCTCGTGGTCGGTCAGGCCACCGGGCACTTCCTCGTCGGCGTGGGTGCGGCGGTCGGCGCGCTCACTGCGGGCATGGCCTCGCTGCAGGGCGCGTACCGCAGCCGCGTGACGATCATGGCGTTGGCCGCGGTGAGCTTCGCCGCCTCGGCGTTCGTCGGAGCCACCGCCGGCCACGTGCTGGGCCTAGACATCGCTCTCACCGCGGGATGGGGCTTCGCGGCGGGCCTCGTCGTGGTCTTCGGCCCGGCACCCAGCGTCGTCGGCTTGCAGGCGGTCATCGGCCTGGTGGTCTTCTCACAGTTCAGCCTGAGTGCGCACGAGGCGGCCCTGACCGCGCTCTGGGCGCTGAGCGGTGGAGCGCTGCAGATCCTGCTGGTGGCACTCGTCTGGCCGTGGCAGAGGTTCCCCATCGAACGGCGCGCGGCCAGCGCCGCGTACCAACGCCTGTCCGTGCACGTCCGCTCACTCGCCGACGACCCGTCAGCCCTGCTCGACCCCACCGCGCTGGACGAGCTGCGCACCGCCGTCGTCGAGACGCAGCCGTGGGGCGATCCGACGACCGCGGCGGCCTTCCAGGCGCTGGCTGACGAGGCCGAGCGCATCCGCCTCGAAGCCGCCGGCCTCGCCCGCGGTCGCGCCCGACTCGCGCGCGCCGCATCCGGCGACGAACGAGTCATCCGCGCGGCCCACGCCCTCGACGCCGCCGTCGACGCCTCGGCCACCCTGCTCGCCGCCACCGCGCAGGCACTGCGCGACGGTCGTCGCGTCAGCGTCGACGGCGAGAGCCGTGAGTGTTTCCGTCACGCCGTCGCCGAGCTGCGCGCGAGCGCCGACGTCACCGACGGCTGGGACCACGCCGTCCTCACGCAGGCCATCGGAGGACTCACGGCGCTAGCGGGCCAGCTGCGGACCGTCGCCCAGCTGGCGGCCGTCGCCGGTGGGGAGCGGTCGCCGACCACGAGCGACGTCCCTCTCGACGCCCATCCGCCGCTCCCGCGGCGCGCGACGCGCCCCCCGCTGACCGCGCACCCCCTCGAAGTGCTGCGCGCCAACCTCACCCTGACGTCCGAGGCACTACGCCACGCCCTGCGAGTCGGGGTCACGCTCGCGATCGCCGTGGCGATCTCCCACCTCTTCCCCTTCGGCCACGGCTACTGGCTCGCCATGACCGTCATGATCGTGCTCAAACCCGACTTCGCCACCACGGTGAGTCGCGGGCTGGCCCGCAGCGTGGGCACGCTCGTCGGGGCCGGCCTCGTCACCCTGCTGATCGCGGCGCTGCACCCCTCGCCGAGCATCCTCATCGTGGCAACCGTCGTGCTCTACGGCGCCAGCGTGGCGGTGCTGCGCGCGAACTACGTGCTCTACAGCGTGGGCGTCGCGTCACTGGTCGTGATCCTCCTGGCGTTCACCGGTACGCCAGCCATCTCACTCGCCGCCGACCGGAGCTTCTACACGGTACTCGGCGCCGCCCTCGCCCTCGCCGCCTACGCGGCGTGGCCCACCTGGGAACGAGCCCGCCTGCCCGACCGGCTGGCTCAGCTCGTCGAGGTCGACGGCCGCTACGCGGCCGCGCTGCTGCGCGCCTGGGCCGATCCCGCCGCGGCCGACCGGGCGAGCCTCGACCGGGTGCGGCGCGCGGCGCGCCTCGCGCGCACCAACGCCGAGGCGTCCTTCGATCGCTGGCGCAGCGAGCCACGGGGTCGAGCCGGATCCGACGCCCCGGGCGGCCTCTCGGTGGAGCAGGCGCAGGGAGTCCTCGCCGCGGTTCGCCGCTTCGTCTGGGCGGCGCTGGCGCTGCACGGGCAGCTGCCCGGAGACGGACCGACCCGCCCGGACCTCCTGCGGCTGAGCGTCGACGTCGATCGCGCCCTCGGCGCCGTGTCCGCGGCGCTGCGCACCGGCGCGGCGCCGAACGATTTCCCGCACCTTCGCGCCACCCAGGTCGCGCTCGCGGCCGGGCTGCTGCACGGCCCGTCGCGCGGCGACGGGGCGTCGGCGCTCACGCGCTCCGACGTCGTCGTCATCAGCGAGACCGACCTGCTGGTCAACGCGGTGGACACCCTCGCCCACCTCGTGGGGGTCCCCAACGAGGCGCTCGCCGAGCCGGGAGACGAGTCGACCTGAGCCGCAGCGGCGCGTCCGGATCCGTTCGTTCACATGATTCTCCCCGGGACTCCTTGCACTACTACGAACCTCGAAACGTAACGTCTCACGTAGGCGACGAGACGCCCGGCACGACCGCTGCGCACGCTGCACGCGCTGCACACCACGACGACACACGAAGGCAGGGACTCGCCATGACTTTTGACGTCAGCGTCGTACTCGCCGTGCTCGCGGTGGCGGCCTTCGCCGGACCCTTGATCGGTGAGTTGGTAGGGGTGCCGGGAGCGGTCGTGGAGCTCATCACGGGGCTGGCACTCACCGCCGTCGTCCCCGCGCGCCTCGCCTCCAGCCACGGCGTGATCGCCACGTTGGGCCAGATGGGCTTCCTGGTCCTGATGTTCCTCGTCGGGCTGGAGTTCGACCTTCGACAGATCTGGCGCACGTCGCGCGGCAATCTCGTCATGGGCGTCGGCCTCTTCGCCGTCTCCCTCGGGCTGTCGAGCCTCGTCATCGGCCACTTGGCTGGCGCGTCGTCGCTGTGGGTGCTCGCCGGAGCCGCGACCTCGGTCGGCGTCACGGTGCCGATGCTGCACGTGCGCGGATGGATGGGCGAGCGCTTCGCCAATGACGTCCTGATGATCGGTGCGATCGCCGAGATCGTCTACCTGCTCGCCCTCAACGCGCTGAGTGTGGCCAGCAGTCACGACTCGCTCGTCACGACGGCCCTGCTCGGCACGCGCGCGGTGGTGCTGATCGTCTTCGCGATCGTCGCCGTGTCCCTCCTGCATCGGGCCCGGCGCCGGATCCCTCACCACTTCCACCGCTGGTTCCGTCGAGACGACCCGATCGAGGTCGGACTGCGCGGCACCTTCGCCCTGCTCTTCGTCGTGGTCGCCGTCGTGGGCCTCGATCACATCCCCACGGTGCTCGGGGCGTTGCTCGCCGGCGTGATCTTCCGCGCGGTCATGGGCAACGCGAAGGCCATCACCTCTCGACTGACCAGTCTCGCGAACAGCTTCTTCATCCCGCTGTTCTTCCTCACCGTCGGGCTGCAGACCCGCCTGCACTCCGACGTCGTGGGTCTCGTGCCCATGCTCGCCCTCGTCCTGGCGACGATCAGCGTGCCGCGCCTGATCCTGACGCCGTACCTGCGCTGGCGAGGCTATCGGTGGCGCCTCTCACTCGCCGGCAGCACCTCGCTGATGGCCCCGCTGACGCTCTTGATCGCAACGGCCGAGATCGGGCGAAGCAGCGGTCTGCTCAGCACGCGCAACGTCGGGGCGCTCATCGTGACGGCGGCCACCTCGGCGATCATCTTCCCGATCGTCACCCAGCGACTCCTGCCGTACCGCGACGACGAGCACGTCGAGCAGCCGGCGCCGACGGGGACCCCCACGCACGAGGCCGACCCGACGCCTCCGACGAATGGCTGACGAAGCCGAGGGAGACGTCACCCGGTCTCGACGAGCCTTCGCGCGGCGCGCTACAGTGAGCCCAGCTGTATCGGGAGCTCGGGTGAACCGGGCTGAGAGGGTGATCGCGCGGCGTGTCCGCTCCATCACCGACCGAGGAACTTGTCCGGGTAATGCCGGCGTAAGGAGGAGCATGGACGAACTCACGTCATTCACGGTCGTCGCCGGCGACGCCCACGCGGAAGTGGGCCACACCCTCGTCGAACCCGTCCCCCAGGCGCTCGGCGTCGTCGACCAGTTCGGCCTGTGGGGCAACCTCGGCGTCAGCCTGCTGGGCTTCACCGGGGCCATCTTCGTCCTCGAGCCCACCGGGACCGCGGCGGGCGCCCTTCCCGTGGCGGGGGCGTTTCTCTCCATCGTCCTCGGCACGATCCTGGGCTCGTTGGCCATCGCGGCGTGCGGCGTCTCGGGAGCGCGCACGGGGGCGCCGGCCATGGTGCTCCTGCGCCGACTGCTCGGCGCGCGACTGTCCTACGTGCCCACGGTCATCAACGTCGTCCAGCTCCTGGGCTGGGGGATCTTCGAGCTGGTCACGATCGCCACGGCCGCGCACGTCGTCGCCCCCAACGTCCCGCGCTGGCTCTACATCCTCCTCGCCGGACTGCTGACGGGTCTGCTGACCTTGCGCCCGCTCGGAGCCGTGCGGGTCCTGCGCCGCGTCGCCACGCCCGCGGTCGTCGTGGTTCTGGCGTACCTCAGCGTCGAGTTGCTGCGCCACCCGCTGCCCGCCCTCACCCACGGCTCCTGGTCGGGCTTCTGGGTGGCCACCGATACGGTGGTCGCCGCGGCGGTGTCCTTCGCGCCGCTGGCCGCGGACTACACGCGCCACTCGCGCTCCGAGCGCGCCAGCTTCTGGGGCGCACTGGTCGGCTACGGCGTCACGCAGGTCCTGTGCTACGCGATCGGCCTCGTGGCGCTGGTGACCGTGGCGCGCACGCCCTCCGACGTCTACGGCGCGTTCGTGGCCGTACCCCTGGGCGCGGTCGGCTTCGCGATCCTGGCGGCGCGCGAGCTCGACCAGTCCTTCGCCGACGTCTACTCGAGTGTGGTCTCGATCCAGAACGCCCGACCCCTCTGGGATCGGCGGGTCCTGGCCGGCGCGGTCAGCCTGGTGATCACCGTCCTGGCCCTCGCGATCAACATCAGCGACTACGAGAACTTCCTCATCCTGCTGGGCTCGGTGTTCGTGCCGCTCACGGCCGTCTTCCTGATCGACTTCTTCGTGCTAGCGCGCCACCGCGACGAGAGCCGCGCCACCGGGCGCCGCCCCGCCATGGTGGTGGCGTGGGCGCTGGGCTTCGTCGCCTACCAGCTCATCAACCCCGGCTACATCGGCTGGTGGGCGTCGCTGTGGATCCGGGCGGACGGCTGGATCCACCTGAGCGACCAGGCCTCGATGTCGGCCTCGCTCATCTCCTTCGCCGTCTCGGTGGTGGCCGCGTTGGCCCTCGGTCGACTCGAGGACCACACCTATCGGCGCCGCGCGACGGCGCGCGGATGAGCCACCTCGTCCACGGCATGGGCCTCGAGCCCGTGGCCCCGGACTGGTCCCCGATCACGGCGGCCGAGTTGCGCGAGCCCCTGGCGCAGCTCGGACAGGAGCCGGAGCGAGAGCGGGCGACGAGCGAGGTGCGAGTGCTCTGGCGCAGCCCTCGCCCGATGTCGGCGGCGGCGCTGGTACGCGTCAACCAGGCGAGCCTCTTCGTCAAGCGCCACCACGAGCACGTGCGCACGGCCGCGCGCCTCGAGGTCGAGCACCGCTTCGGTGACCACCTGCGCGCCCACGGGGTGGCGACGCCCGCCAGCCGTCGCGGCCCCCGTGGCGAGAGCGTCGCGCGCGTAGGGCCGTACCTGTACGAGGTCTTCGACGTGGCGCGCGGCCGGGACCTCTACCGCGACGTCCCCTCCTGGTACCCCTACGCGAAACCCGAGCACGCGCGCCACGCCGGGGCCGCGCTGGCCCGCCTCCACCAAGCCGCCGCGACCTTCGACGAGCCGGCGAGCAGCCCCGCCGTGCTCCTGGACGCCGTGAGCCTGGCGGACGCCGACGACCCTCGCGCCGCGCTCGTCGCGCTGCTGCGCGCTCGCCCCGGACTCGCGCGCGCTCTCGAGCCCTTCGCCCCGCTCGAGGCCGTGCCCCAAATGCTCGCCGAGCCGCTGGCGCGAGCGCGCGCGGCCACGCGAGCACTGGCGCGCCAGTGGACCCACGGTGACTGGCACCCGTCCAACCTCACCTGGGACCCGGCGCGCGACGAGGTCCGTGAGGTGCTCGATCTGGGCCTGGCCAATCGAACCTTCGCGCTGCACGACCTCGCGCTGGCCGTAGAGCGCGCGACGATCGACTGGCTCGACGTCGCCGGCCTCGGCGCCGTCAGTGTGGACTGGGCCTGCCTCGACGCGCTGCTGGAGGGCTACGACCGCGTCTCGCCCCTACGCGCTGCCGATCGGCGAACGCTAGCCGCCACCCTCCCGGTCGCACACGTCGACTTCGCCCTGTCCGAGGTCGAGTACTTCGGCGACGTGCTGGGCGACACGGCCACCCGAGACCTCGCCTACCATGGCTACCTGCTCGGCCACGTCACCTTCTTCGACTCCCCGCTCGGCCTCGAGCTGCTCGAGCGCGTCGCGTCGGGTTAGCGACTCGCGGCGCGACGTCGAACCCCCGCCGTCACCCCCGAGCGACGATGGCGCAGCGTGGCAACCGCCGCCGCGCTGACGTCGCACAAGTCACGGATGTCCTCCCGGCCCACCCATCGCTCGATGGCGACGCGCAACGCTGAGGCCGAGCTCGGCCGTGAGCGTCGCCTGGACCGTTGCGACCGAGTGATCTTTAGTGAGTCCACTCATGCCGCACTCCTCACGGA
>JBMFWX010000057.1:0-11328 GCA_049964855.1 Acidimicrobiales bacterium
ACCCACTCCTTGTCGTCGGCGGGCTCGAGGGCGATGTCGTTGAAGGAGTGGGCGAGCAGGCTGGACTCGAAGACGAAGGCCATCTCGCGCGCGCTCAGCAGGTCGCCCACCACGTGGCGCTCCTGGAGGTCGGCGAAGAAGGCGGTGAGGCCCCGTAGGTACGTCTCCTGAAGGACCGCGAAGTCGTTCTGCAGTGACGGGCGCGCGATGGCCGCCGTGGCGATGCGCAGGCGCATGTGGCGGTTGCGGCGCCAGTAGTCGCGCTGGGTGGGGTTGGTCTGCTGCTCGGTGACGTAGTCGTGCAGCGCGGCGAAGGAGGTGAGACGGGGACCGACCTCGGCGAAGATCGCCACGATCTCGGTGGTCATGGATTCGTAGATCGACAGGTACGCGGCGTCGATCAGCCCCTGGCGCGAGCGGAAGTTGTTGTAGATCACGCTCGAGGAGAGGTTGGTCGCCTGGCAGATGTCGGCGATGCGCAGCGACCCCTCGTCGCGGCGCCACAGCGCCTGGGCGGCGACCTCGAGCACCGCGTCGCGCGTGGCCTCCGTCGGCTCGGGTACGTACATTGGGCTACCACCCTCGTAAAAGAATTTCTAGGGTCATAGTAATGGTTTTCTCTTAGAATGTTCTTAGAGGCGTGCCCGAATTGGGGAGGCTTTGAGAGAGCCCGCGGGCGCGTGGGCGTCGACGGGCTGTCGTACCTGGTCGGGGGCTAGGTGGTCGGGAGTCGCCGGCCCAGCGCCGCCAGGTTCGCCCGCCAGATCCGGCGTAGGACCGGCGCCGCCAGTAGCGCCCCGATCGGCCCCAGGGCCCACCAGGGAAAGTCCAGCTCCTCGTGCCAGGTCAGTTCCGCCTGGTGCGCGTCGCCGAACAGGGTGAAGCGCCCGCGCCCGCGCACCAGGCCGCGGTGCTCGACCGCGATCACCGCGCCCTCGCGCCACTCCACGACGCGCATCACGTCGCGCGTCACCAGGGGTCCCACGCGGGTGCGACAGGTGAGGGTCGTGCCCACGCCGCGGCGCTGGTCGTCGGCGAACTCGATGGCCAGGGCGTCGTGCATCCAGTAGACGTGGCGCTCGAGGCGTGACAACTCGCTCCACAGAGTCGCCACGCCCACGGGGTAGAGCACGCGGACCGTGATGCGTGCCATCAGGTGAGGGTGGCTAGGCGCCGCCATTCGTCGATCGGGGGCGTCGTGAGGTCGGCGCCCAGCACCTGCAGCGCGACGTGGTCGGCGCCGGCGTCACGCTGCGCGTCGATCGCGTGCTGGATCGTGGACTCGTCACCGTGCACGACCATCGCGTCGGCCAGGCGGGCCGAGCCCCCGCGCACGAAGTCCTCCTCGGTGAAGCCGAGGCGACGCCACGAGGCGCGGTAGTTCTCCAGGCCGGTGTAGATCTCGAGGTAGTCGTGGGCGCGGCGCAGGAACTCCTCGCGGTCCTGGTCGAGCACGACCGCCTGCTCCACGACGAGGAAGCCCCCGCCCAGCGCGGCGCGGGCCCGGGCCGTGTGCTCCGGGGTGACCAGGTAGGTGTGCGCGCCGTCGGCCTGGGTGGCCGCCAGCTCCAGCATCTGCGGGCCCAGTGCCGCGATCACCCGGGCGTAGGCCTGGTTGGCCTCGGGGGCGAACATCGGGGCCGCCTCCATCGCCGTCAGGTAGTCGCGCATGGCCGCGAGGGGGTGGGCGTAGTCGTGGCCCCGCAGGCGCGTCACCAGCGGTGCGTGGCTGACCCCGAGCCCGAGCACGAAGCGCTCGTCGTAGGCGGCGTTGAGGGTGCGCGCGGCGTTGGCCGCGGCCACCGCGTCGCGCGCCCAGATGTTGGCGATGCCCGTGGCCACCACCAGGCGCGACGTGCCCGCGAGCAGCAGTGAGGCGCTGGTGAAGGCCTCGCGGCCCCAGGCCTCGGCGATCCACAGCGCGCTGTAGCCGAGCGACTCGATCTCGCCCGCCAGCTCGCCCACGCGCGGGGCCGGGAGCGACTCGTGGGTGGTCGTCCAAATCCCCGGCCGCGTGCGTAGCGTCGCCAGGGCCGTGGTCACGCCCCCACTGTAGGAGGGTTTGTGGTCGAGGGGTCGGCGCGACCATAGTGGTGTCGTGGCCTACTTTGTCGTGGTGGCGAGTGCGTGGCTGCTCGTCTCGGCGGCGACGGCGCTGCGCCCCGGACGCCGCGGCGTCTTCGCCGCACTGGCCTACCCGGTGGGGTGGGCGGCGGGTGAGCTACCCGGACAGGCGATCACCCTCGAGGTGGCGCTGGTGGCGCTGCTGGCGTGGTGGGGCTGGCCGCGTACGGGGTGGCTGGCGCTGGCGGTGGTGGTGCTCGCGTCGGTGGTGGTCGCGGAGAACCTGGCGCTGGTGGTGGTGGGCTTTCGCGCGCGCACGGTGGTGCGCCGCGCGATGGCCACGAGCCCGCGCCGACCGCTGGTGACGTCGCGACCGCGCGACGATCGCTTCGGGAGCTGGTGGCGCACGGCGGCTCAGATCCCCTGGCATCCGCGCTGGCTGCAGGTCGTGTCCGACGTCCCCTACGGGCCGCTCGCGCGCCACCGCCTCGACGTGTGGCGCACCTCGACCACCCCGCGCGGCGCCCCGGTGATCCTCTACCTGCACGGGGGAGCCTGGACCTTCGGTGACAAGCGCGAGCAGGGCCGCCCGATGCTCCACGAGTTCGTGGCGCGCGGCTGGATCGCGGTCGCCCCCAACTACCGCCTGGCGCCGGGCCACCCGTGGCCGGCCCAGATCGAGGACGCCGCCGCGGTGCTGGCCTGGGTGAAGCGCGAGATCGCCGCCTACGGCGGCGACCCCGACCGGGTGGTCGTGGCCGGCGGGTCGGCCGGGGGGCACCTGGCGGCCCTGGTGGGCCTGGCCGGCGAGGACCCCGCCTGGCGCCCGCGCGGGGTGGGGGTCGACCGGGTCTCGCTGTCGGTGCGCGGGGTGATCTCGCTCTACGGCGTGCTGGAGATGACCGGCGACGAGGACCACTGGCACGGGCTGGGCCGCCAGATCCGTCGCCTGCTCGAGCACCGGGTGGTCCAGGTGCCCTACGAGGGCCACGAGGACCTCTACCGCGCGCTCTCGCCGATGGCGCGGATCCACCGCGACGCGCCGCCCTTCCTGGTGGTCCAGGGCGGCAACGACACGCTGGTGGACGTGCACGTGGCGCGGGCTTTCGTCGCGCGCTACCGCGAGGTGGCACTGGCACCGATCTATCACGTGGAGCTGCCCCTCACCCAGCACGCCTTCGACGTGACCGCCAGTCCGCGCACCTCGGCGATGACCCGGGCCGCGGTGGCCTTCGCCGAGTCGGTGACGCCGGTGCGCCTCGAGCCGCCGGTGAGCACCCGCCACGCCTACCAGGTGCCCCCGACCACCCTGCAGATCGAGGACGGCACCTGGCGCGACGCGCGCGAGGTGGCGGGCGCGCGCGGGACGCTCTACGTGGTCACCGCGGACAACCCGTTCTCGGCGATCGTGGACGACGGGCGCAACGCGTCGCGCGAGCGCGAGCTGGCCGACCTGCTCGACGCGCGGCGCGTGGCGTGGTACGCCACGCGGGCCACCGCACCGGGCGGGCCCACCGAGCGCGGCGCGGCCCTGGTGGGCGTCGACCTTGACGAGGCGCGCGCCTGGGCGCGGGCCTTCGAGCAGTACGCGCTCTACGAGGTGCGCGCCGACGCGGTGGTCGTGCGGCGCACGCGCGATGGCGCTGTCCTCGTCGACGGGCGCGTGGCGGACCACCGCTAGACGGTGGGGCCAGGGTGTCTCCTGGCCACGGGCGATCGCCCCCCGCGGACTCTCCCGGGCGTCGCGGGGTCGGCGATGACGTGACCCGGGGTCGGGTACGGGATTGGTTGCGGGGATATCCCCACGTAGAGTAGTATGGGGATATCCCCACAAAAGACAGAAGGAGCGTCGTGGCAACGATAACCGTGCGCACACTTCGCGACGTCGCCGCCGTGGTCCGGGCCGCCCGTGAGGACGCGGGTCTCTCCCAGGGGGAGCTCGCCGAGCGACTCGCCTTCTCCCGCGACTACATGATCGACCTCGAGTCCGGGAGGGGGAGCCTGTACGCGACGCGCCTCCTGCGGACACTGCACGAGCTGGGCGTCACCGTGACTCTCACCTACCGGGAGGGTGATGCCGAGTCTTGACCTCTTCTTGCACGACCGGCTCGTGGGCACCGTCGAGCCGGACCGGCGCAACAGGACGAGGGTGACCCTCGATGTGGACGCGGCCTACGACGCGGACGTCCTTTTGAGCGAGTCGTTCACGACTCTGCCGGGTCGACGGCCGCCGGTCGACGCGGTGTCGAACTTCCTCGGCGGCTACGTCCCCGAGGGCCGGCACCGAGAGGTGATGGCGGCCAAGCGCCGAGTCGACAAGGATGATCTCTTCGCCCTGCTACGCGAGTTCGGTGGGTCGATCGCCGGGGCCGTGACGCTGCGTCCACCCGACGAGCCCGCGACGTATCGGCCCCGGTACGAGCCGCTCGACGACGGTGCAGTGAGCGCTCGTCTGCGCCAGGCGCTCGACGACAGCGATCAGGCGATTGGCGACGACAGTCGCTCCACGCTGCCCGGCTATCAGCCCAAGGTGCTCGTCGCGCGGATGGACGGACAGTGGCTGTACCCCCACGGTCGAGCCCACTCGACGCACATCCTCAAGCCCCAGGTGCCTTCGAGGCCCAGCCGACTCGTCGACGAGCACTACAGCCACCTGCTGACCCAGCGCCTCGGACTCTCGAACTACGCGAGTGAGATCCGTCGGGCGCAGTCCACGACGTACCTCGCCATCGAGCGGTTCGACCGCACCGTAGCCGACGGCGCGGTGCGCCCGCTCCACCAGGAGGACCTGGCCCAGGCGCTGCGCCTCGACTGGCGCGACACGGACACGAAGTTCCAGGATCCCGACTGGCCGGACGATCCCCGGCGGGCCACGGTGCGACGCATCGCCGAGCTGCTCGGCTCAGTCCCGGGCGGCGACGCCGCGGTGGAGCAGTGGCTACGCGCCCTGACCTTCCACGTCGCGATCGGCAACAACGACGCGCACGCCAAGAACGTCGCCCTCCTGCACCTCTCGACGGGCACCGAGCTGGCACCGGTCTACGACGCGCTGCCCAACCTGTTCCAGGCCGGTCTCGTGAAGTGGGACCTGGCGTTGGCGGTTGACGGGATCTTCGATCATCGCCGGGTTTCGGTCGAGGGGCTGCTCGCGGAAGCCCGGTCCTGGGGGGTGATCGGCGCGGCGCGAGCGTCGGCGCTGGTCACCGCGACACTCGTCGCCCTCGACGAGGCGCTCACGGGGATCGCCGCGCCCGAGGGGGTTTCGCCCGGCATGATCGAGCATCTGCAGTGGACCGTTCACCGACTTCTCGCGGGCGAGGCGATCGGCGAACCGACGTAGTGAGGGACGAGTCGAGAGGTGTCATCACACCGGCGACACCTCGCCGCGGCGTGACGGGCCGACGCCGTCCATTCGCTCGCGCCCGTGAGTTCTCGTCGCTGTGCGCGTACCTTTTGAACTCGCCCGGCCTACGGCATCGCGAGGGTGGCCGTGAGCGTCAGCGCGTCGGCGTCGACCAGCTCGAGCGTCGCGATCGAGCCCGCGGCCACCAGGTCGTCGCGCGCGGCCGCCACGGCGTCGAGCAGGTCCCGCGGTCCGGCCACGACGCAACGCGCGACCGCGGCGCGCGGTGAGACCTTGGCGACGCTCTTCTCGCGGCGCAGCGCCTCGAGGACCTCGGTGACCGGACCGTAGAGGGAACCCGGGCTCGCGACGTCGCTCGCGGCCGGCTCGTCGGATCGGCCCTCGACCAACCCCTCCGCCAACTCCTCCGCGCGGGGCCAGGGGGCCCGGTGTACCGAGCCGTCGTGCCACCACCGCCAGGCCTCCTCGGTGGCGAAGGGGAGGTAGGGGGCGAGCAGGCGCGTAAGAGTTGACAGCACCAGCGCCAGGGTCGCGCGCGCCGAGCGGGTCGCGGGGTCGTCGGGCTCGCCGTAGGCGCGCATTTTCACCAGCTCCACGTAGTCGTCGCAGAAGGACCAGAAGAACGACTCGGTGCGCTCGAGGGCGCGGGCGTAGTCGTAGCCGTCCAGGGCCGCGGTGGCCTCGTCGACCAGCCGGGCCGCCAGGGCCAGCAGGTCGCGGTCGAGCGCCTCGCGCACCGCCTCGGGGCCCGGGACGTCGCCGTCGAGGCGGCCGAGGACGAACTTGGTGACGTTGAGCACCTTGATCGCCAGGCGCCGCCCGATCTTCATCTGGGCCTCGTCGACCGCGGTGTCGGTGCCGGGGCGCCCGCAGGCCGCCCAGTAGCGCAGGGCGTCGGCGCCGTGGCGCTCGAGCAGGGGCATCGGGGTGATGACGTTGCCGCGCGACTTGCTCATCTTCTTGCGGTCCGGGTCGAGCACCCAGCCCGAGATCAGGGCGTGGCGCCACGGGAGCCGGTCGTGCTCGAAGTGGCTGCGCACCACCGTGGAGAACAGCCAGGTGCGGATGATCTCGTGGGCCTGGGGACGCAGGTCCATCGGGGTGACGCGGGGGTAGAGGTCGCTGCCCCAGCGTCCGGCGATCTCGGGGCTGAGCGAGCTGGTGGCCCAGGTGTCCATGACGTCGGGGTCGGCCACGAAGCCGCCGGGTTGGCCGCGCTGGTCCTCGCGGTAGCCGGGGGGCGCGTCGGAGGACGGGTCCACCGGCAGCGCATCGGCGGGCGCCACGATCGGGTGGTCGTGGTCGAGTTCGCCGTCGGGGCCGAGCGGGTACCACACGGGGAAGGGCACCCCGAAGAAGCGCTGGCGCGAGATGTTCCAGTCGACGTTGAGGCCCTCGACCCAGCTGGCGTAGCGGTGGCGCATGTAGTCGGGGTGCCAGGCGAGCTCGTTGCCGCGCGCGAGCAGCGCGGCGCGGTGCGCGAGGGTCGCGACGAACCACTGGCGCGAGGTCACGATCTCGAGGGGCCGCTCGCCCTTCTCGTAGAACTTGACCGGGTGGGTGAGGGGGCGCGGCTCACCGCGCAGTGCGCCGCTCGCGCGCAGCTGGTCGACCACGGTGACGCGCACCTGGTTGACGCTGCGCCCGACCAGCTCGTCGTAGTGGCGCGCGGCCGCCGCGGGGTCGCGCGAGGGGAAGGACGACGACGTGAAGTCACAGGCCAGGAAGCGCCCGTCGCGCCCGATCAACGCACGGGTGGGCAGGCGCAACTCGCGCCACCAGGTCACGTCGGTTAGGTCGCCGAAGGTGCAGATCATCGCCAGGCCCGTGCCCTTGTCGGGGTCGGCCAGTTCGTGGGTGACGATCGGCACCGGCACGGCGAAGAGCGGGGTCAGCGCCTCGCGCCCGATCAGGGGCGCGTAGCGCGCGTCGTCGGGGTGCGCGACCAGGGCCACGCAGCTGGCCAGCAGCTCGGGGCGGGTGGTGTCGATTTCGACTTCGCCCGGTCCGCTGGCCGCGTCGTCGGCGTCGGCGAGGGCGAAGGCCACCCGGTGGTAGGCGCCGGGGCGCTCGCGGTCCTCGAGCTCGGCCTGGGAGACTGCGGTGCGAAAGTCGACGTCCCACAGCGTGGGGGCCTCGGCGGCGTAGACCTCGCCGCGCGCCAGCATCGCGAGGAACGCCCGCTGGGCGATCGCCTGGGTGGCGGGGGCCACCGTCGAGTACTCCAGACTCCAGTCGACACTGAGACCCAGCCCGCGCCAGAGCTCTTTGAACACCTCCTCGTCGGCGACGGTCAGGCGTCCGCACAGCTCGACGAAGTTCTTGCGCGAGATGGGGATCTTGGTCGTGGCCGGGCTCGCCGGCGGCTCGAAGTCGGGGTCGTAGGCCAGCGTGGCGTCGCCGCGCACCCCGTAGTAGTTCTCCACGCGCCGCTCGGTGGGCAGGCCGTTGTCGTCCCAGCCCATGGGGTAGAAGACGGCCTTGCCGCGCATGCGCCAGTAGCGCGCCAGGACGTCGGCGTGGGTGTAGCTGAAGACGTGGCCCAGGTGCAGGGACCCCGAGACGGTGGGCGGCGGGGTGTCGATGGAGTAGACGTTCTCGCGCGTCGCGCCGCGGTCGAAGTGGTAGGTGCCCTCGGCGTCCCAGCGCGCCGTCCAGTGCGCTTCCAGGCCGTCCACCGTCGGCTTGTCCGGGACGCGCGGGCGGGGATCGGGGGTCGTGGGCATTGTTGGCGTAGTTTAGGTCAGTGATCCGCCTCTACGACTCGGCGAGCGGCGAGGTACGCGAGGTGCGTCCGCGCGACCCCGGGCGCCTGGCGATGTACGTGTGCGGGCCGACGGTCTACGACCTGCCCCACCTGGGCCACGGCCGCTTCGCGCTGGTCTGGGACGTCGCGCGGCGCTGGTTCACCTTTCGCGGCCTGGTCGTGGACTACGTGAGCAACATCACCGACATCGACGACAAGATCATCGCGCGCGCGGCACGCGAGTCCACCAGCGAGCACGAGGTCGCCGACGCCTACGAGGACGAGTGGTGGCGCGCGCTGAGCGCCCTGGGCGTGGCGGCGCCGACCCACGCGCCCCACGCCACGCACTACGTCGAGTCGATGGTCACCCTGATCGGCGAGCTGGTGGCGCGCGACGTCGCCTACTCCACGAGCGACGGCATCTACTTCGACGTGTCGCGCGTGCCCGACTACGGGCTGCTGGCCGGCCAGCCCCTCGACTCGCTGCGCGCGGGCGCGCGCGTCGAGGCCAACGAGGAGAAGCGCTCGACGCTCGACTTCGCGCTGTGGAAGGCGGCCAAGCCCGGCGAGCCGCGCTGGAGCTCCCCCTTCGGCGAGGGGCGGCCCGGCTGGCACACCGAGTGCGTGGTGATGTCGCTCGACCTGCTGGGCGAGGGCTTCGACCTGCACTGCGGGGGACTGGACCTCAAGTTCCCCCACCACGAGAACGAGCGGGCCCAGGCCGAGGCGTTGGGCCGGCCCTTCGCGCGCCACTGGGCCCACAACGGGTGGGTGATGGTGGGCGAGCAGAAGATGAGCAAGTCGCTGGGCAACTTCACGACGCTCACCGACCTGCTCGCGCGCACCGACCCCCGGGCCTACCGGCTGCTGGTGCTGCGCGCCCACTACCGTTCGCCGGTCGAGGTGACCGGCGCGACCATCGCCGACGCCACGCGCGCCCTCGAGCGCTTGGACGCCCTGGCCCGGCGCTTCGCGCTGCCGCGCCTCGCCGGCGCCGCGCTGGTGCGCGACGAGGTCGAGTGGCGCGGCGAGGCCGCGGCGCTGGCCGCGGTGGTGGGGGCCCAGCTCGACGAGGACTTGAACACCCCGGTCGCGGTGGCCGCCCTCTTCGAGGCCGTCACTCGCGCGCACGCGCTGGCCGACGAGGGGCGCGACGACGAGGCCGGCCAGCTGGCGCTCGCCGTGGCGGTGCTGTTCGGGGCGATGGGCCTGTCCCTCGAGGACTCGCGCGAGGAGATCGACGCGACCAGCGCGGACCTGGTCGCGCGCCGCGACGCCGCGCGCGCCGCGCGCGACTGGACCCTCGCCGACGAGCTGCGCGACCAGCTGGGCGCGCGGGGCTGGCTGGTCGAAGACGGGCCCGACGGCACCGTCGTGCGCCGCCCCTGACCCGCGAAATCCACTTGGCAGCGCGGGGCCCAGACGGTAGGCTGATCGGTTGAGGTTGCCGTTGTGGTTCCCTCCGGTTGCGGCGAAGGCCGCGCCACGTACAACAAGGAGGCCCACAGTGGCTGTAGGAACCGTCAAGTGGTTCAACGACGAAAAGGGTTGGGGCTTCATCGCCGTCGAGGGCCAGCCGGACGTGTTTGTCCACTACTCGGAGATCCAGGGCGAGGGCCGCAAGACTCTCGTGGAGGGTCAGAGCGTCCAGTTCGACATCGAGCCGGGCGACCGCGGCCCGCTGGCCAAGCGGGTGCAGCTCAGCTGACGCAGCCGACGTCGAGTCGACACCCGTCGTCGTGGACCGACCGCCGCTCTCGGGCGGCGGTCGTGTCGTGTCCGGGTGACGGCGTAAGATGGGCGATGGTTACTATTCGGTAACTCGGTAGCGGTGGCCCCCCACCGCCGAAGTGAGGTGATCGTGGCGGACTTTTCGATGGCTCTGAACGACGACCAGCGCACGCTGCGCGACTGGGTTCACGGCTTCGCCGAGAACGTGATGCGTCCGGCGGCCCACGAGTGGGACGAGCGCGAGGAGACGCCCTGGCCGTTCCTCCAGGAGGCCGCCACGATCGGCATCTACGGCCTCGACTTCATGGCCAACGCCGTCACCGACCCCACGGGGCTGTCGATGGTGCTGGCCCTGGAGGAGCTGGCCTGGGGCGACGCCGGGCTGTGCATGGCGCTGATGGGCTCGGGGCTGGCGGTGGCCGCCATCATGGCCAACGGCACGCCCGAGCAGCAGGCCGAGTGGATCCCCCAGTGCTACGGCACGCCCGAGGACCTGAAGCTCGGGGCGTTCGCGGTGACCGAGCCCGACGCCGGCAGCGACGTCTCGTCGCTGCGCACGCGCGCCACCTACGACGAGGCGACCGACGAGTGGGTGCTCAACGGCACCAAGACCTGGATCACCAACGGCGGCATCGCCAACCTGCACGTGGTCGTCGCCTCGGTGGACCCCGAGCTCGGCGCACGCGGCCAGGCGTCCTTCGTCGTGCCCGAGGGCACTGCCGGGATCTCGATGGGCCAGAAGTTCCAGAAGATGGGCATCCGCGCGAGCCACACCGCCGAGGTGGTCCTCGCCGACTGCCGCGTCCCCGGGCGCTGCCTGCTCGGGGGCAAGGAGCGCCTCGACGCGCGCCTGGCGCGCGTGCGCGGCGGGGAGAAGTCCACCGCCCAGGCGGCGATGGCGACCTTCGAGGCCACGCGTCCGGCCGTGGGGGCCCAGGCCCTGGGCATCGCGCGCGCCGCCTACGAGTACGCGCTCGACTACGCCAAGGAGCGCCAGCAGTTCGGTCGCGCTATCATCGAGAACCAGGCCATCGCCTTCAAGCTCGCCGACATGAAGACGCGCCTGGACGCGGCGCGCCTGCTGGTGTGGCGCGCGTCGTGGATGGCCGCGTCGCGCACGCCCTTCGAGAGCGGCGAGGGGTCGATGTCCAAGCTCTTCGCCGGCGAGGCGGCGGTGCACATCACCGAGGAGGCGATCCAGATCCTCGGGGGAGCGGGCTACGTGCGCGAGCACCCCGTCGAGCGCTGGTACCGCGACGCCAAGATCTACACGATTTTTGAAGGGACTTCTGAGATCCAACGCCTCATCATTGCGCGCGCCATCTCAGGGGTCCACATCCGGTAGTAGAGGCCATTGAGTAGCAGGCTCTTGGATTTCGCGGTGGACTACGGGGGCCGCCAGTAATGACCTTTGGTGACTCGA
>JBMFWX010000058.1:0-3027 GCA_049964855.1 Acidimicrobiales bacterium
CGTGAGCGACCACGTCGTGCTCGACGCCCGGCTCTACCTGGATCGCCACCCGATGGCCGGCCTCTGGCTGCCCAACGGGTGCATGGCCACCAGCGGGTCGCTGCTGCGCTGGGAGCAGGCGCTGCTCGGTGGGGTGGACCTCGCGACCCTCGACGCCGAGGCCGCCGAGGCCGCTCCCGGCGCCCTGCTGGCCCTGCCGTACTTCCTGGGCGAGAAGACGCCGCTGCACGACCCCGATCTGCGCGGGGCGCTGGTGGGGCTGCACCTGGGCACCACGCGCGGCGACCTGCACCGCGCGTTCCTCGAGGCCATCGCCTACGGGTTTCGCGCGCACGTGGACGCCTTCGCCGACGACGGGCTCGTGGTGGGCCGCACCCGGGTGACCAACGGCGGCTCGCGGTCGCGGCTGTGGCGTCAGATCCTCGCCGACGTGCTCGAGCGCGACCTGGTGTCGATCGTCGACCACCCGGGCGCCTCCTTCGCCGCCGCGGTGCTGGCGGGTCTGGGCACCGGCGCGATCGATGACTGGTCCTACGTCGTGGGCGCTCTGCCCGTGGCGGAGGTCATCGCGCCGCGGGCTGCGCTCGCGGCCACCTACCGTGAGCGCTACGCGCAGTACCTGGAGCTGGGATCTCTCACGACCGACATCTCTCACCGACTGGCAAGGAGCAACCGTGACGACTGACTCGTCCCCCATCATTTCGTCCCCCACCGACGTGTCCCTCGCGGCGCGCGAGTCCGCCGCGGACGCTCGGCCGGTCGCGGTGGTGACCGGTGCGGGTTCGGGCATCGGCGCCGCGATCGCCCGCGAGCTCGGCCGACGCGGTCACCGTGTGGTGGTGAGCGATGTGGACGCCGAGCGCGCCGCGCTGGTGGCGAGCGCGATTGACGACGCGACGGCGCGCGAGCTCGACGTCACGGACCCGGACGCCTGCGACGCCGTGGCGGGGGGTGTGGCCGCGCAGTACGGTCGGCTCGACGTCTGGGTCTCCAACGCCGGCGTGTCGAGGATGGCGCGCTTCGTGGACGTGACGCGCGAGGACCTGGCGCGCACCTTCGCGGTCAACACCTATGGCGTCTTCTACGCCGGCCAGGCCGCCGCGCGCGCCATGATCGCCCTCGGCCGTCCGGGGCGGATCATCAACACTGCGTCGATGGCGGGCAAGCAGGGTCGGGTCCCCTACCTGGCCGACTACGTGGCCAGCAAGTTCGCCGTCGTCGGGCTGACCCAGGCGATGGCCTTCGAGCTGGCGGCCCACTCGATCACCGTGAACGCGGTCTGCCCCGGCTTCGTGGCGACGCCGATGCAGGAGCGCGAACTGGCCTGGGAGGCGTCGCTACGCGGCGTGGCGCCCGACGAGGTACGCGCGTCGTGGATCAACGACACGCCCCTGGGACGTCTGGAGACGCCCGAGGACGTGGCGAGCGTGGTGGCGTTCCTCGCCTCGGACGACGCCGCGTTCCTCACCGGCGAGTCGATCGCGGTCAACGGCGGCGCCTACATGGACTGACGAGGGTCAGTCGAGCCCTAACGCGCGGCGCAGCCGCGCGACGTCGAACGTCGCGGCCCCCGCGGGCGCGGGGCCGTACCGGTCGAACTCATTCAGCAGGGCTACCAGGTCCTCGCGGTGCGTGGGGTCGGCGGCGGCCTCGCGAGGGGTCAGCCCGTGCAGGGCGGGGATCGACTCGTCGAGCCAGGCCGTCTCGCGTTCGGCGACGACGGCGGCCAGGTGGGCGGCGAGCGCGGGGTCGACGACGTCGTCGCGCCGCGGTGGTGCGACGGGACCCGGCTCGTAGGGGGCGTCGCGCGACAGGAACTCGAGGTCGCCGACCTCGCCCTCGAGCCGGTCGAGCGTGCGCGCGAAGCGTGCGGTGGAGTTGGACAGGACGATCAGCTCGTCCCCCTCGCGCAGGAGGAAGGACCGCACGACTGTCTCGCCATCGATCTCGACGACCTCGCTCCATCGCCCGTCGGCGGCGGGGCCGAAGACCGCGTCCAGGCGCGCGGTCAGCGCGGGCCAGGTAGTCGTGGGTCGGGCCACCGCCCGGCAGAGAACGGTGGCCTCGCCCTCGCGGTTGACGATCGACGGCGGCGCGAAGAGCCCACCGAGCCAGGCGGCGAGCTCGAAGGGGTCGCCGCCGTCGTCGAGTATCGCCAGGAGCGCCGGTCGGTGCGCCAGCGGGACGGGGATCAGGGCGCCGAGGAGTTGAGGCGTCGTGCCCACCTCGACGACGCGCGCGTAGAGGTAGTCCCCCACCCGGGGTCCTCGCGAGCCGGACTGCTCGAGCAGGTGGATGGCGCGCGCGTCGCGCGTGTCGAGCAGGTCGAGAGAGACACCCGGGACGACCGCGGTGACCTGGAAGAGCCCGGGGCGCGACGCCTCCCAGGCGCGAACGAGTGACGCCTCGTCCTCGGGCACGAGACCGGCGCGTGCGTCGAGGAAGTGGTCCAGGGAGTCCTCGTCCATCGCCGCCAGGTCGCCGACCAGGGGGAGGAGCTGGGTGATGCGCTCGTCGTCGGCGCCGCCGCACGCCTCGAGGGCCACGTCCAGCAGGTCGCGCAGGAGGGGACGCTGGCTGGGGCGCTGGGCGAAGGTGACGATCTTGTGGTAGAGCCACCCCGTGCGATCCTCCAGGGGGGCGGGGCGTCCCAGGCAGCACGCCTTGTACTTGGCGCCCGAGCCGCAGGGACAGGGGTCGTTGCGACCCACACCGGTCACGGCCGGCCGGGCGTACGCGCGCTGGCGTGCGAGCTCGTCGGACACGTCGGGGCCGGTCACGCGGGACAGCAGCTGGACCGCGCGCGCCGCGTCGCCGCGATCGCTGGCGCACCAGGCCAGGTCGACCCGCGCCGGCTCGTAGGTCGGGTCGGCGATGAGCGCCGCGCGTAGCGCCGACTCGCCGGCGAGCCCCTCGTCGTCCGCCTCGAGGTTGCGTGCGAGCAGGTAGTGCCCGGGCGCCGCGAGGGGGCTGGTGAGCCGGGCGAGGGGGCGGGCGAAGGCCGCGAGGTGCTCCGAGGCGACGCCC
>JBMFWX010000058.1:3127-8322 GCA_049964855.1 Acidimicrobiales bacterium
GGTGAGCCGGGCGAGGGGGCGGGCGAAGGCCGCGAGGTGCTCCGAGGCGACGCCCTCGTCGGCCAGGACGTAGGCGACCAGGGCCGGCGCCACCGCGCCGTGGGCCAGGTCGCGCGCCACGTCGCGCCACGGGAGCACGGTCGGCGTCGACGCCGACGTCGAGGTCACGTCGATCTCGAGGTGGCGGTACCAGGCACCGAGCACGCGATCGAACGCCTCGTGGCAGCACGCGTCGAAGCCGAAGCGTTCTCCGAGCTCGGCGACGCGGTACTCGTGGAGAGCGACGAGTGGCGTCCGAGCGTCCTCGCCGACGCGAGCGACCCACGAGCCGATCACGTCGAGGTCGACGCGCGCCAGGAGCTCGCGGATCGGTGGGACCGCTCGTCGAAAGAGTGACGGGTCGTGAGTGAGTGCGTTGAGGACGAGGTCGGTGACCTCCTGGGCCACGCCGGGCTCGTACTCCTCGTCGAACTCGCGGGCCAGCGCGGCGCTCTCGCGATCACCCGAGTCGAGGTCGGCCGCCGCGACGCCGGCGAGGGCTACCGTGACGCCCCGGCGGGTGAGCCCCACGATCGGCGAGGAGGTGGCGGCGAGCCAGCCCGGGGGGCCCGTCAGGAGACCGCCCTCGGCGCCGTCACCGTCGTCGTAGAGGACTACCAGGTGCCCTCCGTCGACCAGGTGCAGGTCGTCACGGGCGGCCCGGTCGAGCACGTCGAGGTCGGGCGCGACGTCGAGCGCGTGCGCGCGGCGCTCGTACTCGCTCACGCGGTGCGTGAAGGTCGCGCCGTCGAGCAGCGTGGCGGTGGCCGCCACCACGCCGTCGGGCGTGGTCCAGAGGTCGTCGCCTATGACGAGGAGCTCGTCCAGAGCGTCGCTCAGGGAGTCACTGTCGAAGTCGCGCCACTGATCGAGCGAGCCGCGCGCGAGGAGCCGTGCCATCAACTCGGCCAGCGGAAGCGGTCCCGTCGCCACCTCCTCCAGTGCGTCGCCGCGAGCCCGATCTGCGTTGGTCACGTCGATGACTCTACGGGCTGGCGCGCTGTCGTGCGTGGTGACGCGGCGCGTGCATCCGCGCCCGACGCGCGTTGGCGCGTTACCGTGCGACACGGGTGCGCTAGACCGGGAGGCGGTGGGGTGGCGAAAGGTCGGGTCGTGCGTCAAGAGTCGGTGGTCCGTGAGCGTATCGTGAGCGTCGCGATCGCGATGATCGAGAGTGACGGGGCGGAGCGCGTGCGCGTCGCCGATCTCGCTCGGCGCGCCGGCGTCGGGATCCCGACCATCTACTACCACTTCGAGTCGCGCGCGCACCTGATCGCGGTCGCCCAAGTCTCGCGCTACGAGGCGATGATGGCACCGCTGCGCGAACTGATGGACACGATCGAGGCCGCGCTCGCCGCGGGCGACGAGGTCGAGTACTGGCGTTCGCTGCGCCGGTACTTCCAGTTGGTGTTCGAGCCGGCGCAGATCGAGGGGAAGTACGCGGTCGGCCGGCTGTTTCTCGGCGACGACGGGGGGCAGTCGCCCGCGCGCGACGCCGCCGACTACGTCGCGCGCCAGTTCTCGCGCTGGGTGAAGACGGTCACCGGCGCCCAGGATCGCGGGTGGGTGAATCCGGCGCTCGACGCGACCACGCTCACGGCTCTCTTCTGGTCGGCGGTGGTGGGCCAGGCGATGGCGGCGCCGACGGCGAAGGCGATGGACGCCGATGCGCTCATGGACCTGTTCGAGGCCCTGGTGCGCGTGCGAACCGGCTAGTCCTGCTGGACTGCGCGCAGTCCTCCCCAGGCCAGGGTGGCGGTGCGCGCCGCGAGGCGCTGCGCCTCGCGCGTCGACGGGGTCGGCCAGCCCTTGCGGTGCTGTTGGACGAGCCACGCCACCGCGGCGCCTTCGGCGATGCCCACGACTCCGGCCGCGATCTGGCGGCGGTGGTCATCGCCGATGGCGACGTTGATGTAGGGCTCGAGGAAGGACACCAGTCCCAGCTCGAGGTTGCGCAACTCGCCGACCGTCTCGCCCTCGTGGGAGTGGATGAACAGGATGCGAAAGGCGTCGGGTTCGCCGACCACCATCTCGAAGTAGACCCGGAAGGCCACCTCGATCTTCGCGCGCGGTGTGTCGGCGTGCGCCACCGCCTCGTCGAGACGGCTCAGCAGCGCCGCGGCCGTCTGGGCCACAATCTGTCGGTACAGGGCGGTTTTGGACTCGAAGTACTGGTAGAGGATTGGTTTGGTGAAGCCGGCGCGTCGGGCGATGTCGTCCATGGTGGTGGCGGCGAAGCCGCGCTCGGCGAACACCTCGCGCGCGACGTGTAGCACGAGGTCGCGCCGCTCGCGCTGGTCGGGGCGTAGGTCGTTCACCACGCTGTCACGTCACCGCGCTCGTACGTCGCCACGGTACGAGCCTAGCGGCGCGGCGATCCCGGACTCGGCGAGTAGGTTGGCCAGCCGCGCGGGCAGGTGGGCGACGTTGAAGTGACGTCGGGCGATCGCGAGGTTGCGCGCGAGGCGTTCCTCGTCGGGGGAGCGCAGCGCTTCGCGCAACCCCTCGCGGTCGTCGAGGTCGAAGAAGGCGAAACCGTGGCGCGCGATCTCGCGCGCCACGGGGTAGGGGTAGAGCGCCAGGGGCCGGCGGTGGGTCACCGACTCGAGTACCGGGTTGCCGAAGCCCTCCCAGGTGGAGGAGAGCACGACGAGATCGCACGCGGCGTAGGCGTCGTGGATGCTCGCCCCGTGGGGCCCGCGGCGCACCGCCGCTCCCGACTGGGCCAGCAGGGAACGCAGCTCCTCCTCGTAGCCGTCCTCGCTGGGGCCGAGGAGCCACAGCACCGCGTCGAGGTCGCGCGCCAGCGCCAGCGCTCCGGCGACGTTCTTGCGCGCGATGGCGCGGGTGGCGAGCAGCGCCACCGGCTGGTCTCCCACGTCGAGGCGCGCGCGCACGCCGTCGCGGTCGCCCGGTGGCGGGTCGCAGTCGAAGGAGTTGGGGATCGTGGTCGCGACGATGCCGCGCGCCGCCAGCTCGCGTCGCGAGAGATCGTTGATGGTGACGTGGCGCCAGAGCGGTGCGTCGCGCGGCCCGGCCAGGTGGGCCGTCGCGGGCCGCTGCCAGGCCAGGTCGTGGTGGTGGAAGAGTGCCCGGCGCCCCTCGAGGACCTCGTAGAGGACGTCGCGGGCTCCCGGGTTCAGGGGCAGCGACGCGAGGTTCTCCACGATGACCAGATCTGCACCGACTAGTGCGGCGTCGAGCTGCGCGCGCGTCGGCGCGGGCGCGCCGATCGCCAGTCCCGGCACGCGCACGTCGAGCGAACCCTCCCCGGCGACCAGGGTGACGTCGTGGCCGAGACTTTCGAGGGCCGTCACCCACTTGGCGGATTCGATCGAGACCCCGTCCGTGCCGCCGAGACGGAAGCTGACGACGCAGAGGCGGGCCACCCGGACAGGCTAGGGCTCGTCGCGGAGTCGCGAAACTGAGTAGTAGCATTCCGGCCGTGCCTCGGTCGGCACCCATTTTTGGAGGAGTAGTGGCTCAGCGCGCACTGATTACCGGCATTACCGGTCAGGACGGCTCCTACCTCGCCGAGCTGCTGCTCGACCAGGGCTACGAGGTCATCGGTCTCATGCGGCGCAGCTCGACCGTGAATATCGAGCGCATCAGCGCCATCCAGGACCGGCTGACGCTGGTCTCGGGCGACCTGATGGATGAGGTGTCGCTGATCAACGTGCTGGCCGAGTACCGGCCCCGTGAGGTCTACAACCTGGCCGCCCAGAGCTTCGTGCAGGCCTCGTGGCGCCAGCCGGTGCTGACCGGCGAGGCGACCGCCCTCGGCGTGACTCGTCTGCTCGACGCCATTCGCACCGTGGACCCCGAGATTCGCTTCTACCAGGCCAGCTCCTCGGAGATGTTCGGACGGGTGCGTACGGTGCCCCAGAACGAGGAGACCGCCTTCTACCCGCGCAGCCCCTACGGTGTCGCCAAGGTCTACGGTCACTGGATCACGGTGAACTACCGCGAGAGCTACGGCCTGCACGCCTCGAGTGGGATCCTGTTCAATCACGAGTCACCACGCCGGGGCCTGGAGTTCGTGACGCGTAAGGTCACCCACGCCGTGGCCCGCATCAAGGCCGGGCTGGCCAACGAGGTGCGCCTGGGCAACTTGGACGCCAAGCGTGACTGGGGCTACGCCGCGGACTACGTCCGCGCGATGTGGCTGATGGCCAATCGTGACGCGCCCGAGGACTACGTGGTGGCGTCGGGTGAGACCCACAGCGTGCGCGAACTGTGCGAGGTGGCCTTCGCCGCGGTGGGCCTGCGCTACGAGGACTACGTGGTGGTGGACCCCGCGTTCCTGCGTCCGGCCGAGGTGGACGAGCTGGTGGGTGACGCCACCAAGGCACGCCGCGAGCTGGGCTGGAAGTGCGAGACCAACTTTTACGACCTGATCGAGATGATGGTGGCCGCCGACACGCTCGCCCTGGCGAGCTAGAGGGTGGCGGACCGGTCGGCGCCGGTCGCGCGACTGCGCGACGCCGTGGTGCTCGCGGCGGGCTTCCCCCTGCTAGCCGGCGTGGACCTCGACGTGTCGCCCGGCAGTCTGACGGTGGTGACGGGCCCCAACGGGGCGGGCAAGACGAGCCTCCTGCGACTGCTCGGCGGACTGGTGGCTCTGTCGAGCGGGGCGGGGATGGTGGTGGGTATCGATCTCGCCACCGGCGATCGACGCCTGCTGCGTCGACGGGTCGGGTGGCTCGGTCACGAGGGCTCCTTTTACGACGACCTGAGCGTGACCGAGAACCTGCGCTTCGCGGCGCGTGCTCTCGGACGCCCCCTGGAGGACCTCGACGCGGCGATCGAGCGAGTGGGTCTGGGCGCGCGACGCACGACCGCCGCGCGCCAGCTGAGCGCGGGTCAGCGTCGTCGTCTGGGACTCGCCTGGCTGCTGGTGCGCCGGGCCGAGCTGTGGCTGCTCGACGAGCCCTACGCCTCGCTCGACGACGAGGGCCGCGCGTTCTTCGACGTTCTGCTGGGCGAGGTGTGCGCCGGCGGGGCGAGCGTGGTCGTGAGCGCGCACGATCCACTGCGCTCGCCGGCCCTGGCGCCGCGGACCCTGACCATCGCCGGGGGGCGCGTGGTGGCGTCGACGTCGTGATCACGACGGCGTGGCTCGTGGCCCGCAAGGACCTGCTGATCGAGGCGCGCAG
>JBMFWX010000058.1:8422-10858 GCA_049964855.1 Acidimicrobiales bacterium
CTGTGGGTGACCGCGGCGGTACTGCTCGGTGGTGCGGTGCTGGTGCTGCACCTGCCCCTGCGCGCGACGCTGAGCGCGGCCCCGAGCGTGGTGGTGACGGTCGCGGCCCTCGCGGCGGCCGGTACGCTCTACGGAGCGCTCACCGGTGGTGACGCGTCGGCGACGCTGCTTCCCCTCTTGTCGCTGCCGGCGTTCGCACCACTGCTGATCGCTGGAGAACGCTCGCTGTCGGCCGCCGTCACCCACCAGGGGCTGTGGCAGTGGTGGGTACTCGACGCGGTCGCCCTCGTCGCGTACCTGGCGGTCGGGATCCTGCTCTACGCGGTGCTGGAGGAGACATGATGAAACTGATCCAACGGCTGCTCGGTCCCGTGACCCTCGTGCTGCTGGCGCTCACGATCTGGTTGGGACTGGTGGTCACGCCACCGGACCGGATCCAGGGCAACCTGGTGCGTCTGCTCTACGTGCACCCGGCCGTCGCCTGGGACGCGCTGTACCTCTCCTACGGAACCGCGACGATCGCGAGCGCGCTGTACCTGTGGCGCCGCACGCGCTCGATGGTGATGGACCGCGTCGCGTACTGCGCGATGGAGGTGAGCGTCGTGTTCATCGCCCTGACGCTCATCACCGGCTCGATCTGGGGTCGGCCCACGTGGGGCGTGTGGTGGGCCTGGGACGCCCGGCTCACCTCGACGGCGATCCTCGGCGTACTGGCGGTGGGCTACCTAGCCCTGCGCCGAGCCAACGACGACCCCACCGTGCGCGCCCGGCGCGCCGCGGTCTTCGCGGTGCTGTCGGCGATCAATGTGCCGATCGACCACTTCTCGGTGGTGTGGTGGAAGACGCTGCACCAAAACGCCACCGTGTTCACCACCAATCGCACCCTGTTGGTTCACGGGTCGATGGCCTGGACCCTTCTGGTGAGCTTCGTCGCCTTCTCGTTGGCCTACGCGTGGCTGCTGCGCGCGCGCTACCGCCTGGAGGTGGCGCGCGAGGCGCGCCTCGCGCGCCAGTACGACGAGGCGATCCGCGAGCGTCGCCGCGAGGGGGTCCGCTAATGGGCTACGTCGCCGCCGGCTACGGGTTCGCCTTCGGGGGGCTGGCCCTCTACGCGCTGTCGATCTGGTGGCGGGGACGCCGTGACTCGCACTGAGACGCTGGGCGACGTGACCCCGGTCGCGCCACCCCCCTCGCCGAGTCGTAGCCGTTGGCGCAGCCTCGGGGTGCTCGTGGCGCTGGGGGCGGTGATCCTCGTGCTCCTCGCCCAGGGTCTGCTGCACTCGCTCAACTACTTCGAGACGGTCGACCAGGTGCTGGCTCAGCGCCACGCCATCGGCGTGAAGGAGATCCGCCTGGAGGGGGTGGTCGTCCCCCACACGATCGACCGCACGTCGAGCGGGGCGTCCTTCACGCTGGTCGGCTCGCCGGGGCGCACGGTGCGGGTCATCGCCCACGGCTCACCGCCCGGGCTGTTCCAGGCCAACATCCCGGTGGTGGTCGTGGGCCACTTCACCACGCCCACCTCCCTGGTCTTCGACGGCAGTCAGATCATGGTCAAGCACAGCGCGACCTACATCGCCGAGCACCCGGGGCGCGTGCGCGCACCCAACGGGAGCGTGCGGTGATCCTCACCTGGCTCGGGCGCGCGGCGCTCTACCTGGCCCTGCTGGCGCCGATCGTGGGGGTGGTCGACCAGGGTCGGGCACTGGCGCGTCACCGGCGTTCGCACGCGCTCGTCGTCGCGATCGTGACGATGGTGGGCATCGCCGGCGCGGTCGGGGTGATGCAGTACGCGCTGGTGACCCACAACTTCTCGCTGGCCTACGTGGCCGAGAACAACGCGACGTTCACGCCCCTGCTCTACTCGATCACCGGCATGTGGTCGGCGCTGGAGGGGTCGTTGCTGCTGTGGGTGCTCCTGCTCGACGCGCTGGTGCTCGGCGTCGTCGTCTACTACCGGCGCGAGGCCCGTGACGCGGTGGTGGGCTGGGCGACTCTGGTGCTCTTCGCGGTGACGACCTTCTTCACTCTGCTGGTGGTGGGCCCGGCCGACCCGTTCCTGGCCAACCCCGCGGTGGTGCACCAGGGGGCGGGACCCAACGCGCTGCTCCAGGACAACCCGCTGGTGGCGATGCACCCGCCCCTGCTGTACCTGGGCTTCGTCGGCTTCACCGTGCCCTTCGCCTTCGCGGTGGCCATGCTCATCACCGGCCGGGTGCAGGATCGCTGGCCGCTCGAGCAGCGCCGCTGGAGCGTCCTCGCCTGGGGGGCGCTGTCGGTGGGGATCGTGCTTGGCGCGTGGTGGAGCTACCAGGTGCTGGGCTGGGGCGGCTTCTGGGGATGGGACCCGGTCGAGAACGCGGCCCTGCTGCCGTGGCTGACCGGGACCGCGTACATCCACTCGGTCATCGTCCAGGACCGGCGCGGCCTCTTTCG
>JBMFWX010000059.1:0-2817 GCA_049964855.1 Acidimicrobiales bacterium
GAGGGCAACCGGGCACCGAGCGCTCGCCATCAGGCAACCGGCAGGCCGCAGCGGCCGCGGTGGTCGCGACGGGCCGCGACACTCGGGGGTGCGGCCGGACGAGGATGCTACCCGCATTGGGACGCCGCGCTCATGGAGCGCATCACGACCACCAGGGCTCGCCATGACGGGCGCCGCTCAGCACGTCGACGAGTACGCCGGCGTTCCAGGACCTGTGGCAGGAGCATCGATCTCACCGTGGCCGGCTGTTGTTGTGCGCAGCACCGCGCCGAGGTGCACGACGTACCACTGCCCGCGCCACGAGATCATCGACGCGATGCCGAAGGAGCGGACCACGCCCTTGGTCCTGTAGACGAGGCGCGCGTTGGGCACCTCGTAGTACCCGATGCTGTTGTCACAGACCCCCGGTGTGACCCAGTGCGCGTACTGGGTTGGCACGATGACCTGCACGAGCTGCGCTGTCGCGGCCCCACTGCCGATCAGTGCGTGCGCGGCGCCGAGGTCGAGCGAGAGCTCGCCGACGAGGCGCGACTGCCAGTCGCCCTGCGCGTCGGGGATCGACTTCAACTGGAGGTAGGCAGCGAGGGGGAAGAAGGCCGGCATCGCTGTGCGCGCGCTCGCCGTCACCACGCCCCGCCAGAGGTCCGCCATCTCGGCGTGGAACTGCGGCGTTGTGGCAGACGGCAGTGTCGTCGTCTGCGGCAGTGACCCTGGACCGGTCGTGGTGGTGGTCGTGGCGGGAATCGTGGTGGTGGTGGTGGTGCTCTGCGGCGTCGCCGTGGTGGAAGCGCGCGAGCGCGCCGGGGAGCCGGGCCCGTGCGTATGCCCGGCAGCGGGGCGGGGGGCCGTGGGTCCTCCGACCCCGTGAGCGACCACGGCGACCACGACCACGACGACGAGCGCGACGACCGCGGCGAGCCCTGAGACGGTGAGCACGCGCGACCGACGGCGCCTGCCAGCTCGCCGGGGTGCGGGACCCACCGGCACTCGCCGGCCGGCGGGGTCGTCAGGTCCGCGCATCGACGAAGCGATGATACGCGCATCGACGAAGCGATGATAGTGGTCGGGTGCGCGTCGAGCCCGAGTCTCCCGTAGCCTCGCTCCGTGTTGTCTGCACGTCGCGCGACCCGGTGCGCCCGCATGTCCGTCGCCGTGGCCGTCTGCGCTGCGCTGGGCTCCCTGCTCGCCTCGTGCGGCGGCGCAGTGCAGTCGCGCTCGTCGTCCCCACCCAGGAGCTCGAGCACGTCCGCCACCCCTCGGCCCGGCGCGTCGACCTCGCCTCGGTCGGCGCCCACGACCACCACGTCGACCACCACGACCTCCACGACGGTACCGCCGGGACTGCCGCAGCCGGCGCCGCTCAGCCCCTTCCCCACAGCGCCGCAGGTCGCAGGAGCTGGCACCTGGGCGCCGGCGGGACGACCGGTCGACGGCCAGCCCGCGGTCTTCGAGACCGCGCTCGTCCCTCCCGGGGGGACCCAGCCTGCCGGGATCGCCTGGATGGACACGCGCCTCCTCGCGGCGCGCCTGTACTCGGGGTCGATCAGCCCCGGCGGCGGCCCGTACCCCTACACGGCGCCGATCGAGCCGGCACAAGCGACGTCGCTCGTCGCCGCGTTCAACGGTGGGTTCAAGATGGCGACAGCGCACGGGGGCTACGTCACGACAGGCAAGACGATCATCCCTCTCGTCCAGGGCGCGGCCTCGCTCGTGATCTACTCGAACGGGTCGGTCACGATCGGCACGTGGGGCGCGACAGTGACGATGACGCCCAGCGTCGTGAGCGTCCGCCAGAACCTCGTGCCGCTCGTCGCCGGCGGAGCTCCGACGCCGCAGGCGTCGACACCCGACTGGCTGTCTTGGGGCGCCACGTGCGGAGTCGATACCTGCACAGGTCCGGGAGTCGAGCACCAGTGGCGGTCTGGAGCGGGAACCACCGCCAGCGGCGCGCTCGTCTACGTCACCGGGCCGGCCCTGTCACCGCTCCAGCTCGCCCAGCTGCTGGTGCGCGCGGGCGCCGTCCGCGGCATGCAGCTCGACATCAACCCGTACTGGACGGTCTTCGTCACCTACGACCCCACCACACCGAGCGGAGCGGCGTCGCCCGCGAACGGCACGAAGCTCGTTGCCTCGACGGTGCAGGGACCGGCCACCTTCTTCGACCCCGCCTGGGCCCGAGATTTCGTCACGATGTCGGCGCGACCGGGGGGGAGCTGAGCAGAGAGACCAGCCGGAATTGTCATATGCCGCCAAGATCGTGCCCACCTGGTGCCCACGTAGCGGGGCAAGTCTCGTTCGGGTCGGGTCCCTCTCGACGCATCTGCACCGGGAGGGCATCCAAAAGGAGGTGATCGATGCAGCGGCGTGACGGAATGGTTCCGGCAGCAGCAGCAGACGAAGAACCAGGCGAACGTCGGGCGTGGTGGGCGAGATCCATGGCGCGAGTCCTGGCGGGTAGGGCGTCAAGATCCCAGATGGCATCCAAGATCACGACGCGGGCGCGCCGCAGACGCGTGGGTCGCATCACGGGCGCTCTCGCGCTGTTCATCGGGGTTGGGGCCGCCGTCGGGGGCGCGTTCGCCGCAGCCGCGCCGTCGGCTGCGGCGACGACGACGAGTTGCTCGGTTGGCTTCCCGGCCAATGCGCACGTCGTCGGCATGGCCGCCACGACCTCGGGTGGCGGGTACTGGGAGGTCGACCAGTTCGGTGATGTGGTCACGTTCGGGAACGCGCCGTGCGACGGCTCCTTGACCGGTACCACGCTGGACGCCCCGATCGTCGGCATCGCCGCGACACCCACGGGCGGTGGCTACTGGC
>JBMFWX010000059.1:2917-10775 GCA_049964855.1 Acidimicrobiales bacterium
TGGTCGCGGCCGACGGCGGCGTCTTCACCTTCGGCCACGCGAGCTTCTACGGCTCCATGGGCGGCAAGCACCTGGACGCCCCGGTGGTCGGCATGGCCGCGACACCCACGGGCGGTGGCTACTGGCTGGTCGCGGCCGACGGCGGCGTCTTCACCTTCGGCCACGCGAGCTTCTACGGCTCAGCCGGTTCCATCACCTTCAGCCGTCCCGTGGTCGGGATGGCGACCACGCCCGACGGGGGCGGGTACTGGTTGGTGACCTCGGGAGGCGGCGCCTTCGTGTTCGGAAACGCCCAGATCGAGACCAAGACCTCGTGAAGATCGCTCGATGACGCCGGCAGGGCGGATCAGACGATCCGCCCTGCCGGCTCACGTGTCTCTGGCGCGTGGGGAGGACGTCTGGCCCACACCGGCGATGGGCGCCTCGAGGGTGTCACGCCGCCGAGCAACTGGAGCCACACGACGAGACGGTCGTTCGGGTCGTCGAGGTGGACGCCGGTCAGCTTTTCGACGCGCCGCAGGCGGTAGCGAATGGTGTTGGGATGAACCGACATCACCTCGGCCGCCGCGCGGTAGTCCCCGTTCGCCTGGATCCATGCGAGCACACTCGCGGCCATATCAGTCTGGTTCTCCGCGTCCAGCTCGACAAGCCGAGTGATGCCCGGGTGTGCAAGCTCTGGGTGCTCCCCGAGGAGCTCGGAGAAATGGGTGAGGAGGATGTGGCTTCGTACGTCGGCCAACCGGACGATGCGGGGCATTCCGCCGAACGTGGTCGCCATCGCGAGGATCTGGTCGACTTCGGCACGGCGCGATCGGAGATCGGCTGGGCTCCCGGCGAGCGCAGCCATGGCAACGTGAACCTCGCCGATGTCGGCACCGCCGAGCAGGGCGAGGAGGTGCTCCGCGAAGCGCAGCGCGGACCGGTCCGGCTCCTTGCCGGTGGCCAGTACGTAGACCGCCCGATCGGTGACGGTGACCACCCCGCGTGGGAGCACTGCCAGGCACGCACGCCGCGCGTGGCGATCGATCTCCGAGAGCAGCGCCGCTGAGTGATCCGTCCACGACGCCGTCACCCCGAGGAGCACTGAACGGTCGGAGGCAGGAAGGCCGAGCCGCAGCCAGGCGGTCGCAGGGGTGAGGCGCCCATCGAGCAGTCCACGGAGCAACTCGGCGCGCTGCAGGCGTTCCAGGTCGTCGGAGCTGTGCCGGCGAAGCAGAGCGAGCGCCGCAAGGCGCGCGCCATCCGCGACGCTGCGCTCTGCGACGGCATCGGGAGGCAGCGCACCTTCGATGGCCCACAGCGTGCCGATGGCCATGGATCCGGCGCGGATCGCCGTTGCCATCCGGGGGAGCTCGTCGCCGGATCCTGGAAAGCGCACGACACCGTTCGACGCCAGAACTTTCCGGTACTGGTCGGGGTCGTCAGGTCCGGCCGGGACCTGGCGGTCCAGGATGCCCCTGCGTCGCAGCTCGTCGATACGCTGCCCGGGAACGGTCGAGTACGCCAGGACGTGGTGTGCCAGATCCTCGATCGCCACCGATCCCCCGACCGCTGCGGCAATCGCGTTGGCGACCGCGAACAGCTCGTCTCCCGGCGTGACGCCCGGGAACATCTCGCCGGGTGCCGGCACGAGCGTCGACGACATCAGGCCGTCGAGGTGGCGCCACGACACTTCGTCCGCAGCCACGAGGACTGCCACTCCGGACTTCTCCGCGGTCGTGACGAGGGGGGCGAGGTCACGACCGTGACGCTTCACCACCACGGCGGCGGCCCCTGAGGCGCCGGCGCTGCGCACGATGGCCGTGGCGGACGGGCCGCTCGGCTCCTCGGTGACGAGGAGGAGGACGACACCCGGGCCGAATGCGACCTCGTCGGCCGCATCGACGAGCTCGGTCCTCGTCAGGACGACGTCCAGCCCGCGAGGAGCCACGAGGACGTCGAGCAATGCCGGCCCCATCGTGCCGAGCAGCCGGTCGAGCGACTGGGGTTCTGTCCGATCGGCTAACACTCAGCTTGGATCATAGTACGATCCTCAATTGACCAACCAAGCGGGCGGGGCTTACGGTGAACCGGTGGTGCAGACGGGTCCTTCGGTACCTGACGGCCAGCTCGCCGACGTCCTCCCGCCGACGGCCGACATCGACGCCGCTGGGCACCTCTCGATCGGCGGCTGCCGCTTGTCGGACCTGGCCGATGCGTACGGCACGCCGGTCTACGTGCTCGACGAGGACGCACTGAGGCGTCAGGCGCGGCGGTTCCGTCACGAGCTCGAGCGCCGGTGGCCCTCTTCGCGTGTCGTCTTCGCCTCCAAGGCCTTCCCGAGCACCGCCATCTACCGGCTGATGGCGGAAGAGGGCGTCGGAGCCGACGTCGCCGGCGGAGGGGAGCTCGCAATGGCGCTGGCGGGCGGCATGGACCCCGCGTCCATCATCGTGCACGGCAATGCCAAGACCGATACCGAGCTCCGCATGGCCGTCGAGGCCGGGGTGGGCCTCGTCGTCATCGACAACTTCGACGAGCTCGACCGCCTGGAGGCCATCGTGACCGGCGAGCAGGGCGTCCTCGTCCGAGTGCTGCCGAGCGTCCACCCACAGACCCACGATGCCATCAGCACCGGCCAGCAGGGGTCGAAGTTCGGTCTCCCGCTGCCGGAAGCTGCCGCGGCGATCTCGCGGCTCCGTCGCAGCGACCACCTTCGTCTGGACGGGGTGCACGTTCACCTCGGCTCCCAGATCCTGGACACGGCCCCATGGGCGGCGGCCGTCGAGCGTGTCGCCGCCCTCGGCGACTTCGACGTCTACGACCTCGGCGGCGGCCTCGGCGTCAAGTACACCCGAGACCAATCGTGCCCGTCGGTCGAGGCGTGGCTCGGTGCGCTCACCGACGCAGCTCGCCGTCACCTCCCGGCCTCGGCGACCCTGGTGATCGAGCCCGGCCGCAGCATGGTCGCCCGGGCCGGGATGACGGTGTACCGCGTCGTGTCCGTCAAGCGCGGCGAGCCGACGTTCGTCGCCGTGGACGGAGGCATGGGCGACAACCTCGAGGTGTCCCTCTACGGGCAGGTGTTCGAGGCCGTCGCCGTGGACGATGCGCTGGCGACGGGCCCGCCCGTCGAGCTCGTCGGCCGGCACTGCGAGTCCGGTGATCGACTGGTGAGCGGCGCGCTGCTTCCGCACCTCGTGCCCGGCGACGTCGTCGCGGTGGCCGCGACGGGCGCCTACTGCTTCACGATGGCCAACAACTACAACGGCGCGCTGCGGCCGCCGGTGGTGCTCTGCCGGGATGGCGAATCCCGGCTGGTGGTGCGGCGCGAGACCATCGCGGACCTGCTGCGGCGCGACGTGCCGACGCGACGTTCCCACGATCCAGGCCGCGCAGGTCCAGAAGGCCCCATGAGCACCCCGACGGTCGGTCGACACGCGTGAGACGAGTGGTCATCACCGGTGGCCTCGTGGTGGACGGGACGGGGTGTCCAGGCCGGGTCGCCGACGTCGACATCGTGAGCGGCCAGGTTGCGCAGATCGCTCCTGCCGGCTCCCTCGAGCACGCTGACGCGGACCGGGTCGAGGACGCGAGAGGGCTGGTCGTGTGCCCAGGTTTCATCGATCCGCATTCGCACTCAGACGAGTCGCCGCTCGAGGTCCTCGACGACACCAGCAAGATCCTCCAGGGGATCACCACCGAGGTCGTCGGGAATTGCGGCACAAGCCCCGACCCGCGCCCGCACGGTGGCTTCCGAGGGCTCTACGAGCGGCTCGACGACGCGGGCTACGTCACGAATTACTGCCCACTCGTGGGCCACGGCCGGCTGCGCGAGGCGGTGATGGGGATGAGCAGCGCAAGGCCCGACGCCGAGCAGGCTCGCCAGATGGCCCGCATGCTCGATGACGCCATGGAGGCAGGCGCGTGGGGCTTGTCGAGCGGCCTCATCTATCCACCGGGCATCTTCTCGGACGCTGACGAGATGGTCGCGTTGGCCCAGAGGCTCCCAGAAGGTCGCGTGTACGCCACCCACATGCGCGACGAAGGCCGCAATCTCCACGAGAGCATCGCCGAAGCGCTCGACGTGGCACGCCGGGCCGGCGTGCGCGTCCAGATCTCGCATCTCAAGGCGGCAGGCGTCCCGTACTGGGGGAGTGTCGGCTCAGCCCTGGCGCAGCTCGACGACGCGCGGCGCGAGGGTGTCGACGTGAACCAGGACGTCTACCCCTATGACGCGAGCTCGACCACGCTCCTTGCCTGCTTGCCGCCCTGGTTCCAAGAAGGTGGAGCGGACGCCGTCATGCGGCGTCTCCACGATGCGGGCTGCCGGACGCGGGCCCGCCGCGACATCGAGGACGACGATGGCTCGTGGGAGAACATCATCGCCGGGGAGGGCTACGACCGCATCCAGGTGGCGTCCGCAGCGTCTCCCGAGCACGAGGGCGCGACGCTGGCCGAACTGGCGTCGAGCCTCGGCGTCGATCCCTTCGACGTCGTCGTGCAGCTGCTGGCGGAGAGCCGGCTCACCGCCACGATCGTGGACTTCTCGATGGACGAGGCCGACATGCTCCAGGTGCTCGCCCATCCCCGCACGAGCGTCTGCACCGATGGCGATCCCGACCATCTCGTCGGGAGGCCGCACCCTCGCCTCTACGGGAGCTTTCCCAGGGTCCTCGGCCGGTACGTCCGCCAACGCCAGATCCTCGGCCTCGAAGCCGCGGTGCGCAAGATGACCAGCCTCACGGCCGACGTCTTCGGACTGACCAGCCGCGGTCGGCTGTGCCCGGGACGCGTGGCGGACGTCGTCGTGCTCGATCCCGACACGATCATGGACCGAGGGACGTACTCGGAGCCGAGAGTCCCCCCGCAGGGCATCCACCTCGTCATGCAGCAAGGGACCGTCGTCGTGCGGGACGGGGAGTGGCTCGGGGTGCGGCGCGGGCGGCGTCTCGTACCGGGGGACTGATGGCAGGGTACCTCGTGCGTCGCCTGATCCAGGCAGTGGTGGTGCTCGTCCTCGTGACGTTGGTCACCTTCGTCCTCCTGCACTTCTTGCCCGGGAACGTGGCGCGGGCAATGCTCGGGCGCCGCGCCACGCCCGGAGCGATCCGTGCCTTCGACGTGGCGAACGGCTACAACCGCCCGCTGCCGGTCCAATACTGGCTCTACCTCGACCGCCTGGTGCACGGGAACCTGGGCTTCTCGTACACGTTCGACCAGTCCGTGGGGTCCCTGCTCGCGATGGACCTGCCGAAGACGGCCCTGCTGGTCGGTTCGGCTCTGGTCTTCGCCTTGGTGATCGCGATCCCCATGGGCCTCTTCCAGGCGATGCACCGCAACAAGCCGATCGACCACGCGCTCACGACGTTGTCGTTCGTCGGCTACTCGATGCCGACATTCTGGCTGGGGATCCTCCTCATCGTGGCGTTCGCCTCGAAGCTCCACCTGTTCCCCACCGAAGGCCCCCAGGGAGCGAGCGTCACGGCGTCGTTTCACGACCCCGGCGCGATGGTGCTCCCCGTCGCGACGCTCACGATCACGACCGTCTCGGTGTACTCGAGGTACATGCGCTCCTCGGTGATCGACAACCTTCTCCAGGACTACGTTCGCACGGCCCGGGCGAAGGGGGTATCGAACAGCCAGCTGGTGAGGCGCCACCTGTTCCGCAACAGCGTCATGCCGATCGTCACCCTGGTCGGGCTGAGCCTGCCCACAGTGCTCGGAGGCGCCATCATCGTCCAGGGCGAATTCATAGTCCGCTGACGTAGCAGCCTGACCTGGCTCGACACGGGGGTACTGGCGTACCTCTCCCCGGTCTGGTACAAGCTGGTGGATGGACGGAGGACATCCCGGCCGACTGGGTTCTGGGCTCTCGGTACGCCTCGTGCACACCGACGAGGTCGCCCGGTTCAACGCGTTGCTCGACGAGCACCACTGGCTCGGTCACCACCTGTTCGGTCGGGTGCTGCGCTACGTCGCGACCTACGACGGCGAGTGGGTCGCGCTCATCGGCTTCGGCTCCGCGGCGCTGAGTGTCGCTGGTCGAGACCGCTTCATCGGCTGGTCACCTGCCACCAAGCGCCGCCACCTGCGCTATGTCGCCAACAACCAGCGCTACCTGGTCCTGCCTGGTGAACGGCGCGAGAACCTCGCGTCTGCGGTCCTGTCGCGCACCTTGAGGCGGCTCAGCCAGGACATGGTCCAAGCCCACGGCGTCCCGGTGCTCTTGGTCGAGACCTTCACCGATCCCGCCCGGCATCTGGGCACCTGCTACAAGGCGGCCAACTTCGTCTCGGTCGGCGAGACCCAGGGCTACGCCCGAAAGAACGGCGGCTGGGCGCACCACGGTGAGGTGAAGCGCTGCTGGGTCTACCCGCTCCACCGACGGGCCACCGAGGTGTTGGCTGCGCCGTTCGATCATCCCGTGCTGGTCATGTCGGACAAAGAGGGGGCGGACGTGGTCGATCTCAACGCTGTGGTGATCGAGGGGCGAGGCGGTCTCTACGAGCGCCTGCAAGAGATCACCGACCACCGCAAGCCCCGGGGCATCCGCCACCAGCTCGCCTCGGTCCTGTTGGTCTGTGCCGCCGCGATGCTCTCTGGCTGCCACAACCCGACCGAGATCGCCGAGTGGGCAAGATCTCTCGACGATGACCTGCTCGTCCGCCTCCACACCCGCCGCTCTCCTGGGACCGGCCGGATCGTCGCGCCCTCGCTCTCTACGATCCAGCGGGTGCTGTGGGCGGTGGATCGCGAACAGCTCGACCGGGTGGTTGCCGACGCCGTCGCGAGCAAGCTCGATGTCCGGCGCAACCACGTCGAAGAAGGGGCCGAGGAACCCGAGACGACCACCACCAGCGAGGACTCCGATCCCGACGAAGACGACGGTCCTCCCGCTGCGCCGCTGCGGGCGATCGCAGTCGACGGCAAGAGCCTGCGGGGCGCGATCCAAGACGACGGGCGTGCCGTGCACCTGCTCGCTGCGCTCACCCACGAAGAGCGAGTGGTCATCGCCCAGGCAGAGGTCGACCACAAGGAGAACGAGATCGTCGCCTTCCGCCCGATGCTCGAGCACCTCACACTCGCCGGTCGCGTCGTCACCGCCGACGCGATGCACACCCAGCGTGAACACGCCCGCTTCCTCGTCGAGGACAAGTCGGCCGCATACCTGTTCTTCGTCAAGGAGAACCAGCCAACGCTCTACGACGCGATCGCGTCGCTCGACGAGGACCGCTGGTCGGAGCCAGTGACCGAGACCGCAAAGGGCCACGGACGTCTCGAGACCCGCACGATCTGGGTCGCCACAGGCTCAGGGCTCCACGACTTCCCGCATCTCTCCCAAGTCGTCCGGATCATGCGAGAGGTGGACGACGCGAAGACCAAGACCGCTCGGTCGACCGAGACCGCTTACGCGGTCACCAGCTTGGCCACGCGGACAGCGACCCGGCGCCAACTCCTCAGTGCCGCACGAGGTCACTGGTCGATCGAGAACGGGCTGCACTGGGTCCGGGACGTGACGATGCGCGAGGACCACTCCAAGGTCCGCTCTGGCTCTGCACCCCGCGCGCTTGCCGCCATGCGCAATCTCGCGATCAGCGTCCTGCGCCTCGCCGGTGCGACCAACATCGCCCGAGCATTGCGCTCGGTGTCCCGACGCCCCGCATCCGCACTCACGCTGCTCGGTCTCTAGGGCGCCGCGGCGCCGGGTGGTCGTTCTGGACCAGTTGGAGCCCCAACGCGCCCTCGTGCGCATCACACGCACCAGTCATCCGACTCTCTGCAACGCCGGGAGAACCAGCGCTGCATCGTTCGCTACCGAATCGCTCGGCAACGACAAGCTCGTTCTCAACGCGCTGCGACTTTGACCGAATCCCTG
>JBMFWX010000060.1:0-10098 GCA_049964855.1 Acidimicrobiales bacterium
ACGCGGTGGTCCGCGGCGGTGGCCGGATCCACGCTCATGTGGCAGACGGGGTCGAGCGCGGGCGCGTCGTCGCCGGGCGGGGGGGAGGCTTCGGGCGACACGAAGCGCTCGGGGTTCGCGTCGAAGCGCTCGCGGCACCGCGGCGAGCAGAAGTAGTAGGTCGTCCCTTGGTAGATGCTCTGAGCCGGCGCGTCGGCGACGCGCACCTGCATGGCGCACACCACGTCGTGGGCGAAGCCCGCCCCGGCGCCGAAGCGCTCGCCGTGGCGGGCCAGCCACCACACCCCCAGCGCCAGGGAGAGGAAGACGAAGTTCAGGTAGGTGGTGTAGTTCCACGAGAAGTGCGCGCTGGCGACCGTGACCGCCCGCGTGCGCGGGACGGCGTGGAACAGCGTGAAGATCCCCTCGGTGGCCAGGCCGGCGGCCGCCATCACCGCGTAGAAGACGAGGACCATACGCGTCGTGAGCCGCCAGCCGTAGAACTTGCGGTAGATGAGGATCAGCGGCATGGAGATCAGGTCGGCGAAGATGAAGGCGATGACGCCGCCAAAGGCGATGCCCCCGGACCACAGGGCCGCGGCCAGGGGCACGTTGCCGATCGAGCAGACCCAGCTGAGCATCGCGATGATGGGGCCGACCAGGGCGTTCTCGACGCTGGTGCCCACCCCGTGGCCGTGCCAGAACAGGTCGTTCCACAGGTGGGTGGGCACGACGGCGGTGAGCAGGCCGGCCACGCCGTAGCCGATGGCCAGCTCCTTGCGCAGCATCGTGGCGTCGGCGATCGCGTAGCGCGAGGCGTCGGCCCAGCCGGCCAGCGAGCGGATTGACGAGATTGACGAGGTGGTCTCGTCAGCGTCACCCACACCCGTCGCGCACGCGCGATCGACCACGTCGGCTTCGGCGACGTCGGTGACCGGTCGCCGACGCACGACGGTGAAGACCACGCCCCCGACGAGGGCGAGCAGGATGATCATGATCGGCCCGCCCACGAACTCGGCCACCGCGAACTGCCAGCCCAGCAGCACCAGCATGACGATGCCCAGCTCGATGACGAGGTTGGTCGAGGCGATCATGAAGATCATGGCGCTGGTGAAGTCGGCGCCCTTGCGCACGATCGAGTGAGTCATCGCCGAGGCCGCGTAGGAGCAGCTCGACGACACCATGCCGAAGAATGACGCGCGGACCACCGCGCGCGGCCCGTGGTCGCCGAGGCGGGCCTGCATCTGCTCGCGCGACACGAAGGCCTGCACGGCGCCCGACAGAGTGAATCCCAGGACCAGCGCCCAGGCGGTCTCCCAGAACATGAACAGCCCCTCGCGCAGGCCGCGGCCGATGTCGACGAGGACGATCACGACGAGCGCACCAGTCGGGCGATGGCGGCCGACGCCTCGCGCAGCTTGCGGTCCTTCTCGTCGCCGCCCTTCTCCACGGCGTGCACGACGCAGTGGGCGAGGTGGTCGTCGAGCAGGGACAGCGCGACGCCCTGGAGCGCGCGCGTCACCGCCGAGACCTGCTGGAGCACGTCGATGCAGTAACGCTCGTGCTCGACCATGGTGTGGATGCCACGGACCTGTCCCTCGATGCGGCGCAGCCGCGCGAGGATCGCGCGTTGGTCGACGAGGTAGCCCGGGGGGACGGTCGTCGGTGACGCGTCACAGTGCTCGGGGCTGTCTCCCATACTCCTGGGGAGTATAGCGCGATCCCGATCCCGATCCCGACTTCGCTCGTGGTCGGGTCGGACCCGGCGTCACGCGTGGCGTGACCCCCTCGCGGAGACGGGAATGGACTGGGCGAAGGCGAAGTGGTTCTGCGGGTCGTAGCGGTCCTTGACCTCTATCAGGCGTTCGAGGTTGGATCCGTAGTACGCCGTCGGCCACGAGGCGAGAGTCGGGTCGATGTAGTTCTGGTACGCACCGGTGGTCGGATCGAAGACGTCGGCCCCCAGCCAGGTGAGCCACTGCTCTCCCGCGTGGCGCTCGTGCGGCGCGGTTGACGCCGACCACGAGTACGTGGCCTGGATGCAGGCCAGCGCGTTGCGGTGCACGAATGCCGTGGCGTGCGGGGCCACGGCGTTGATGACGCCGCCGTAGGCGTCCAGGGCCAGGCCCCCACCCACGTTCGGCGCGTCGCGCTGTAGGCGAGCCACCGCGTCGACCATCGTCGCGGCCCGCGCGCTCGTCAGGGGCCGGTCGACGTAACTCGACTTGGCCGAGTACGCCGAGCGGTGCAGGACGCCGTGCGAATTGCGTGAGTGGAGGTGGCAGGCGGCGACGGTGAGCCCAGCGCACCCCGCCTCGATAGCCATCGCGGCGAGGTACTCGTTCGAGCCTACGAAGCGGTCGCTCGGTCGAGGTCCGCCGCGCTCGAGTTCGGCGAGCACGTTGTCGAGGGCGGACGGAGGGCCGCAGTAGACGCCACTGACCTGCGCCAGGAAGCCGTACCCGCCCTGGGTGAGCAGCTGGCAGTTCGACCAGAGCTCGTCGGGGGCGCCCGCCGCCCAGGGGAGCCACGCCTCGAGCATCGCGGAGGCCGCCGACCACGGATAGCGCCATTCGAACAGGGTGATCTCGGGCACGGGGTGGACGGTGAACTCGAACGAGGTCGCGACGCCGTAGTTGCCGCCGCCGCCGCCCCGCGACGCCCACAGCAGGTCGGCGTGGTGCTCGGCGCTCGCGGTGATCTCACGCGCGTCGCTCGTCACGATGCGCAGCGAGCGGAGGTTGTCGCACGTCAGGCCGTAGCGTCGCGAGAACACGCCGACGCCGCCACCCAGCGTCAGTCCTGCGATGCCCACGGTGGGACAGGATCCTCCGGGCAGCAGGCGGCCGTGGCGACCTAGGGCGTTGTAGACGTCGATGAGCGCGGCGCCCGCGCCGACCGTGGCGACGTTGGTGGCGGTGTCGAGCGAGATCGAGGACATCTGGCTGACGTCGATCACCAACCCGGCGCAGCTCGAGTACCCTCCGTAGCTGTGTCCGCCCGAGCGCGCGGCGAGCGCCATCTCGTGGGACGTGGCGAAGTCCACGCAGCGCGCCACGTCATCCGCGCTGGCGCAGTAGGCGATGGCCTGGGGGTGCAGGTCGACGAACTTCGCGTTGTAGAGCTGGGCGTCGACGGCGTAGGCATCGTCGTCGGGACGGATCAGCGCACCGGAGAGCGACGCGGCGAGGCCGGCCCAGGCCGACGCCGTCGGCGGGCCGAGTGTCGTGGTGGTCGCCGTCGGACGCCGCGCCACGTCGTCGCCCTCGCCCAGCGCCACCGCGGCGAGGACCGCCCCGGCGACCGTCGTGCCGATCTGGAGGCTACGGCGAAGGAGCGTCCGGCGATCGAGCGGGGAGGAGCGGCTCACGGGGCGACGTTACCGGTCACGACTCGCGTTCGCGGATCGGGCGGCGTCGACGGTGTGGGGCCGACGACGACCGGACCGAGCGTCAGGGGTGCGAGTCCGCGGCGGCGTGGCGAAGCCCGGTGGGCCAGCGGCCCGGCCGTCCGGGCTCGAGGAGCAGGTCAGTGAACTGGCGGTCGAGGTGCTCCTGGCGCCACACGAGCATCTCCTGGGCTGCGCGCAGGACACGTGTCTCGTCGGGGCACTCGGTGCGCCAGGTGGGGTCGAGGCCCAGGTCGTAGCAGCGATACGAGCCGTCCCCGAACTGGACGTAGGCGAGGTCCTCACTCACGGTGACCGCCAGGTTGCGCCGCGAGAGCGACCGGTCGAAGGGCCACGGCGTCGTCGCCTCGGCGATGAAGTGGGCCCGGTAGTCCCACTCGTAGTGGGCGCTCGTGCGCCACTCGACCTCCTCGCCGGTCAGCAGCGGCGTCAGGACGCGCCCGTCGAACTGGGCCGGGATCTCGAGGTTGAGCGCGTGAGCCAGGGTCGGGGCCATGTCCACGTTCTCGGTGAAGCGCTCGACGACTCGACCGCCCGCGTTCTGGCGCGGGTCCCGCCAGAGTCCGAGGATGTGGTAACTCTGGGGGAAGAAGCCGAGCTTCTGGATCAGGCCGTGGTCACCGAGCTGGTCGCCGTGGTCCGAGGTCACCACGACGAGGGTGTCCGCCCACTCGCCGCGGGCCTCGATGGCGCCGACGACGCGGGCCAGGTTGGCGTCGACCTCGCTGATCATGCCGTAGTACTGGGCGCGTAGGTGTCGTAGCGCCGCTTCCTCGCGCGGCGCCGCACTGGCGCGCACGCCGAGGGCCATCTCGTGCAGTGGGTGGCGCTGGTCGGGCGCAACCGGCTCGATCGGCATCGTCACGTCGGCCGGGTCGTAGAGCGTGGCGTACTCGCCGGCCGCGGCGTAGGGAGGGTGCGGACGCAGGTAGCTGAGGTGGGCGAACCACCCGGACTCCTGTGCGGCGAGCCACTCGACGAACTTGGTGGTGAGGAAGCTCGTCAGTGAGGCGTCGGCGGGCCGCTCGGGCTCGCCGCGCAGTGCGGCCGCCCAGCCGTAGGGGACGTCGTAGCCCAGGTCGCGCAGGTACTCCACCCAGGTCGCCTGGCTCTCGGGTAGGTAGTGGCCAATCGCGAAGCCGGGCAGCACGCCGTCGTAGCTGTCGAGGCGCGGGTCGTCGAACCCGTCGGCCTGGAACGGGTCGATTCCCTGGTCCGTGTAGCCGAAGAGCGTCGGTACGTAGTGAGCCCGCCGTGCCAGCGTGGCGATGTTGTCGAAGCGCGCGGCGAGTGGTGTGCCGTTGGCCACCACCCGGTTGTTCATCTGGTAGGTCCCGGTGTAGAGCGCCGCTCGACCGGGCGAGCAGGGTGCCGCCTGCGAGTAGTGGCGCGCGAGACGAACGCCCTCGCGGGCGATTCGGTCGAGTGTGGGCGTGACCACGAGAGGGTGGCCCGCGGCGCCCCAGGAGTCGCCGCGAAACTGGTCGAGGGTGATGAAGAGGACGTTCACGGTGCGGCCTCCCTGCTGCCCGCCTCGTTGGAGGCGCTCGACTGGGGATGCTAGCGGTCGACGGGCGGGGTCTGGACGACCGCGTTCGGTCGAGCGCTGCTGGCGGGAAGAATTATGGTGTGCCGAGTCGGCCTCGACGCGACCCCGGATGCTGCTGGCACAGCGAGCACGCTCCCGTGACGAGGCGGTCGGTCGCCGTCGGGGACGCTGGTCACCGGCCGCGCGCTCAGGTGTTCGCGCGGTGCCAGGTTCGGCCCCCGTCACTCGAGATGATGAGGAAGGAGCGCGAGGGGGCGATCTGGACGATCGCGGCGCCCAGGCGAGAGGAAGCGAAGGTGACGACGAGGATCGCCGACGACGCGGACGGTGGCGAGTACACGGAGGCCCAGGTCTTCCCCCCATTCCTCGTCGCGAAGAGGTGCTCGATCGATGACGATCCCTGGTTGATGGGCTTCGCGACGAGGATCACGCCCGGGACGGGTGACGCGGGCAGGCCGGGAACCTGAGTGATCCACATCGTCGCAATTCCCACGCCGATCTGGCGGGCGGGAGTGAAGGTCAGGCCCCCATCGTTCGAGGTGAAGATCCAACTCGTTGCCATCGTCAGGCGGCGCGGTGTCCCGGGCGTGACGTCGCCACCGAACCCGCCGATCGTGCAGACGTCAAGGAGGCTCGTCGCTGAGTAGGCCACCGGGACGTCGAAGTCGCCGCCGACCGTGGCGCACGGCCCGCGCCACGCCACCCAGCGACCCGTGCCGGTCAGGCGAGCGCCACCGGTGACGCCGCGATCGTTGCCGACCATCAGCCAGCCGCTCGCTCCCTTGAACACCAGGGCGCCCTCCATCGACGTGCCACCGGCCGCCACCTCGAGCCGGGGCGTGCTTACGCGCCGCCAATCCTCGTGCGCGAGCGGCGAGCGCCAGAGCCCGAATCCTTGGTTGCTGATCCAAGCGATCGCGTAGACGTATCCCCGACTGGCGCTGACGGTGAGGACGCCGAACTTCATCGCGGGCGACGCGATCGGCGCGGGGGACCACGTGCGCCCCCCGTCACGGGTCGCCCACAGTACCGCCGTGGTCGTCCCACTGCCCGACGTGGGGGACGTCGACCCGTAGATCCAGCCGTCGCTGCTCGTGGCGAAGTAGACGGACATCTGTGGCGTCGGGTAGTAGCCGTTGGACGCTCGCATGAGTCGTTGGAGGGGTGTGGGAAGGCGGAGCGTCGTCCACGTCCGTCCCGCGTCGGTGGTGCGCTCGAGGCGCGTGCAGGTCTGGGTGGTGCAGTGGTAGGTGGACAGGAGCCAGCCCTCTCGCGAAGCGAGGAGCGACACCGACAGGGGTGACGACACGGCGGCGGCCGCAGCCGGAAGTGCGCGTGACGTCATCGGCGCGAGCGTGGCGAGCGCGACGGCGATACGGACCATTGCGGCGGGTACGCGAACGCGCGTACCCGTTCGCACACTGAGTCGCCGAGAACTCATCACTGCGCGCAGCGTAGACCATGTCCCGTCGGGTGGCCTCCTGCTCTTCGGTTTCCGGCTCGTACCGTGGACCGAACGGTCGGTCGGGTGTTGCGGTCACTTCTGGCTCGAGGCGGTGCACGTGAGGATGGGGTTGTGAATTCCTCCTCGGCTACGGACCAGGCGCAGTGGCCGTTGCTCGCCGGGCGGTTACCGACTGTGAGGGATCAGTGCGCGGATGCAGGGCGCAAATTCAGGGGGAGAAGTCTAGAGTCGATCGAGGGGGACCACGTGAAGTCGATCCTCGGCAGAGTAGGTTCGCGGCCCCAGGTAGAGGGCGAACCCCGTGGGGAAGCCGCCTCCGAGCTTGTCACAAAGCGGACGCAGACCGCTCGGCTCTCTGCGGAACGCTGTCCCCGGCCCTGATCACAAAGCCGACCACCCTTTCGTCTTCGCGCTTGAAGAACGATCGGCAGAGGATCGGCGGGAAGATCGCGCACAAAGTGGCTGCCTAGCTTGCGAGAGCGTGTCTGAAGGTGATGAGTGGACTCAACTCGTACAGCATGCTCTGAATGTGTCTAGTATGGATATCTAGATATGCTGATCTAGTAATGCAATCGAAGGAGCGCCGTGGCGGATGCGACTACCGGGATGGCAGATGAGATACTCGGCGACGAGCTCGAGCCAATCATGGGTACTGGGGAAGCCACGGAGTTGGCCGAGATGTTCCAAGCACTCGGGGACGCGACCCGTCTGCGGATTCTCTCGGTACTCGACACCGTGTGCGTGCCAGTGGGAACCATTGCTGAGTTGACCGGGCTGCGCCAGCCAGCGGTTTCGCACCATTTGCGCATCCTGCGTGACCGTGGGTTGGTGCGCCCCGAGCATCGAGGTGCGTACACCTACTACTGCGTGTCCAGCGAGGCGCTGCGCTCGGCGGTTCACGCCGCCCGTCTCATGCTCGTCGATCGGAAGTCGTCGTGAACGCCACGCGACTGTACTGCCAGGGCGGGTGCGCCACGTGTGTGGCCCTCAGTCGCGCGCTCGTCGAACAGGGCGTCGACTTCGACGTCCATGATGTCACCACTGACCCCACCGCCTACGAGGCGATGGTCCCCCTCGGCTACAGCTCCCTGCCCGTGCTGGTCGCCCCCGATGGCACGTCCGCGGTGGGGGCTGACACCGGCGAACTCGCTCGCGAACTTGGCTCGACGAACCATGCGCCGGCTGCGTTGATCCGTGACCTCGCCAAGGGTGCGATTGCGCCCTCCTCGCTCGAGGTACTCGGCACAGAGCGCCGCCGCGCCCGTCATCTGGCTCCGAGCCGTACGGACCGAGTGCCGCAAACAGGAAGGACTGGCCATGATGCCTAGTGGATGGGAGTTCTTCCCGTGGCCGGTGCTGTTCGTGATCCCTATGATCGTCGCGGCAGCCTTCATGGTCCGACGCCGCGGCACCATGGGGCACGGATGCCACGCCATCGCTCCGCCGGCCGCCGCGATGAGACAGCCGGAACCGGCGCCAGTCGAGGATCCACTCACCATCCTTCGCGAACGCTTCGCTCGTGGGGAGATTGACCTCCGTGAATTCGAGACGCGAGTGGAGCGTCTACTGCGCGCCGATCCACTCGAGTCCGATCGGCGTCCGGACCGACCCGCCGCCGTGGTCTCGACGAGGTGGGCCCCGTGAGTGCCGATCCGACTACTACCGACGCGTTCACTACCGACGCGACACCACTGATTACCGGCCAGCGTGAGCACTGGGAGGCGACGTTCCGGTCGAACCCGCAGATGTACGGGAGCGAGCCGAGCGAGCCCGGTCACTACGCGGCGAGCCGTCTCGCCACCGAGGGCTTGTCAAAGGTGCTCGAACTCGGTGCGGGCCAAGGGCGCGACACCCTCGGCCTACTCGCGGTCGGTCTCGAGGTGACGGCACTCGATTACACGGCGTACTCGCTCGCGGAGATCGCCACGAGCGCCGATGCGGTGGGGCTCGCCGAGCGGTTCTCGAGCGTTACGCACGACGTCCGCCAGCCACTGCCGTTTGCCGACGCCAACTTCGACGCTTGCTACTCCCACATGCTCTTCACCATGGCCCTCTCCAGCGATGAGTTGATGGGCCTGGCTGGCGAGGTCCGTCGGGTATTGCGCCCGGGTGGCCTGTGCATCTACACGGTACGCCACGTCGGCGACGCTCACCACGGCGCAGGGCGTGACCTCGGTGACAACCTCTACGAGAACAGCGGGTTCGTCGTCCACTTCTTCGATCGCCCGCTGGTCGATCGGCTCGCCGAAGGCTTCGGGCTCGAAGACGTGAGCGCCTTCGATGAAGGTGACCTACCCCGCCGGCTGTGGCGGATCACGATGCGTCGACCATGACCAACGCTCTCATCTCCCTCACCGCCGACCTTGCCGTCTGGCGGCCCGCTACCAATCCCCTTACCCCCACAGAACAGAAAGCAGAAAGTCATGACCAACACTGACAACGCCCCGGCCACGGAGCTGAGCGAGCCCGAAGCGGTCGCCACCGATAGCGGTGTCGACCTCTTCCTCCCCCCGGCCACGCCCCGCGACGTCCTCGACATTTTCGTCGCCTCGTGCAACATCGGACAGTGCGACTGCGATACCACCTTCGTGTCCAAGATCGCCGGCGTCGAACTGTTCGAAGAGCCCGGCCACCTGCGGGTGCAGATCACCGGTGCGGTCACTCCCGAGGAGGTCCTCGCCGAGATGGTCAGCTCCGCCCCAGAGCTCAGCGCACCTCAGTCCTGAGCCTCGAAACCCACTCGAACCAGGAGTGCTTCACGGATGACATGCGAAAAATGATGTGCACCGTGATGGGCTCGGCGATACCACCAATGATGGACAAGATGTTCTTGGCGATGTCCCGAACAACGTGTCGAGTTCGCCGACACAACGATGCCCCGTTGTCTGGAGATCGCGCTTGACAGCTTGGATCAGTCTGGACGGGAGCGACTCGCTCGGGACATGATCGGCTCGTTCACCCGCCTCGCCGAGCGCTACCTCCCACCGGCGACGCGCCAGCCACTCCGGGCGCAACGACGGCCCCCCGGGGGGACCAACACCGACTAGGACCAGCCGTGACGGTACGGAGGGCGGGCACCACGAGCTGAACCAGACCATGACCGTCGCGACCGGGAGCACCGGGTCGTGGTCCCGCCGGTGACCCTACGGAACCCGGTGGGCAGTTGCAGTACGGGGCGCCACGTCGACTGACTACAGAGGGGGAGGTCAAACCATGCCTTGTCAATGTCACTGCGGCGGAACCGCTACTTGCCGTTCCGAGTCTCCTCGCACTGGTGTAGGGCTGTCGAGCGCTTTGCACTCCGTCCCCGCGCGAAGCGCCGAGAAGCGACTCGAGTACGCCGACGCACCCCTCGGCGTCTCGCTACTCGTTGAGAGCGCTGCCGCAGTCATCGCGCCGGTTGCCTGTCGGAGCCACCGCCAGGCACCCGGCGCGCGTCTGCACCGGCAGTGGCGCCGCTGCACTCACTGGCACCCCGGTCGGTCCGCATCATCCTGCGCCATCGTCAACGACGAGGTATTGGATGGTGATGCCCTCCACGGACTCCGCACTCGTCAGTGCGCCGTCTCTGCGCATGATGCCTACCGGAGCGACGACGCCACGACCAACTGACAACCGAACGCCACGGCGCTCGATCGAGTCTGCTGCTCACAAGGTGATTCGCCCTCAGAGGTAGCGCGGTCGGAACTCTCGCGA
>JBMFWX010000061.1:0-9717 GCA_049964855.1 Acidimicrobiales bacterium
CGCGTTCTCAGCTTGGGAAGCTGATGTTCTGCCGCTGAACTACGCCCGCGAAGGCACCATCGTACTGCACACCCGGGTCCGCTCGCGATGCGACACGGGTGCCGGGCACTCGGTCCGAATCATCAGGGCGCCAGTATCAGAGTGCTCGGGTTACGGAGCGGTATGGTTGCCAGGGTTATGGTGCTCTCGGATCGTTCCATCAAGGAGGCTCTCGCGCAGGGCCGGATCGTCATCGACCCCTTGGGCGACGACTGCGTGCAGCCCTCCTCGGTCGACCTGCACGTCGACCAGTTGTTTCGAGTCTTTCGCAATCACTCCCAGCGCGTGATCGACGTTCGCGAGGCGCAAGAGGACCTCACCGAGCTCATCGACGTCGGCCCGGACGATCCGATGATCCTGCACCCGGGCGAGTTCCTGCTGGGCTCGACCATCGAGCGGGTGGTACTGCCGGCTGACCTGGTCGCGCGCCTCGAGGGCAAGAGCTCCCTGGGCCGGCTCGGCCTGCTGATCCACTCCACGGCGGGGTTCGTGGACGCCGGATGGGACGGCCACCTCACGCTGGAGCTGTCCAACGTCGCCAACCTGCCCATCACGCTCTACCCGGGGATGAAGATCGGCCAGATCAGTTTCTTCGAGATGACGACGCCCGCGGACCGCCCCTACGGGACCGAGGGGCTCGGCTCGAAGTACCGGGGCCAGCGGGGACCGACCGCGAGCCGGTACTCGCAGAACTTCTTGACCTAGGGCGAGGGGAGCGTTGGTGCGGACGGGAGAGCGGCGGTGCTAGCACGGATCATTATCGGACTGGTCATCACGGTGGTGTGCTTCACCATCGCCGGCCGACGCTTCTATTGGCTCTCGCGCGTGATCCGCGCGGGCCAGCCCGCGCCGCGGCGATGGTCGGGCTTTCGTCGCGTCAGCGAGGCCGAGGTGGTCGAGGTGGCGGGCCAGCGCAAGCTGCTGCGTTGGACGGTGCCGGGGGTGGCGCACTTCTTCACCATGTGGGGCTTCACGGTCCTGCTCGCGACCATCATCGAGGCTTACGGCGCGCTCTTCCAGCGCAGCTTTCACATCCCGTTGATCGGCCAGAGCAACTGGCTGGGCTTCACGGAGGACTTCTTCGCGACCGCGGTGCTGGTGGCGTTGGTCGTCTTCAGCGTCATCCGCGTCGTGAACGCCCCCGCGCGCAAGGACCGCGCCAGCCGCTTCTACGGCAGCCACCTCGGGGCGGCCTGGCTGACCCTGGCGCTGATCGCACTCGTCGTGATCACGCTGCTGGTCTACCGGGGCGCCCAGATCGACACCGGCCACTTCCCCTACGGGCAGTCGAAGTGGACCTTCGCGAGCCACGTGGTGGCGGTGTGGCTGCGGCCCCTGGGCACCGGTGTGAACAGCGTCCTCGAGGCGACGTTCCTGCTGGCCAACATCGCGGTGATCGCGGGCTTCCTGGTGTTCGTGTCGTACTCCAAGCACCTGCACATCTTCTTCGCGCCGCTCAACGTCGCCTTCTCGCGCCGTCCGCGGGCCCTCGGGGGCCTCGACAAGACCCCCGACATGGACATGGAGCACGTCACCGAGGACACGGTCTTCGGTGTGGGCTCCATGGAGAACTTCACATGGAAGCAGATGCTCGACTTCGCGACCTGCACGGAGTGCGGGCGGTGCCAGTCGGTGTGCCCGGCATGGACGACCGGCAAGCCGTTGAGCCCGAAGCTGCTGATCATGGGGCTGCGCGAGAACATGTTCGCCTCGGCCGATCGCCTGCTCTCGGGGTCGAGCGAGGGTGAGGTCGCGACGCTAGTGCCCACGACGATCGACCCCGACGTGCTGTGGTCGTGCACGACCTGCGGCAGCTGTGTGGAGCAGTGCCCGGTGGACATCGAGCACGTCGACGCGATCATCGACATGCGCCGCTACGAGGTACTCATGGAGTCACGCTTCCCCAGTGAGGCGGGACTGCTGCTACGCAACCTCGAGAACCAGGGCGATCCCTGGGGGCTGGGCTCGTCCAAGCGCACCGACTGGCTGGCCAACCTCGACTTCGAGGTGCCGGTGGTCGACGGCGCGATCCCCGACGACGTCGAGTACCTGTACTGGGTGGGCTGCGCCGGCTCGCTCGACGAGCGCGGCCGCAAGCAGGCCGAGTCCGTGGCGCGCATGCTGCACCGCGCCAACGTCGCCTTCGCGGTGCTGGGCCCGCGCGAGTCGTGCTCGGGGGACCCCGCGCGGCGCATCGGCAACGAGTACCTCTTCCAGGAGATGGCCAAGGCCAACATCGCCACCCTCGACGCGGTGGGGGCGAAGAAGGTCGTCGCCAGCTGCCCCCACTGCTTCAACACGCTGAAGAACGAGTACCCCGACCTGGGGGGGAACTACGAGGTGATCCACCACGCCGAACTGTTGAACCACCTGGTGGCGACCGGGCGCCTGGTGCCGGGCCTCAGCTACAGCGGCACGGTCACCTACCACGACCCGTGCTACCTGGGGCGTCACAACCGGGTGTTCGACGAGCCGCGCAGCGTGCTCGACGCAATCCCCGGGCTGACCCAGGTGGAGATGGCGCGCCACCGCGAGCGCGGCTTCTGCTGCGGGGCGGGTGGGGCGCGCATGTGGCTCGAGGAGAACATCGGCAAGCGCGTGAACATGGAGCGCACCGAGGAGGCGCTGGCCACCGGCGCCGACGTGGTGTCCACCGCGTGCCCCTTCTGCATGATCATGATCGACGACGCGGTCAAGGCTCTGGGCCGCGAGAACGTCGCGGTGCTCGACATCGCCCAGGTGGTCGAGCGTTCCCTGGCCGGCTCGGGAGCCGAGCCGGGCGCCGTCGCGCCGTAGGGGCGCGGCCGTCGCGGCGGCGTAGTTCATCGAGCCGAAACACGTCGCTAACGGGGACGAAACGCGGGCTTGGCACGCTGGTCGCAATCAGAGGTCAGCGTCGCCCTCTCCGAGTACCGAGGAGCGGCCGTGTCCTTCGCGACGATCATCCCCTACCCGAGTTGGCTGAATCCGGCTGACAACACCTGGCAGCTGGTGGCGGCGACGCTGGTCGGGCTGATGAGCCTGCCGGGGATCGCCGTCCTCTACGGCGGCCTGGTGCGCAAGAAGTGGATCGTCAACACCATGATGATGGTCTTCACCGGCTTCTCGCTGACCCTGGTGGTGTGGATGCTCTGGGGCTACAACCTAGCCTTCGGTCACCTGGCGCACTTCGGGCCCACGGGGTCGTTCTGGAGTGGGTTCATCGGCCACTTCCAGCCGCTCTCCACCGCCGGCGCCGAGCAGGGCCAGGCGGTGTCGGGCGCGAACTCGGCCATCCCCTTCCACTTCTCGACCGCGACGCTGGCCTACTTCCAGTTCGTCTTCGCCGCCATCACGCCGCTGCTCTTCCTCGGCGGGCTGGTGGGTCGGCTCAAGTTCAAGGCGTGGCTCTTGATCGTGCCGCTGTGGATCACGATGATCTACTGCGTGAACGCCGCGCTGCTCTGGGGCGGGGGGTTCTTCGCCCAGAAGGGGGCGGTGGACTACTCCGGCGGCTACGTGATCCACCTGTCGGCCGGGGTCGCCGCCTTCGTCGGCGCGGCCATCGTCGGCCCCCGGCGCTGGCAGGACCGCGAGAACGCGTTCCCGAGCAACCTGATGATGGTGGCGATCGGCGCGGGGATCCTCTGGCTCGGCTGGAACGGCTTCAACGGGGGTGACCCCTTCTACGCCGGAGCCGACGCGGCCAGTGCGGTTCTCAACACCAACGTCGCCACCGCGGTCGGCGTGCTCACGTGGGTGCTGATGGACATGTTCTTCTCGCGCCAGAAGAAGCCGACGTTCCTCGGGGCGATCAACGGCATGCTCTGTGGGCTCGTGGCGATCACCCCGAGCGCCGGTTGGGTGAACGGCACGGGGGCGATCGTGGTCGGGCTGGTCGCCGCCTCGATCGTCTGGGTGGCCTGGAACTACCTGTCGCGGGTGCGCCCCTTCTCCAAGGTGGACGACGCGATGGGCGTGGTCTACACCCACGGGATCGCCGGTCTGGTCGGTGGACTGCTGGTGGGGTTCCTGGCCGACCCCGGCATGGTCGAGTACGGGGTGAGCGGGGCGCACTTCAAGGGGGCGGGCGCCATCTCGGTGGGGGGGTGGTTCTATACCCACTCCTTCCACCAGCTCTGGGAGCAGTTCCTGGCGGCGCTGTGGATCATCGGCTACACCGCCGTCGGGACCGCGGTGGTGTTCTCTATCGTGAAGTTCGTGCTCGGAGGACTGCGTGAAAGTGACGAGACCCTGGCGCTCGGCGACATCGCCATCCACGAGGAGGAGGCGTTCCCCGAGCCCACCTTCGGCGAGCCGGTCCTCACCCCCAGCCACCTGCACCCCGACAACCTCTAAGGAGAGATCATGAAGCTGGTTACCGCGGTCGTCAAGCCGTTCAAGTTGGACGAGGTGAAGGTCGCCCTCACCGAGCTCGGGGTCTCGGGCATGACGGTCACCCAGGCGCGCGGCTTCGGGCGCCAGGGCGGCCACATCGAGATCTATCGGGGGCGCGAGTACGAGTTCGACTTCATCGACAAGATCCGCATCGAGGTGGCCTGCACCGACGAGCAGCTCGACGCGGTGCTCGACGCCATCGTCACCTCGGCGCGCACCGGCTCGGTGGGCGACGGCAAGGTCTGGGTGGTCGACGTGGTGCGCGTGGTGCGCGTGCGCACCAACGAGCGCGGCCCGGAGGCCCTGTAGCGGCCTAGCCCGCCTGGCGCGCCACGGCGGGGGCGGGCGCCGCCGCGGCCGCCGGGTCACCCAGGTACGCGGCGTCGATGACGTCCAGTTCCTGATCCAGGCGCACGCGGTAGGGGATGCCGGTCGGGATGTCCAGCGCCGCGATCTCGTCCTCGCCGATGTTCTCGAGCACCATGCGCAGTGCGCGCAGCGAATTGCCGTGGGCCACCACCAGCACGGCGCCGCCGCGCACCGACTCCTTGCGCAGGTCCTCGGCGATGACGTCGGTGAAGTAGGGCGTCACGCGCTTGACGACGTCCTTCAGGCACTCGGTCGCGGGGATGAACTCGGCCGGCACGTCGCGGTAGCGCGGGTCGTCGGCCGCGCTACGCGCGTCGCCCTCGGCCAGCCGGGGTGGGGGGACGTCGTAGGAGCGGCGCCACAGGTGGACCTGCTCGGCGCCGAACTGCTCGGCGGTCTCCTTCTTGTCCTTGCCGGTGAGGTCGCCGTAGTGGCGCTCGTTCAGCCTCCAGCTTCGCTGGACCGGGAGCCAGCTGCGCCCCGCGAGGTGCAGGGCGATCTCGGCGGTGCGGATGGCGCGCGTCAGCACCGAGGTGTGCAGCACGCGTAGGTCGAGGTCGCCCTGCGCGGCCAGGAGCCGGCCGGCGTCGGCGGCCTCAGCCTCGCCCTGGGCGGTGAGGTCCACGTCGGTCCAGCCGGTGAACAGGTTGCGCTCGTTCCAGGTGGACTGGCCGTGGCGCAGGAGGATCAGATCGGGCACGGTTCCAGCGTAGTGACCGCGCGCACGAGCGCCCAGAGCGCCCGGGACGCCGGTCCGGCGACCGTCCTCGCGACGAATGATGACAACCTTGTCATCTTTCGTATCTACTCTCTTGACAAGTACAGGCTCAAGTCTGTATCGTGGAGTTCGTGATTCTCGTCACGACGGACGGTCCGTCGGGACGTGGACAGAGTTAAGGAGCATCATGGCGAAGGCAGTCGGTATTGACCTGGGGACCACCAACTCGGTGGTCAGCGTCCTCGAGGCGGGTGAGCCCGTCGTCATCCCCAACGCCGAGGGCGGTCGCACGACGCCGTCGGTCGTGGCGTTCTCCAAGACCGGTGAGGTCCTGGTTGGCGAGGTGGCCAAGCGCCAGGCCATCACGAACCCCGAGCGCACGATCCGCTCGGTCAAGCGCCACATGGGCGAGTCCTGGACCGTCGACATCGACGGCACCAAGTACACCGCGCAGGAGATCTCCGCGCGCATCCTCCAGAAGCTGAAGCGCGACGCCGAGGCCTACCTGGGCGACTCGGTGACCCAGGCCGTCATCACGGTGCCCGCCTACTTCAACGACGCCCAGCGCACCGCCACCAAGGAGGCGGGACAGATCGCCGGGCTCGAGGTGCTGCGCATCGTGAACGAGCCCACCGCGGCGGCGCTGGCCTACGGGCTCGACAAGGGCACCCACGAGCAGACCGTCCTGGTCTTCGACCTCGGCGGCGGGACCTTCGACGTCTCGGTGCTCGAGATCGCCGAGGGCGTCTTCGAGGTGAAGTCCACCCACGGCGACACCCACCTGGGCGGCGACGACTGGGACGACGCCGTGATGCAGTGGCTCATCAAGACCTTCAAGGACACCGAGGGCGTCGACCTGTCCGCTGACAAGATGGCCGTCCAGCGCCTGAAGGAGGCCGCGGAGAAGGCCAAGATCGAGTTGTCCTCGGTGCAGGAGACTCAGGTCAACCTGCCCTTCATCACCGCCACCGCCGAGGGCCCCAAGCACCTCGACCTGAAGCTGACGCGGGCCAAGTTCAACGAGCTGACGGCGCACCTGGTGGAGCGGTGCCGCACGCCCTTCGACCAGGCGATCAAGGACGCTGGACTGACCCTCGACAAGATCGACCAGGTCATCCTGGTGGGCGGCTCCACCCGGATCCCGGCGGTCCAGGAGCTGGTCACGCGCGTCACCGGCAAGGAGCCCAACAAGGGCGTCAACCCCGACGAGGTCGTCGCGGTGGGCGCCGCGGTGCAGGCGGGCGTGCTGAAGGGCGACGTCAAGGACATCCTGCTGCTCGACGTGACGCCACTGTCGCTCGGCATCGAGACCAAGGGCGGCGTGATGACCAAGATCATCGAGCGCAACACCACGATCCCGACGAAGAAGAGCCAGATCTTCACCACGGCCGACGACAACCAGCCGAGCGTGGAGGTGCACGTCCTCCAGGGCGAGCGCGAGATGGCCTCGTACAACCAGACGCTGGGCAAGTTCCAGCTGGTGGGGATCCCGCCCGCGCCGCGCGGCGTGCCCCAGATCGAGGTGACCTTCGACATCGACGCCAACGGCATCGTGCACGTCTCGGCGAAGGACACGGCGACCGGAGCCACCCAGTCGATGACCATCACCGGCGGGTCGTCGCTCTCCAAGGAGGAGATCGACCGCATGGTGCGCGACGCCGAGGCCCACGCCGAGGAGGACCGCCGCCGTCGTGACGAGGCCGAGGTGCGCAACAACGCCGACGGTCTGGTCTACCAGACCGAGAAACTACTGAAGGACCAGGCGGAGTCGTTCCAGGGCAGCGAGCGCGACGACGTGCAGAACGCGCTCACCGCGTTGAAGGAGGCTCTCGGCGGCACCGACCTCGAGGCCATCAAGTCGGCCACCGAGAAGCTGCTCACCGCCAGCCAGGGCTTCAGCCAGCGCCTCTACGAGGAGGCCGCCAAGGCCAACGCCGAGGGGACGCCGAGTGCGTCCAGCACCAACGACGAGGACATCGTCGACGCCGAGATCGTGGATGAGCCGTGAGCGACAACATCCGGGACTACGACGACGAGCCCGCGCTGAGCGATGACGGCGGGGACGAGGTGACCCCGGTCGGCGGGTCCGAGGGGGACACCCCGGCCGAAGTCGACCCGTTGCTCGCGGCGCTGCGTCAGCGCGACGAGTACCTCGAGGCGCTCCAGCGCCTGCAGGCGGACTTTGAGAACTACCGTAAGCGCGTGACGCGCACCTCCGAGGAGGTGGCCGCGCGCGTGGCTGGCGACCTCGTGGTCAAGCTGCTCACCGTGCTCGACGCCTTCGACCTGGCCCGCGCGCACTTCGCGGCGAGCGAGTCCGACGAGGCGGTCGCGCTGACCCAGACTCGGGGGCTGCTGCTCGACACGCTGTCCAAGGAGGGACTGGAGCGCATCGACGAAGTCGGCGGACCGTTCGATCCCCAGGTGCACGACGCCGTGGCGCACGAGTCCGGCGACGTCGAGAACCCGGTGGTTGACGAGGTCCTGCGAGCGGGCTACCGCTGGAAGGGGGCCGTGGTACGGCCCGCGATGGTGAGAGTGAAGGGCTAGATGGCCGAACGCGAGTGGTTCGAGAAGGACTACTACAAGGTCCTGGGCGTGGCGGCCAACGCCACCGACAAGGAGATCACGCGCGCCTACCGCAAGCTCGCCAAGCAGCTGCACCCCGACACCAATCCCGGCTCGGAGGAGAAGTTCAAGGACGTCTCGGTGGCCTACGACGTGCTGGGCGACGCCGAGAAGCGCAAGGAGTACGACGAGGTGCGCCGCCTGGGCCCGGCGGCGGCGGGCTTCGGCTCGCCCACCGGCGCCGGCGGCGTGCGCTTTACCAACGCCGACTTCGGGGACCTGGGCGACCTGTTCAGCGGGCTGTTCGGCTCGCGGCGCCCGCGCGCCCAGCGCGGGGCGGATCTGGAGACCGCCCTGCACCTGAGCTTTCGCGACGCGGTGCGCGGGGTCACGACCACCGTGTCGCTGCCGAGCAACGAGGCGTGCCACACCTGCGGCGGTCGCGGCGCCGCGCCGGGTAGCGGCTTCGTGACCTGCGAGACCTGCGGCGGACGCGGCGTGCTCAACGACGACCAGGGGCCCTTCGCCATGTCGAGCGTGTGCCCCACCTGCCAGGGGCGCGGGGGGCGGATCGTGACCCCGTGCCCCACCTGCCAGGGCACTGGTCGCGAGCCGTCGTCGCGCCGGGTCAACGTGCGCGTGCCCGCGGGCGTCGTCGACGGCCAGCGGATCCGCCTGAAGGGCAAGGGCGCGCCGGGTGTGCAGGGCGGCCCTGCGGGCGACCTCTTCGTGGACGTGCACGTGGCGCCCGACTCGCGCTTCGCGATCCGCGGGCGCCACCTCACCACCACCGTCTCGGTGCCGGTCACCGCGGCGATGCTCGGCACCACCGTGGAAGTGGCGACTCTGGACGAGCCGGTGACCCTGCGAATCCCGGCCGGCACCCAGGGTGGCACGACGATGCGCGTGCGCGGTCGCGGCGTGCCCACGGCCGGCAAGCACGCGGCCGGTGACCTGCTGGTCACCGTCGAGGTGGCCGTGCCCAAGAAGCTGACCAAGGAGCAGCGCGCGCTGGCTGAACGGCTGGCCCACGCGCTGGGCGAGGACGCGTCGTGACCCAGCGTCCGTCGAACGACCACGCCCTCTACGTCATCTCGGTCTTCGCCGAGATCGCGGGGGTGCACCCCCAGACACTGCGCAACTACGAGCGCAGCGGGCTGTTGAACCCGGCGCGCACCCGGGGCGGCTCGCGTCGCTTCTCCGACGCCGACCTGGCCGCGCTGCGCCGGATCCAAGAGCTCACCAACGAGGGCGTCAACCTGGAAGGAGTGAAGCGCATCATGGCTCTAGAGAACGAGTTGGCCGCCACGCGCGCGCGCGTGGCGGAGTTGCGCGCGGAGGCGCGCCGTCACGTCGAGGCGACCCATCGCCAGTACCGTCGGGACCTGGTGCCGGTGCGCAACGCGCTGGCGCTCTTCGTGGACGCGACCCGGCGAGGTGCGCGATGACCCTCGATCCGCAACGCTGGACCGTCAAGACCCGCGAGGCCTTCCAGGCCGCGACCACGCAGGCCGCCGCGGCGGGCAATCCCTACGTCACCCCCGCGCACCTGCTGCTGGCGCTGCTGAACCAGCCCGAGGGCGTGGCGCGTCCGCTGCTCAGCGCGGCGTCGCTCGACCCGGTGGCGGTCGCCGCCGCCCTGAACG
>JBMFWX010000062.1:0-9490 GCA_049964855.1 Acidimicrobiales bacterium
GTGGCGCCGCCAGTTTCGCTGTCATCCCGACATTCTAACTACTTCCACTATTTCATTGACAGACCACTAGATCACCTCCACGTCCGGGGCTACTCGCTGAACACGATTCGCGGTTACGCCTACGACCTGCGGTGATCGATCAGACAACGGACCAGGACGTATGTGTCGGCGAGGCGCTCACCACTTCTCGGCAGCCTTGCGCGCGCGTGTTCGCTTGATCATGTGGTCCCTGGCCTCGGTCTACTTGGAGGCTCGGATGGGCGGTTTGCCCGCACGTCCAAGAAAATCGGGTGTACGGGCAATAACTGTGCTGTTGTCTGTAACTCCAGAGAGGATGGCGTCTCCTTCGCTCACGCCCCGAGCGTCACGCCCGACGTCGGGGACTGTCAGCTGATCCTTTGGCGTCGCTCTCGCTACTGCCTCCTTCTTCAACCCCGTGTAGCGGCGGGGCCACCGGTACGCGGAACGCGGGCTAGGCGTCGGCCCCGGGCAACTCGACGGACGCGACGGTCTCGATCACGTCGTCCTCGTCGTCCTTCCCCTTCTCCAGCGGGTGGTAGTGGAAGTAGACCAGCGCCGTTAGCGACAGCGAACCGAAGACGCCGAAGGCGATCAGCATGGGGACGAGCCCGACGTGGTGGACCTCGCCGCTGCTGCCGCTGCCGGGGCTGAGCAGGACGCCGACGAAGCCGATGAGCCCCGCACCACTCAGGGCGAGCCAGATGGTCTCGTTCCACTTCGCGACGTGTCGCCCGGGCAGGAACGGGAGCGGGAACATGCCGAAGGCCAGGCTGGCGAATCCGGCCAAGAACACCACGTTGAGCGCGGGGTCGAGGATGAGAAGGGCGGGCGACGGCGACGGCGACGTCGCGGCGTGGAACACCGGAATGGAGAGGAGGAAGGCGGCGGAGCTGACGATGAGTACGCAGAGCGATCCCAGCGCATGGAGTCGGCCGCGGTCCTTGTCGTCGTACTCGGGAACGATCAGGAAGCCGGCGATGAGCCCGTAGCAGTAGCCGGGCGACAGCCCGATCGCTCGCGACGCGGCGACGCAGACGACGGCGATGACGAGCCCCCCGGCGAGTACCTGGAGGTGAATCTGGCGGTGTGCGCGCAGGGCGGAGACCACGCTCGGCACCTGACCGGTGAGCGAGATGAGGCCGATGCCGACGAACTGTCCGAGGAATAGCCACAGAGTCGTACGGTTGAGGCCGAAGGAGGGATCGAGGAACGAGTTGACGAGCCCCCCGAACGCGGCGAAGGCGAGAAATAGCCCAGTACCCATGACGAGACGTCGCGCCAGCGACGACGGCCCGGCTCGCTCGACGAAGAGGCGCGGAAACCGGCGCCGCAGGGGGGCGCTGAAACGTTCGCGGTTCTCCTCGTAGGTTCGATCGATCCACTCGCTCGGAAAGCCCGCGCTGAACAGTCGGCCCAGCAGGAGCATCAGGATTCCGATGGCCCCCGCGTCGGGTAGGTTGCGCCCGAACTGTCCGAGCGTCGGCATGGCGACGCTGAACTCCGAAAGGTGGTTCTTGACGCTGACGACTCGCAGGTCGACGCTCAGGAGGGTCGCGCCGTTTGCGCTGCACCCGACGGAGATGCGGTGGCGGCCGACGGATGCGTTGCCGGGTATCACGAGGTGCGGGTCGTCGAGGACCTGGCCCGACGGCGAGATCTGAGCGATCAGGTTGCGGTCGAAGCGGACGTAGACCGGTCGGCACGTGCCGGTGAAGGTGGCGTCGCGCAGCGCGATCGCCGTGCCCGGGGATCCCGTCGGGGGGTTTACCTGTAGGAGGGCGGCGACCTGGAAGGACAGCTCGGCGCGCGCGCGGCGGCTCCCGTTGTTGCTCACCGTCTGGCCCGTGTAGGTCGTGGCGAGTGACGTGCCGCCCGCGCTGGTGACGGTGACCGTCGCCTGGTAGGAGCCCGCTCTGCGGTACACGTGACGGATGACGGGAGTGCGCGTGACGGCCTTCGTCCCGTCGCCGAAGTTCCATCGGTACCGGATGATCTTCCCGTCGGGCGAGGTGGAGAGCGACGCGTTGAACGTCGTCGCCCGGCCGGCGGCGCCGGGGATGACCTGCAATCGCGCCGTGGGCGCCTGGTCCGCCTCGATGGCGATGCCAAAGGACGCCGTGCCCACGGCGATGGGCGACTCGACGCGCACCGGCGAGGTCGCGAGGTCGATCGGGGTGACGGTGGTGCCCGCGTCCGCGGTGTAGGCCGTTGAGCCGTCGGTGCTGATCGCGATGCCGTCGGGCTGGCTGAGCGATCCGATAGGCACTGTGGCGCCGACGGTCGGGGGCTGGGTGTTCAGATGGATGGGCGTGATGGTGTTGTCCGCGTTCGCGCTGTAGGTCGTCGTCCCGTTGGGGGTGACGGCGATGCCCACCGGCGCGGCGCCCACGGCGATGGGCGACTCGACGCGCACCGGCTGGGATCGCAGGCTGATCGGTGTGATCTGGGAGCCGTTCGCGACGTACGCCGTGTAGGAGTCGGGGCTGATCGCAATGGCCTGGGGTCGTCCGCCGACCGTCACGGTGGTCACCGTGCGGGTCGCGGTGGCGATCACGCTGACCGTGTTCGCTTCGGAGTTCGATACGCACACGAATCTGTCGTCGGGGCTCGCGGCGATGCTCCACGGGCCCGCCCCGACCGCGATGGCGGGCTCCGCCGTGGGGGGCGTCGTGCGCAGGTTGATCGGGGTGACGGTGTTCGAATCGAAGTTGGTGACGTAGGCGACGTTGCCGTTGGGGGTGATCGCGATGGCGGCCGGCGAGCCTCCGACGCGGATCGGCGGGCCGACGCTCGGCGGTGACGTCATGAGGCTGAGGGGCGAGACCGTGTCGCTCAGGGAGTTGGTGACGTAGGCGTGCGTGCCGTCGGGGGTGATGGCGATGCCGAGCGGGCCCTGGAGGCGGTAGGTGGAGCCCCGGATCACCGTGACCTGATGGGTGGTCGCGTTGATGGCGCTCACTGTGTTGGCGGTCAGGTTGGTGACGAAGATCGTTCCCGAGGGCGTGCCCGGCGCGACGCCGCTCGCCGGCGTCGCGGTGAGCGCGATGCCGAGTGGGACCAGGCACGTCAGTGCGGTCACGATGCCGCGCGCTGCGCGAGCGATCAACCGACGCCTGACGCTCGTACTCTGTGGACGGCGCACGGCTCGACTAGCCGGCGCTGAGCGTTGCCACGACGCGCCGGTTGAGCGCCCGGCGCGCCGCCGTAGTGTTCAGACTCACCAATTGGATCGAGGTTCCCGAGCCGATCGAGAGCCGCACGTTCGCGATGCGCAGCTTCCTGAGGTCGCGCGACAGTCGATGGAGTACGGCGACGGCGCGCTCGTGGATCAGGACCGCATCCATGGCGGGGGTGAACACGTTGTCGGTGTAGCCGGTGAGGGTCACCGACCGGTAGCGGAGCCGCTTGATCAGCGTGGCGAGGCGCCACACTTGGGCCATCAGCGGCTTGGTCAGGGAATAGGAGCCTTCGGTGAAGGGTTTGATCACGATCGAACGGGCCGGTGCCGGTCGTGGTACCGGCTTGGGCCGGGGCTTGGGTGCCGGCCGTGCTACCGGCTTGGGCCGGGGCTTCGGCTTGGGCTTGGGCGCCGCGGGCGGAGAGACGGGGATGACGATCGGCGGAAGGGTCGGCGCCGTCGTGACCACGGGCGTGGTCACGGGCGGGCTGACCGGCGGAGGCGACACAGGCGGGCTCACCGGCGGCGTGAGGACGGTGAGCGTGAACGTCGCCGACGCCGCCGGCGCGTCGTAAGAGGTCGCCGCGGCGCTCACTCGGACCACGCAGGTTCCGGGCTCCAGGTTCGAGATCGTCCCGCTCGCGCTCACGGCGCACGTCGAGCTGATCGTGGCGAAGGCGAGGGATCCGTCGCCGCTCGCCGACGCGTCGATCTGGAAGGTGGGGGCGGAGCCGAGGACGATCGAGTCGGGGTTGGGGTTCGTGAACGTGATCGTCTGGGGCGCTAGCACCGAGGTGACCGTCTGGTGGACCGGAGCGGCGGGGGCGTAGGCGCCGCCGCCCGCCTGGGTGGCATCGATCGTGCACGTGCCCGCCGGGGGGCTGAGGGTCACGGTGTCGCCGGCTATCGCGCAGCCCGACGTGGAGGACGGGTCGACGGTGAACGTGACCGGGTTGCCCGAGGCGCCTCCGGCGGCGCTCACCGTGTAGGTCGAGCCCACGACGGGCGCCGCGGGCGGTGCATTGGTGAACGTGATCGTCTGGGGCGCTAGCACCGAGGTGACCGTCTGGTGGACCGGAGCGGCGGGGGCGTAGGCGCCGCCGCCCGCCTGGGTGGCATCGATCGTGCACGTGCCCGCCGGGGGGCTGAGGGTCACGGTGTCGCCGGCTATCGCGCAGCCCGACGTGGAGGACGGGTCGACGGTGAACGTGACCGGGTTGCCCGAGGCGCCTCCGGCGGCGCTCACCGTGTAGGTCGAGCCCACGACGGGCGCCGCGGGCGGTGCATTGGTGAACATGATCGTCTGGGCCAGGGGAGTGATCGTCAGTGTGAGCGTGCTCGCCTGCGTGCTCTGATTGCCGTCGCCGACCCCCTGACCCTGGTCCTTGTCGGCGCCGCTGGCGGTCGCGGTGATGACGCACGAGCCGGCTGCCGTGTAGGCGACGACGGTACCCCCGGGGGACGAGAGAGAGCAGCCGGCGGTGCCGGAGGAGACCGAGAGCGTGATCGTGGCGCTGGGGTCGGCGGTGTCGGCGACGACGACCACGTACGACGGTGGCGTGGCGTAGGGGACGGTGACGGCGTAGGCGCCGCCGCCGCCGCTCGCGCCACCGGCGAAGACCAGGGTGTTGGTCGCCGCTGAGGCTGGCGTGGCGCTCAGGACCGAGGCGAGTGGGGCGACGCCGAGCAGTGCCCCGAGCGCGCCACGACGTAACTGGCTCCAACGGACCGCGCTCACGCCGCCACCGTGGTGCCCGATGGTCGTCCTTGACCCGTGACGCATGTGATCCCCTCATCGTGCCCACCTCTGGCGCCGCCGGCGTGAGGGAGGCAACTCGCGCGGTTCGAAACTTCACCGCCGCATCTGACTCACAACAAATAAACAATTCTTCTGTGAGGATAGCCAGCACGACGACTAGTGTCCGTTGTCGGCCTCGTCGAAACAATGAGAATTCTTAGTTTTCAGTTGTAGTAATTACGTACTGGTGTAGTCAGCTACTTGACTCATTTAGCTCGATCGGTCGATCTGGGAAGCGACGGGTCGCGCGACGCGGACACCCGTGTCGCCTCGAGGGTTCTCGCCGCGAAGCGGTACTGGTTCGCCGCAGACCCGCGAAGGCGGTGGACCGCGCGACGACGCGTGGACAGGTCGCCGCGCTCGGCGGACTGTGGGTGAGTCAGAGCCCGGACTCACCGATGCGAGGGCCGTCGATCGACGACGGCGGCTCGTCTGGTGCGACCAAGTGGTCGGGGGGAGACGGATACACAGCAGCGGTGAGCGAGGGCGTGTACCTGTCGGACGGTGCGCGCGGCTACGAGCGCAGCGATCGCCTCCAAGAGGATTTCGTGGCGGCCGCGGCGCGCCTGCTCGAGGTCGACGGCTGGGCCAACCCGTCGAGGGGCGGCGCCCGCGAACTACGAGCGGATCTCGCCCTGGAGGGTGGTGGCGTCAAGGGCATTGCGTTGGTGGGTGCCGTCATGGTCCTCGACGAGGCGGGCTACCGGTTCCATCGCGTCGCCGGCACCAGTGCCGGTGCCGTCACGGCCAGCGTGATCGCGGGAATCGTGAAGGCGGGGCACGACATGACGACGCTGCTCGCCGCATTGCGGTCCTTGGACTTTCGTAAGTTCATGCCCGACGGACGGCTGCACGACGTGATGGGTCGCACCGCCGGCCACTTCGCCTCGATCGTGGCGGACGCCGCGATACTGACCAATCGTGAGGGCATCTAGTCGTCGGCGCACCTCGCGGACTGGCTGCGGCCGATCCTGCACGAGCAGTACGGCGTGCGCACCTTCGGTGATCTGCGCCTCGCCTCCGGTGACGACCCCGAGATCACCCCCGACGGGATGAGCCAGTATCGGCTGGTCGTCTTCACGTCGGATCTGACCCGTTCACGCCTGACGCGCCTGCCCTGGGACTACTCGTCCTACGGCGTTGACCCTGACGTGCAGGATCCCGTTCAGGCGGTGCGCGCCTCGATGTCGGTCCCCTTCTTCTTCGAGCCCGTTCGCTTCCAGTCTCGGGGCGCCACGTTGGAGGTCCTGGGATCGGGGGGCGCCACCACCCGCGTGACCTTCCCGTCCGGACCGCACACGTGGGTGGACGGGGGCCTACTGACGAAGTTTCCCATTTATACCTTCGACCGGAGCGACGGGCGCGAACCGCGCTGGCCGACCATTGGTGTCAAACTGTCGCAGTTTCGCACCGACTATCCGGCGTCGACCTTTCGAGAATCGGCGATCGCGATTGCCGTACGGTGCCTGAAGACGTTGATGAACGAGCCTGACGTGGTCTCGGCGCACGAGTCCTCGGCCGGGCGAACGATCTTCGTGGACAACAGCGGGTTGAGCTCGATGGACTTCGAATTGACGATGCGTCAGCAGGAGGAGCTCTTCTTGAACGGAGTACGAGCGGCCACCCAGTTCGTGATCGAGGCGGCCCAGCGCGGTGGTGTGCCTCGTCGCTGATCGCTTACTGGTCGGTGGCGGGATCGACTCGTTCGCGACGCGCCCAGGCACGGGCAGGGCGGTGAGGAGGGTTCGCGAGGGAATGCTGCCCAACTGTCAGACTCGAGGCGTGAGGGTGCCGCAGGGAATCGACGGGACAACGCGGCACCCGACAACGAGGGAGAGGCGTCGATGACGGCGATGACGATAGGACGGGCGCTGGCCACTCGTCGGCGCGACACGGGACTGGACCAGGAGGCGGCGGCGGCCCGCCTCGGCGTTACTCGCTCCACCTACGCCTCGTACGAACGCGGAACGCGCCGTCCGTCGGCCGAGGGGCTTCGCGCGGTCGCCGACTTCCTCGACGTCGCCATCGACGCCGTGCTCGACCTCTACGGGGCCACGTGCGTCGAACAGGCTCGACGTGTCCTAGAGCCCGACTCGCACGACAACGGCTCGACGACATCGCCGAGCCGGGGGCGCGCCCGTCATCACGACGTGGCGGTCATCGAGCGGGTCTACTTCGAGGCGGCGGGGTCGAACGGCGCGCCCGACGACAGCGCACCGGCATTGACGAGCGCGACGTCCGCCGTCGAGGTCGCCCGAGGGCGCGAGGACCGCGACGCGTGGTCTTCGCGGGAGGCGATCGGCCACGAGCAGCGACGTCACCCGGCCGAGACGGTCGCGGGGACCAGTGGCGGAGGGAACCGCAGTACGGGAAGGGTCGGCAAGGGCGGCAAGGGCAAGGGCGGCAAGGGCAAGGGCGGCAAGGGCAAGGGGAGCGAGGAACAGGGACGCGGGGGAGAGAGCGCCACGAAGAGAGAGAAGAAGGGGAAGTCGAAGGGACCGAAGAAGGGCTCGTCGATCGTGCGTCGCGCGGGTTCGAAGGAGGGGCCGCGAGGCCGCACGAGCGCCGCCAAGGACGCGAGTCGCCCGAAGGGGGAGCGTGGAGCGAAGAAGTCCAAGAAGAAGAAGAAAAGGAAGTCGCACCGCTAACACGGCGCTGCGCTCGTCGTGAGTGGCCACGAGGCTCGTCGAGTGGACCGTTCGGGGGCGCCGGTCCGCGTGCGCCTAGTGCGCGTCGCCGTCCGTGGGCCGAAAGACGACCGAGGACTGCCCGGGGTTGTCGAAGTCGAGGCGGACCGTGAACGGGCGATCGTCGGTTGGCTGGCCGTCCCCCTCCGCCACGATGATGAGCTCGTCGTCCGTCGTGCCGTAGATCGCCTGGGCCATTCCCATCATGGCTTGGCCTACGACCTGGCCGACCGACGAGCGAGCCGCGCGCTCGCCCAGCGTCGGCGCCTCGACGTCACCGTCCTCGAGATCGGCGTCGGAGGCCTTTAGCCACGTCAGCCACTGCTCGTCGGTCCACTCGTCGGCGTCGGCCGGCGGTCCGTCGTCACGCGGGGGGTTCGCCGGCTCCACCTCCCCACGGTATCGGGTGAACGCGAGCGTGTGGCGGCACCGTGGGGCAGCGCCGCGATGTCACTCGGCGTCTAGCGGTGGCGCGGGACCCGCCGGGTCGCGCTCCTCCTGGGGCGGGTGGGCGCGGAAGAAGCCCCAGAAGGTGAGGGCGTTGGCCAGTTGCAGGACCGCCGCGATCTCGAAGGGGAGCAGGAGGTTGGCCTCCGCGAAGAGGTACCCGGTCAGTAGCGGGCTGGCGGCGGTGGCGAACTGGCTCGGCACGTTGGACAGTGCGATCACCGAACCTCGCTCGTCGGCGTCGGCCAGGCCCACCACGTAGGACTGGCGCAGCGGCAGTCCGATGCGCTGGACCAGCATGCGAATCAGGTACCAGGCTCCGGCCAGGGCGAAGTTCGGCGAGAGGACCATGGGAATGATCAGCACCGACTGCAGCACGCGCACCACGCTGATGGTTCGCACCAGCCCCCAGCGACGGGCCCAGGCCGCCGCGGACAGGCTCGACGCCATGGTGGCCACGTTGACGAGCGTGAAGAGGACGCCCACCGCCCCGGGGCCGGCGTGAAAGCGTCGGTACAGCCAGTAGGTGAGGAACGGGCCGAACATGCCGACGGCCGCGCCGTTCAGGGTGTTGGTCACCCAGAGCCGGTAGAGCAGCCAGCGCGAGTGCCGGGGGAAGCGGGGGCGACGGTGCGTCTCACCCCGGCGCGGTATCACGTTCTCGTGGAGCGCCACGGCGATGAGGCCGGCCAGGGCCGAGACGACCGCGATGACGAGGAAGGCGACCCGGAAGAGATCGGTGGCGGCGGCGCCGTGCGCGTGAGTCGACGGAACGAGGAGGGCGACGAGCCCGCCCGCCGACGCTCCGAGTGACGACGCGAAGGTCAGTCGCCCGAAGATGGCGTTGCGGTTCCCCGCCGTGACCCGCTCGGTGATGTACGCCGACTCCGCGGGTTGGTACGGGCCGATTGCCCCGGCCCCGGCCCCGGCGCCCCGTCCGAAGCTCCCGAGCGCGCCCGCGACGAAGAGAGCGACGTGCGCGGAGGTCACGGCGAAGACGCCGGCCGCCACCGCGGTCAGCAGCGGCACGACGACGAGGAAGACGCGCCGACCGATCCGGTCCGACAGCGTGCCGATCGTCGTGGACAGGAGTGCCGAGCCCGCGGCGACGACCATGACGTAGATCGAGAGCTCTACGGGGCCGAACCCCACCAGGGCGAGGTAGATCGGTGTGACGACACCGGCGAGGGCTCGCCCGACGCTCATGAAGATGCGCGCCGCGATCACGACCTCGATATCGCGCGTGAACCATTCGGGACGCAGCCGACGGATGCCGCGTCGCGTGTCCCCGTGCGGGACGGGCGCGTCGCCCGCCGATGACGCGGGCGGCGGTTCGGTGGTGGCTATCTCCCTAATTTA
>JBMFWX010000063.1:0-7163 GCA_049964855.1 Acidimicrobiales bacterium
ATCGAGACCGATCGCGCCCTGCGTGACGTGCTGGGATATCGGCTCTACGTCGACCTGAAGAGGGGCTGGCGGGTCACCTCGCCGAACCTCGAGCAGACCGGACTGCTGCGCATCGAGTACCTGGCCCTCGAGGACGCCGTCGGTGACGAGGACTTGTGGGCTACGCGCGACGACCTGCTCGTTCACGCCAGCGCGGAGGAGCGGCGAGACCTGCTCCACACGCTGCTCGACTTCCTGCGACGGGGGCTCGCTATCCGGGTGGATTACCTACGGGTGGACCGACTCGAGCAGATCGGTCAGAACTCGCGTCAGCGCCTGATCTCGCCGTGGGTTCTCGAGGAGGACGAGCAGCCGGAGTACGCGGCGGTCGCCTTCGCTCGTCCCCGGCGGGCGAACGACTTTCGTGGGTCGCTGTACGTCTCAGCGCGTGGGGGCTTCGGACAGTACCTGCGCCGGCGCGTTCGTGCTCGCGCGGGCCGAGATCTCACGCTGGTCGAAACCGACCAAATCATCGCGGATCTGTTCTCGGGTCTCGCGACCTACGGACTGGTGACCCCCGCGAGCGACGGCGCCGACGGTCTGGAGGCGGGCTTTCAGATCCCGGCCGCCGCCCTGCGCTGGTGCGAGGGTGACGGCACCCCCGCACCCGATCCCATTCGTATCCCTCGTTTACCCGAGACCGGTCGACGCGCGAACGAGTACTTCACCGAGCTCTACCGCAGCGTGGCCGCAACGGGTGGCTCGCTGGAGGCCCGCGAGCACACCGCCCAGGTTCCCGCGTCCCTTCGCGAGGAGCGCGAGGAGGAGTTTCGTGACGCGCGACTGCCGGTCCTGTTCTGCAGTCCGACCATGGAGCTCGGGGTCGACATTGCGGCGCTCAACGTGGTCGGACTACGCAACGTGCCCCCAACACCGGCCAACTACGCCCAGCGCTCGGGCCGGGCGGGGCGCTCGGGTCAGGCGGCTCTGGTCTTCACGTACTGCTCGACCGGCTCGCCGCACGACCGCTACTTCTTCCGTTATCAGGAGCGCATGATCGCCGGCCAGGTCACCCCGCCACGACTCGATCTCGCCAACGAGGACCTGGTGCGCGCCCACGTTCACGCCATCTGGCTGGCCGAGTCGGGACTCAGCCTCGGTGCCGCCCTCACCGACGTGCTCGACGTGGCCGGGGACGAGCCGTCCCTTGACCTGCAGGCCCACGTGCGCGACGCGCTCGAGGACCCCGCGCCGCGCCAGCGCGCCGCGGGTCGCGCCCGCGCGATGCTCGCGGATCTCGAAGCCGACCTCGCGGCGTCGGGGTGGTGGTACGAGGGGTGGGTCGAGGACACGTTGGCCGCGGTGCGCGATCGCTTCGAGTCGTCAGCCGATCGCTGGCGAGGACTCTACCGGGGAGCGCTCGCCCAGGCGCGCACCCAGACGCGCATCATCAACGACGCGACTCGTGCGCCCGAGGAGCGTCGGCGTGCCCAGCGCCTGCGGCGAGAGGCCGACGCCCAGGCCGAGCTCTTGCGCAGTGAGGGGACCCGTCAGTTCCAGAGCGATTTTTACTCCTATCGTTACTTCGCCTCGGAGGGCTTCTTGCCGGGCTACTCCTTCCCGCGCCTACCGCTGTCGGCCTTCATCCCGGCGCGACGGGGGATGCGGGGCGACGACGAGTACGTCTCGCGACCCCGGTTTCTCGCCATCTCCGAGTTCGGTCCGCGCAACTTCATCTACCACGAGGGCGCACGCTACGAGATCACGCGCGTGATCCTGCCAGTCGCCCAGGGCGCGGGTCCCGACGATGAGGCCCTTACGAGTTCGGCCAAGGTCTGTGCGTCCTGTGGCTACCTCCACGAGGGGGCCGCCCGCGACGTCTGCGAGCAGTGCGGGGCAACCCTGCCGGTGGCCCGTACGAACCTGCTGCGCCTCCAGAACGTGGTGACGCGCCGGCGCGAACGCATCAGCTCGGACGAGGAAGAGCGTCAGCGCCAGGGATACCAGATTCTGACGGCCCTGCGCTTTGGATCCGAGGGCCCGAAGCGGGCGCGCGTCGTACGGGGCACCGAGGAACTCGCGCGTCTGTCCTACGGTCAAGCTGCGCGCCTGTGGCGCTTCAACCTGGGCTGGCGACGCCGAAAGGCGGGGGACCCCGAGGGGTTCGTCCTCGACACCGAGCGCGGCACGTGGGAGCGCAATCCGGCTGACACCACCGACGCGACGGACGCGTTCGATGCAGTGGGGCGACGTCATCAGCGCGTAGTCCCTTACGTGGACGACACGCGCAACTGCCTCGTCGTCGACGTGCCGGGGTTGCCCGAGGACGCGGAGGAGGCGTCGCGGGTTCTCGCTTCGTTGCAGGCGGCTCTCAAGACCGCGATCCAGGTCACCTTCCAACTCGAGGACAGCGAGCTCGCGGCCGAGCCTCTCCCCAGGGTCGAGGAACGACGTCAGGTGCTCTTCTACGAGGCCGCGGAAGGGGGGGCGGGAGTCCTGCGTCGCCTGGTCGAGGACTCTGACGCCTGGCGCCTCGTCGCGCGCCAGGCGCTCGAGATCTGTCACTTCGACCCGGAGACGGGCGCTGACCGGCACCGCGCCGGCGGAGCGAGCGAGGACTGCGAGGCCGCCTGTTACGACTGCCTGATGTCCTACACCAACCAGCTCGACCACCGACTGCTCGATCGAGCGCTCGTGCGCGAGACGCTGCTCTCGTGGGCCGACGCGTCGGTGGAGGTGACGGGCCGCCAGGAGAATCGCGCTGACCAGCTCGAGCGACTGGAGCGCCTCGCCGGCAGCGAGCTCGAACGGCGTTGGCTGCGTTGGCTGGATGAGCGCGGGCTGCACCTGCCGAGCGACGCCCAACGCCTCTTCGCCGAGCAGGGTACCCGACCGGACTTCACCTACGACGACGATTTCCTCGCGATCTACGTGGACGGCCCGCCGCACGACTATCCCGAGCGCCAGACCCGCGACCAGTCCCAGGAGGGCGCCCTGCGTCGGGCGGGCTGGTCGGTGCTGCGCTTTCGCTACGACGAAGAGTGGGCCGAGATGGTCGACCGACGTCCCGACGCCTTTGGGGAGGCCCGACGATGAGCTTCAGCGTGGGCAGCCTGGTGCGTGCGCGGGGGCGCGACTGGGTGGTCCTACCCGACTCGAGTGACGACCTACTCCTGCTGCGCCCGCTCGGGGGTGCCGAGAGTGAGGTTGCGGGACTGCTCACCTCGCTCGAAGAGGTCGAGTCGGCGACCTTCGATCTCCCCGGATCGGAGGACCTCGGCGACGACCGCTCGGCGGCTCTTCTGCGCGACGCGCTGCGCCTCGGCTTTCGCTCGAGCGCGGGCCCGTTTCGCTGCGCCGGAGGGCTCAACTTCGAGCCCCGGCCCTACCAGCTCGTACCGCTTCTCATGGCCCTGCGCCAAGACACGACGCGCCTGCTTATCGCCGACGACGTGGGAACCGGCAAGACCGCCTCGGCGTTGCTGATCGCGGCTGAACTCTTGGCCCAGGGCGAGGTGCGCCGCGTGGCGGTGCTCTGTCCGCCGCACCTCGCGACCCAGTGGCGCGAGGAGATGGTGGAGAAGTTTCACCTCGATCCGGTCATCGTGCTCGCCTCCACGGCGCCGCGCCTGGAGCGTCAGTGCCGGGTGGGTGAGTCCGTCTTCGAGCACTACGACACGACGATCGTCTCGACCGACTTCATCAAGGCCGACCGGCGTCGCGACGAGTTTCTCCGCGCTGCGCCCGAGCTCGTGATTGTGGACGAGGCCCACACGTGCACACCCGACGGCGGGTCGCGGGCCGGGCGCCACCAGCGCTACCAGTTGCTCCAAGGCCTCGCGAGCGACCCGAGTCGCCACCTCGTCCTCGTCACGGCCACGCCGCACGCCGGTAAAGGTGAGCCCTGGCGGGCACTACTCGCGACGCTCTCGCCGCAGCTCGGGGCGCTGCCCGAGGATCTCTCGGGCGAGGTCAACCGACGCCATCGCGAGGCGATCGCCCGTCACGTGGTGCAGCGCACGCGCGGCGATCTGCAGAGCTACCTCGAAAAGACCCAGTTCCCAGAGGTCCTCTACGCCTCTCCTGAACCGACCTACCAGCTGTCGGGCGAGTACCGCGAGCTCTTTGATGCGGCCTTCGCCTTCGCCACCGAGACGGTGCGGGGAGACGAACGGGCCCACCGCCTGCGCTGGTGGTCGGCGCTCGCCCTGCTGCGCTCAATCGGCTCCAGCCCGGCGGCCGCACTCGCGACGCTGGAGAACCGCGCCCAGAGTGTGAGCAGGAGTACGAGCGAGGAGATGGCGGATCACCCCGACCTCTTCGACTACGCGATCGACGACGACGAGGAGGGGACCGGCGATGAGGTTCCCGCCGGGACACTAGTAGAAGATGGTGACGATCGGACCCGTCGGCGTCTGCGCCAACTCGCCGAGCTGGCCCGAGTCTGCTTCGGTGACGCCGATACCAAGCTCGCCGGGCTGGTGACCATCTGTCGGGACCTGGTAAGCGCGGGATACCGACCCATCGTCTTTTGTCGCTACATCCCGACCGCGAACTACGTCGCGAAAGAGCTCAGCCAGCGCCTCGAGGGTGTGGCGGTGCGCGCGGTCACGGGCGAGATCCCCGGCCCGCAGCGACCCGACGCGGTCGCCGAGCTCGCGGGCTCTGAGAAGCGCCTGCTGGTCGCGACCGACTGTCTGGCTGAGGGCATCAACCTCCAGTCGCTCTTCGACGCGGTCGTGCACTACGACCTGCTCTGGAACCCCTCGAAGATGGCCCAGCGCGAGGGGCGCGTCAGTCGCCTCAATCAGCCGAGTCCCACGGTGCGTGTCGTCACCTACTACGGCGCGGACAACTACATCGACCAGCTGGTCCTCGAGGTTCTCCAGAGGCGTCACGTCACCATCCGCACGGACACCGGGGTTGCGGTGCCGGTGCCGGGAGATCCCAACGCGCTCATCGAGGCCTTCGCGCGGCGCCTCCTCTCCGGAACGGGCAGCCTGCGAGCCACCCAGTTGTCCTTCGAGGGACTCGACGAGGAGGCGCGCCAGATTGCCGAGTGGGAACGGGCGGCCGAGCGCGAGAAGCGCAGTCGAACCCTCTTCGCTCACGAGGGCATCAAGGTTGACGAGGTGGCGGCCGAGCTTGAGCAGGTTCGTCAGGCGATCGGGGCGGGAGCCGACGTGCGGCGCTTCCTCGTCGACGCGACGACCGCGCTCGGGGCCCACGTGGTCGAACAACGGGGCTCGATGCTGATCGACGTCACGGAGACTCCCGTGGCGCTGCGTGACGCGGTGGGCGCAACGACGCTGCGCGCACGCGTCGAGCCCCCAGCGGGTGCGGGTGAGATTCTGCTCAGTCGCACGCACCCCGTTGTCGCGGGCCTCGCGCGCTACGTGCTCGACACGGCCTTGGATGCGCGCGCCGACGGCGTCGCCCGCCGAGCCGGGGTGGTGCGCACGGATGCCGTGTCCACCCGTACAGTGCTCCTGCTCGCGCGGTATCGCTTCCACTTGTTTGAGGGCGAGGCGGCGACGCGTCGTCAGCTCCTCGCCGAGGACGCCGCGCTGCTCGCCTTTACCGGCGAGCCAGACCATCCCGAATGGCTCGACTCCAGACACACTGACGTGCTGCTGAACGCTCGACCCTCGGGCAACGTGTCGATCGAGCAGGCGCGCGACGTGCTGGGCGAGGTGATCGGAAGGCCCGAGGGTTGGCTGCCGGAGCTCGAGGAGGACGCGCGCCGTCGGGCTGAGACGCTCCTCGCCGATCACCGCCGGGTCCGCCAGAGTTCGGGTGGCCGCCTGCGCGGTCTCGTCGTCGAGGCCCAACGGCCCGTCGACGTGATCGGGGTCTACGTCTTGCTACCGGGGGGCGGACAGCGTGAGTGACCTGAGCGGCTTCGTCGCGATACGCACCGAGGGCGGACTGCTGCCGGCCGACCTGCTCGCGCGGGTGCGTGGATCCGACGCGTCCTTGGCTGGGCTCACCGCCGCGGACTACCACCTCGCCCCGGGCGAGCGGCTCAGCGAACTGATTGCGCGCTCGTGGAGCCGCCTGGTGCCCCTCTGGCGGCGCTTCGCTGAGGACCTGGAGAGCCTCACCGACGGTAACCCGACAGCTGGGGCCACCCGCGAGCGGTGGCTCTCGCCGCTGTTGGCCGAACTCGGCTACGGTCGCCTGACGACCGCACGGGCCCTCGAGATCGAGGGCAAGAGCTACCCGGTCTCGCACTGGCGGGGCCGGGTACCGATCCACCTCGTGGGAGCGGGCACCTCACTGGAGCGGCGCCAGGCCGGCGTGCGGGGAGCGGCGAGCGCCAGTCCGCACAGCATGGTCCAGGAGCTGCTCAATCGCTCCGACGACTACCTCTGGGCGATGGTCTCCAACGGCAGACAGCTGCGCATCCTGCGCGACAACGTGAGTCTCACTCGCCAGGCCTTCCTCGAGTTCGACCTCGAGACCATCTTCGCTAACGAGATCTACGACGAGTTCGTGGTGCTCTGGCTCGTCGCTCACGAGAGCCGCCTCGATCCCGAGAACCCGGCCGCGTCGTGGCTCGAACACTGGCGTGAGGAGGCCGCCTCGACGGGCTTACGTGCCCTCGACGCCCTGCGCGCTCAGGTGGAAGAGGCGATCGTGGTCCTCGGGCGGGGCTTTCTCGCCTACCCCGATAACCACGAGTTGCGTCGTCGCCTGCGCGCGGGCGAACTCTCCCCTCTCGACTACTACCGCCAGCTGCTGCGTCTGATCTACCGGCTCATCTTCCTGCTCGTCGCCGAAGACCGCGGAGTCCTGCTCCACCCCGACGCCTCCGAGCTCGCCCGGCGCCGCTACGGCGACTACTACAGCGTGGCGCGCCTGCGCGGACTCGCCGCGGGGCGCCTGGGGCGTGGGCCCCACCCGGACTTGTGGAGGTCGCTGCGGGTCGTGTTCCGCGGTCTTGACTCGCCGTTGGGTATTCCCGCACTCGGCCTGCCGGCCCTGGGCTCCTTCCTCTGGTCGAGTGATGCCACGCCCGACCTCGACGGGAGCGACCTCGCTAATACCGACCTCCTGGCCGCGGTCCGGGCGATCACTGTGCGCGTGGACCCCACAGTCCGGCTGCTCCGACCGATCGACTATCGCAACCTGGGCTCGGACGAGCTGGGCGGCATCTACGAGGGACTGCTCGAGCTGCACCC
>JBMFWX010000063.1:7263-9388 GCA_049964855.1 Acidimicrobiales bacterium
GAACCCGCTCCGGAAGCCGTGCGCCACGCGCTGCGTGACGTCGTGGGGAGGTGCCTGTACGGAATCGACGTCAACCCGATGGCCCTCGAGCTCGCGAAGATCAGCCTGTGGCTCGAGGCGATCGAGCCCGGTCGACCACTCTCCTTTCTCGATCATCATCTCGTGCGCGGCAACGCCCTGCTCGGGGTAACGCCAACGATGCTCGCTCGACCCATCCCCGACGAGGCATTCAAGGCGCTGTCCGGCGACGACAAATCGGTCGCCAGCGCGTGGCGCAAGTCCAATTCGGCGGTGTTCTCCTCCTCGAGGGGTGGTTTCGGGCTGTTCGCCCTCGGCTCTCCCGTCGAGGAGCTCGTCGCTGATCTCGCGCGTCGGTCCCACGTGGTCGAGGCGATGGCGGACGACACGCTCGATGAGGTCGAGGCAAAACGGCAGTCCTACGAAGCGTTGATCGAGTCCGCAGACGCGACTCGAGCTCGCCTCAGCGCCGATGCGTGGTGCGCGGCCTTCTTCGCCCCAAAACGAGCCGGCGTTCCCAGGATCACCACGGAGACCGTCACAAGTATGGGAGAAGGAGTCGCGGCACCCGAGGCGCTGCCGGTGATCCTCGAAGCTCGCGAGCACCATGATCTACTCCACTGGCATCTCGCCTTTCCCGAGGTCTTCGAGCGTGGCGGCTTTTCACTGGTGGTCGGCAACCCGCCCTGGGAGAAGGTGAAGCTCTCGGAGAAGGAGTTCTTTGCAGCGCGATACCCCGAAATTGCCCAAGCGGCCGGCGCCCGGCGCAAGGCGATGATCGCCCGACTCGAGGAGGAGGACCCGGCCCTGTGGGCGGCGTACCAAGGAGCACTGCGCGACGCGGAGGCCGAGAGCTTGTTCCTTCGTGCGTCGGGCCGCTTCCCGCTCTGCGGACGAGGCGACATCAACACGTACGCCGTGTTCGCGGAGGCAATGCGCGACGCCCTGGCTCCTGACGGTCGACTCGGCGTTATCGTGCCCACGGGCATCGCGACCGACGACACCACCAAGGAGTTCTTCGGTGACTGCGTGAGCGAGCACCGTCTGGTGAGCCTCTTTGACTTCGAGAACGGCGCGCCACTGTTTCCTGGTGTTCATCGGGGGTTCAAGTTCTGTCTGCTCACCCTGACCGGCTCGACCGGCGGGGCGGGGGAGGTCGAGTTCGTCTTTTTCGCGCGCGACCCGCGTGACCTCGCCGATCCCGATCGGCGTTTCACACTCGCACCCGAGGACCTGGTCTTGCTCAATCCCAACACCAAGACCGCCCCAGTCTTTCGCTCGCGTCGCGACGCCGAGCTCACCACCACGATCTACCGGCGCGTGCCGGTGCTGGTGCGTGAGGACGACCCGGGCGGTAATCCCTGGGGCATCCGCTTCAGCCGGATGTTCGACATGACCAACGACTCGGGCCTCTTCCGTACGGCGAACGAGCTCGAGACGCTGGGGGCTCAGTTGGACGGCAACGTGTGGCGCAGGGGCACCGAGGCCTGGCTGCCGCTGTACGAGGCCAAGATGACGCACCACTTCAACCACCGCTGGGGCGACTACGCAATGCAGCGAGATGGGAGCGCCGACACCCAACTGCCGGATATCTCCGATGCTCAGTTAGCTAATCCGGAGTACGTCGTTCAACCTCGATACTGGGTGGCGGAGTCGGAAGTGCGAGATCGCTTGCCTGGACCGTCGAACTGGTTGCTCGGCTTCAGGGACATCACGAACTCAACCAATGAGCGCACGATGATCGCCTGCGTACTACCTGTGGTCGCAGTGGGCAACAACGAGCCGCTGATCTTTTCGGAAGCGAGTGGGCGACTCACTGCGCTGCTGCCCGCCGTCCTCAGCACTTTCGTTGTTGACTTCTGCACTCGTGTCAAGGTCGGCGGCAGCCACATCAACTTCTTCATCGCCAAGCAGCTTCCGGTACTCGCACCTTCCGTTCTTGAATCTCGGGCACCATGGTCATCGGTAGAGTCGGTGGCGGACTGGATGCGACCACGAGTTCTCGAGCTCACGTACACCGCGGTCGAGATGGCGGGCTTCGCTTTCGACCTCGGCTACGACGGACCACCGTTCAAGTGGGATACCGAGCGGCGCCGCCAGTTGCGCG
>JBMFWX010000064.1:0-8879 GCA_049964855.1 Acidimicrobiales bacterium
CTGCTGCTCACAAGGTGATTCGCCCTCAGAGGTAGCGCGGTCGGAACTCTCGCGACGTGACCCGCTCGCGACCGTGCCGGGCGCCGATGTCAGGGAGATGGAACAGTTACCGTCGCTCCCGACGTACGGAGTCGTAGGCGGCCGCGAGAATCTCGATCGCCGCCTCGATCTGAGCGCGAGTAGTCGCGTGACCCAGTGACAGCCGAACTGCTCCGCGGGCGACCTGCGGTTCCACCCCCATCGCCACGAGCGTCTCGGCGGGTGTGTCGTTGCCCGCGTGGCACGCCGACCCCGTCGAAGCCAGCACGCCGTCGGCCCGAGCGAGAACCTCGCCACCGCGTACGTCCGGAAAGGAGAGCGACAGCGTGTTCGGCAGGGTCGTGGGAGCCGATGAGTGGCGCACGAGTCCGGGGATCCTCTGGACGAGACCCGACCACAACATCTCTCGTAGCGCACCAATCGCCTCCTGGTCGGCTGTGATGCGTGACCTCGCCAGCACGGCGGCGGCACCCAGGCCCACGATTCCGGCGACGTTCTCCGTTCCCGGACGCAGCCCCCGCTCTTGGCCGCCACCGAGGGCGAGTGGCTCTACGGGGGTGCCGGAGCGAACGTACAGTGCGCCCACCCCTTTGGGCGCGTAGAACTTGTGACCGGCGATTGACAGCAGGTCGACGCCGAGGCGATCGACGCTGACGTCGATCTTCCCGACTGCTTGCGCGGCGTCGGAGTGTGTGAGTGCACCGTGCAGTCGCGCCGCCGCAGCGATCTCGCCAACGGGCATGATGGCTCCGGTCTCGTTCTGGGCCAGCATCACCGTCACCAGCGCCACGTCATCCCCGATCGCGTCAGTGGCGGAGGCGGCGTCGACGACGCCGTGCCGCGTCACGGGCAACCGAGTGATACGCCAGCCCTTCGCCTCGAGCAGCGAGCACGCACCGGTCGTTGCGGGGTGCTCGACGCTCGTCGTGACCACCCGGTGACGACGGGGCGGCGCCGCGGCTGACGCCCCTCGAATTGCCAGGTGGTTCGACTCGGTCCCGCCTGATGTGAAGACGATCTCGTCCGGCGACGCGCCAATCAGTGCGGCGACCTGAACGCGAGCGGCCTCTACGGCACGTCTCGACTCGTGACCGAGGGCGTGATCACTCGACGGGTTGGCGAAGGACGTCGTGAGATACGGCAGCATCGCCCCGAGAACCTCTGGGGCGACGGGCGTCGTGGCGTTGTGGTCCAGGTAGATGGACGACAGTTCCTGTGAGTCGCTCATAGCCACCGTCGCATCACGTTGTGCTCGAAGGCCACCTTGCTGAGGTGCAGTCGGCGCGAGGGTGGTCGAACCGTCACTCGCGGCGACGGCTCGGCGAAGAAGTCCCCGGAGCCGTAGCCAGCCCGGGAAAAGCCAGCTTCGATGAAGCACCCACCGTGACCGTCGAAGCGCGCGTCGGGTTGGCGCCCGTCCACCCGCGCGATGATGTTGTCGGCGACGACCAACGCCTCGGCGTGGGCGAAGACGCCCGCACGAGGTAGTGGCTTACCGATGCTGAGGGGGATCTGTACATTGTCGCCGATGGCGTAGACGTCGGGGAAGCGGGTGGCGAGCGTCCCCTGATCGACCTCGATCCAGCCCGACTCCGCGGCGAGCGGCGACGTCGCCACCACGTGGGGCGGTCGGATTGCGGGCATGTACACCAGCAGGTCGAAGGGTTCAGTCTCACCGTCAGCGAACTGCGCTCGACCAGGCTCGACCGTCGTGACCTGATGCGCCGCGCGGTAGTCAATGCTGCGTTGCGCCAGCAGTGACGTGACCGCCTCGGAGACGTTGGGGCCGGCCACGCCCATTGGTGCGGCCTCCGCGGAGTGCAGGGCGAGCGTGACGTTGGTGCGTACGCCCGCCCGGCGCAGGGCGGCATCGATGAGCAGAGCCGACTCGTAGGGTGCCGCGGGACACCGGTACAGCGGTGCGGCGGTGATCACCAAGATCCGTCCACGCGAGATCGAGCGAAGTCGAGACGCCAGGGACTGAGCGCCCCCTAACGTGGCGAAGGTCTCGCCGTACTGGACAAGGCCCTCGACGGCATCGGTCGCGTAGTCCGCACCGAGTGATACCACGAGGTGATCGGCCTCAATTTGGTGGCCCGCGACCGAGACGGTGCGAGCCACGGGATCGATGGCGTCGACGGCGCCGAGAACGACCTCGACGCCGTGGCGTTCGAGACCCCTGAGCGGCCGGGTGACCTGGCGTGCGGAACGCGTGCCCGCCATCACCCACAGGTAGGACGCGGCGAAGCTGAAATCGGGTTCACGGTCCACCAGGACGACTCGGTGGCGACGGTCGAGTCGACGCCGAAGCCGATTCACCGTGGCGACGCCGCCCACCCCGCCGCCCAGCACCACGATGGTCCGGGGGGTTTCGAGGGACCGGCTCGTCATCAGAACACGAGCACCTTGTCGGCGTCGACGGTGAGTGCACTCAGCTCGGCCATCGTGCTGCGCCCAGCGCCCTCGAGGAACTCAACCTCGGTGAGTCCCCGAGCGTCCATGCACGTACCGCAGACGAGAACCCCGGCACCTTTTCGGATCACGTTCTTCAACATCCGCTCGACGTTGTAGTAACCGTCGGGGGTCTGCTGGCCGGACTTGGCGCCGTTGGCCGCGTCGCCCATCAGGAAGATCGACAGGACGAGTTCCGGCTGCTGGTCCAAGAGCGTGGTTGCCAGTCGCAGACCGTTGTACATCCGCTCGGTACCGTAGGGCGGGTCGTTGATGATCATCAGGTACTTCACGGGTTGGTTCCCTTCGCGTGGCTAGTTGGTCTGTTGGTCGAACAGCAGGTCAGTTGGCTGCGATGGTGAGAGCCGGGTCGGGTCGTTCGAGGCTGGAAGCGATCGGTAGTCCACTCGCACTCCACTCGAGCGGCCCCCCGATCAGTCGCAACGCGTCGCGACCCGCCTTGCGAATCTCGGCGACGGCCTGGGCGGACATGACGCAGTAGGGTCCTCGACAGTAGGCCACGACCGTGCGATTGGCCGCTAGTTCGCCCAGACGACGAGGGAGCTCGTCCAGCGGAATGCTGATCGCGCCGGGGAGATGCCCCGCCTCGTATTCGAGGCGGGGTCGGACGTCGATCACCGTGACGTTATCCGACTCGGCCCGTCGTAGAAGTTCGTCGATTCCAATCGGCTCGACGCCGTCAACTTCTCCGAAGAATGCGTCGGCGAGTTGGCGAACCTCGGCCAATCGAGACTCGGCCAGTGCTCGCAGGGCCTGGTAGCCCGTGGCCACCGAAGTTTCGGCGAGACGGTACACGACGTGGAGGCCGTCTCGACGCGAGCTGACGAGACCACTGGTGCGAAGGATGCTCAGGTGCCTCGAGGTGTTCGCTACGGTCATGGCGGTCGCCGTAGCGATGGACTCGACGGTGCGCGGCCCCTGCGCCAGTAGGTCAACGATCTCTATCCGTTTTGGGCTGCTGAAGGCCGCGCCGATGCGAGCCAACTGCTCAAATACCCCATCCTTGAACTCGCGAGGCTTCATCTGACTCCTATTCAAGTACTTGTTTGAATGCTTTAGCATGGACCAGGCGGATCGTCATCATCACGGCCCAGTAGCCGGATGCCTCGTTGTTCGCTCGGACGAGTCGCAGTCCGTTGGCTGTCCCGTCGCTGGGAGGCGGCTCGCCTCGTAGGACGAGGGGATTGGGCCGGGGGAGATAGCGCAGTGATCGGTTGATTCGTACTCGTTTCGCGATGACCCAAACGCGCTCGCACATCCGCGGTCAAGCTCGGCCGCTCAGGTGACACGCATGGGCTCTCCGTTGTGGGTTGGAAAGTGCCCTCCCTAGGGAGAGCACCCGTGCGCAATCAGTGTGTACAAGCGCCTGATGAACCTGCTTGAAACCATCGTCACCAACGCGTACGGGCACGTATGAACGACGCGCCCCGCGCCACTACTGGGGCAGCCCCGCGTGGCGGGCCCCCCTCGGTCGCCGGTGACGTCGAGAGCATCGCCGCCAATCTGCGTAGTTCCCTCGACCCAGAACATCCGGCGCGGCCTCTGCCGGGTGATGGGTCTGATCAAAACGTCCCTGATGCTGACCGTCGAGGTGATGGCCGCCAACCTGCGCCTGGTGCGCGAGTGGGCGAAGCGCACGGGTGAGAACTCCGACCCACTGCACGAGCCCTTCCTCGAGGACCTCGGCTTCGAGGAGATCGACTCCCGGGGCAATGTCTGGCCCGCGGTGCCGGGTGGTCCCAGCCCGCCGGGCAGCTTGCCCCACCTCATCGCTATTGCGAGCCTCGCGGGAGACCGTGCACGTTCCGGGCTCTGTGACGCGTCTGGCGCGACCTGCGGGGCGAGACGACGAAACACTGATCACGCCGCGAGGTGCCCGCCGGTCGCCGTCGGAGCCTGAATCGGCCACCAATCCTTCGCGCCGCGACTTTCGTCACCGTCGCGGTCCGACTTTCGTCACGACCCCGTGGTGGGCAGTTGACGAGAGGGGTGGAAGTGAAAAGATGGCGTGGCGTTGGAGTCCTGAGTGGAGCTGCCCACGGGGTCTGCGTGAAAGGTTTTTCCATCTTGGTGCAGTCGAACACCGCATATCCCGCGTTTTCCCTGTTCAAGAGGCACGCCGCCATGAACTTCCGCCGAACTCGGGACATGACCACTGAACAGGGATGATGCTCCAGCCGCTGCATTCAGATGGAAAGGCCATCTGCGTGATATGGGGCGACACACTCAGCGCAATACGGGCTATGGTGTCAGGTAGCGATCAGTTAGTAGGAACTACTACTTACTAAGTGGGCTTTAAGGTAGTAATATGTACTAGAATGTGAAATTAGTTGATGGCATTTCCTACTAAGGGGCTTCGATGATAAATACTCGTCGTACTGCGAGGAGGCGTCTAGACCAGCGACTGGTGGGCCTCGATCTGGGTCAAACGCCGCCCCGAGGTTGGATTCGGGCCATCAGGGAGGCGCTGGGCATGAGCACTCGCGAACTCGGCCGCCGAATGGGGCTTACTCAGTCCCGGGTCAGTCAGATTGAGCGGGCCGAGGAGCTCGGTTCCCTACGCCTCGAGACGCTGGATCGCGCCGCCCGGGCTCTCAACTGCCAAGTCCGCTACGTCTTCGTGCCACACGAGCCTCTGGAGGACATGGTCCGTCGCCAGGCTCGCCGGCGGGCCGAGGCTGAAGTCGACGTCGTGACCCACACGATGGCTCTTGAAGATCAGGCTCCCGAGCCCGACGTGATCAGGGCTCAGGTGGAGGAACTGACTGAGCGATTCATCGACGATCGCAACCTTTGGGCCGAGCCCGCAACCCGCACTCGTCGATGACTGACTCAGATGAACGGCTCCTACCACTCGGTGATGGTCACACGCCACTTGGCGACGACGACCGCCGGGGGTTGAAGCTCAGTTACATCACAACCCGAGGTGAGCTGAATGAGGCCGAACAGGCGAACATCTTGAGGTGTCGTCAGCGAAATCGTCAGCCGGCGTTGGAGGAGTTGCTGGATGACAGGTACTTACGAGGACTTCACCGGTCGATGTTCGGCGACGTCTGGGAGTGGGCTGGTACGTACCGGAGACTCGAGATGTCGATCGGTATTGATCCCGCTCAGATTGCAGTCTCCGTTCGTGACCTCGTGGCTGACGCCAAGACCTGGGCCGAGCATGAGGGACCACTAGCTGTCGCGGTCCGGTTCCACCACCGCCTTGTGCGGATTCATCCGTTCCCCAACGGCAACGGAAGACACGGCCGCCAGGCAGCCGATTATCTCATGCAGGCGTTACGGCAACCTCCGTTCACGTGGGGCGCTGTCGGTGGCGCGAATGATGTTGAAGGGACGCGGCGACGGTACTTGGCCGCTCTCCAAGAGGCCGACCGGGGGTTGCTGGATTCACTCGAGGCCTTCGCCGTCAGTTGATATCGCAGTCGGCTGTTCGAGATCGCGGGCAAGCCTCGCGACAGACCGCCTCCCGTGGGTCTCCCGCGCGCCGTTCTCTACCACGCGAGCGCTACCGCCACTCACTCTGCGGACACGCCATTCGCCGCTGCCAGAACCGGGATCTGGCCGCCAACCGGTCGCGCCACGACTCTCGTCATCTCCGTGGTCCGACTTTGGTCACGACCCCACGGCGGGTGGTTGGCGAAGTGGTCACCAACCGTTTCGCCACTGGGCAGGCCACGGTGGGCATAGACGAGTTCCACACGAAGTCGCACGTGTCGACCACACAGTATCGGTTGGGACGGACGCCAATTCGTGAGGTGTTCTCATCGTGATCATGATCCTGAGGCTGAAGATCCCTTGACGACGGAGCCAACGCTCATGTCCAGTACGCGGGTGCAGACGAGTCCCCCGTGTGGCAGTTTCACGCGGAAGGCTGCGGTGGGTGCGAACTCCACGTTGATGGCGTCGATCTGGCGGGGTGCACACGACGCCGGGTATCCGAGGCCAGCTGCGCCCGTGAGGTCGATCGCTACGCCGACGCTGGCCACGGACCCTCTCGCCTTCAGGATCACCGTGTGGGTGGTGAAGGTGACGTTGCGGGTGGCGGGCAGTCCCACCGCGCGGCCTCTCCCTACGCCGTGGACGATCGGGGTGCCCGTGAGGTAGCACGGGTTCGGCGACTGATCGGTGAAGACGAGCGGGTAGTAGCCGGGGATGCCTCGGAGGTGGACGGGACTCAGGGCCGCGGAGGTGGACGGCGGCGCGCACATCGCCAGTCCGTGGTAGCGGCCGGCGGGCAGGGGCGGCAGCACCGACCAGGTCCGCCCGTTGGTGGTGCGATACGTGAGCCCGTCGTCGATGGAGACGATCGCGCCGCGCGGACCGATCGGTGAGATCGAGACGGGAGCGCCGCCCAAGCCGTCCAGTAGGGCGCTGGTCCAGCGGACGCCGCCGTCGCGGCTCAGCGTGACACCACCCACCGCGCCACCCCCGGTGCCGTAGAGGATCGATCCGTCAAGGCTCACGGAGAGGGGAATACCGCCTCCACCCGTGCCCACGTTGGCTCGCGTGCTCGACGTGTCGGTTTGGCGGTTGACCAGGCTCCAGTGCGCGCCGGCGTCGCTGGTGCGCCAGATCGAGCTCTTGCCCTGCATCATCCCCTCTCCGAGGAAGCACGAGAGCAGCCAACTCGACGGGTCGAGTTGCACGATCTGCTGGCTTCCCGTCTCGATGCCGCAGGGATCGGGGATCCGACGCCACGGGCTCGAGCCCGCCGATGTCTCCAGTAGGGCGCCCAAGCCAGGAGCGCCGCCCCCGCCAGTGACGCCCTCCCAGGCGATGAGATCACCGGAAGGGGTTAGCGCAAGAGGCTCCACTGTTTGAGCGTCCAGGCTCGCAAGGAGTGGCACCGTACCGGTCCACGTGGGGCTGTGGGCACCCCAGGACCAGGTCGAGGCGCTCGCGGGGCACGTCGTCGATCGGGCGAAGGGCCCGCAGGCGCGTGTGACGAGCGCGAGGGTCCCGCGCCCGAGGGCCCATCCGGTCGGTGTACCAGCGGCATGCACGACGCTCCACGTCGCGCCGGCGTCGGTGGTCATGACCACGTCGTAGGCGGACAGGACGTAACCCACTCGGGGGCTCACGAAGTGCACGTTCGGTATGTACTCGACGCCACCGACGGTGTCGGCCCGCGAGGGTAGGGTGCCGCGGAAACGCCACGTGCGCGCGCCGTCGACGGTCTCGGCGATCCAGACGGCCGACGTCGGGTGGAAGGGATCGTTGGAGACGAGGGCGAAGCCGACTTGCGGTGACACCATGTCCATCGCGTCGATCACGGTTCCGATCCCGAGCGACGTACTGGTAACCCCTTGGCCGGACGACGGGTCCCGCGAGAGCTCAGAGTGCGAGTGAGACGCGTGTGAACTGCTTGCTTGCGCCGTACCGGTTGCCCACCAGAAGGTGCTCAGCACCACGAGGAGAGAGGCGAGGAGGCGCGGCGGGCGACGAGTCATCATCGAGCCCATTCAAGCGCAAGGCGGGTGCCTCCCCGCGGGTGAGCGGCCCTCACGTCGTGCGCCGCGACGGTGGTGAGGGACGGGGCGAGCGTACGTGACGCGTAACTGCGCAGGGGCGTATCTCGCGTCGGAACGCGCACTTGGCGCTCAGCTCGCTACAGGCTCGTGGTCTTTGCGGCGACCCCCGTGACGGAGGTGCTGTCGAACTTCGAACACGCGTCGAACGAGACTCGAACGAGGACGCCGACGTTCTTTGGGCCGAACTCGACGTGCGCGGAGAGGATTCGAGTGGGCTGGCAACTCGTGGCTGGCCAGTAGTGAGTGGGCAGAATCCACAGCAGCACGTTGGCGGTGCCACCGTGGGCGGAGAGCACCACGGTGCCGCCCCGGTGAACGGTGTTCACTCGTGCCGCACTCAGCCCCAGGCGGACCGCGACGCCGATGCCCGTGTCGTCGTTGTACACGAGGCGTGGCACGCCCGTCAAGGAGCAACTGCGTGAGCCTTCGTTGCGTAGGAAGATGGGAGTGAGGGTCTGACCGTTCGTTCGGGCCCTGGTGGTTCCGAGCGAGCCGTTGAGATGGACGCACGAAGTGCGTGATGGCTGGGGAGGTGCCCTCACGATGGCCCCTGCGTCCGTCGTTGCGCCGACCAATGGGGTGGCCAGTGTAACGACCAGAAGACCCGTCAAGCATCGCCGTCTCATTATCGTCGACCCCCCAAGTTCGTATGTCTCGCCCCCTTTGGAGCCTTACACCTCGGGCCGTAGAACGTCACTACATCTTTCGGCTATTGGCGAGTGGCTCTGTGTCGAAGCCACGACTCGTCACGCGGGTCACGGATGTCGCCCTGATCGCCCAATTTCTCACCGTCGGTCGCGGGAAGGGCCCGGATGACTCGGGCGTAGTGGT
>JBMFWX010000065.1:0-1143 GCA_049964855.1 Acidimicrobiales bacterium
GGCGTGCGTAGCGCGGCGAACACCACCTCGTCAGCCGGTACCGCGGGCAACGATTGCGAGTCGGTAGCCGCGAGTCCGTCGAGGATGAGCGCCAGATAGCGACGCCAGAGGTCGGGTGCGACCTGCGCCGCCGCGCTGCCCAACGAGCTGATCATCATCTCGAGGACCGCGACATCGGCCACGACCACGTCGCGACGCAGGTAGCCGTCGCGCTGGGCACGCTCGAGCAACGCACCGACGGCAACGCCGAGACGCTGCTTGGCTGCCGTCACCCAGTCACGGTCGTAGGGCGTGCCGACCACGACGTCACGCAGACCGCGATCACTGCACTGGCGCTGGAGGACCTCCTCCAGAAACCACACGAGACCGTCCCATGAGTTCTCGACGCCGCGCGCGGTGACCGCCAGCGCGGCGATCTCGTCGATGGCGCTCTCGAAGAGCGCCGTGACCAGAGCCTCCTTGTCGGGAAAGCGCCGGTACACGGTGGCCACACCGACGTCGGCCGCCGCCGCGACGTCGTCGAGCGTCGCGTCGAGACCGCGCTGCGCGAAGACCGTGGCCGCGGCGCGCAGGATCTTCTCACGGTTGCGCGCGGCGTCAGCGCGCAACGGGCGGGTCACGCGGGTGCTGCTCACGGCTGTCACTGCATCCATCATACCAGCCGTACGCCGTAAGTGGAGATACAACCTCCGTATCCTGCTAGGCTGGTGACCAGCGCAATCACTGTCCGCCCGCCCCGCCAAGGAGAACACCCGTGCCGGCTCTCAACGCTGACTCCACGCCCCTCGCGAACACGATGAACCCTCCCGTCAGTGGGCGGGAACGAGCGCACCAGCGACGCTGGTGGATCCTGGTAGTCCTGTCGGTCGCCCAGTTAATGGTGATCCTGGACGGCACGATCGTGAACATCGCCCTGCCGACCGCCCAGCGCGCCCTCCATTTTTCCAACTCGGACCGTCAGTGGATCGTCACCGCGTACTCGTTGGCCTTCGGCAGCCTGCTGCTGCTCGGTGGGCGGATCTCGGACTACCTCGGTCGTCGCAACGCGCTGATCATCGGACTCGTCGGCTTCGCGGGCGCCTCGGCCGTGGGCGCGGCGTCAGTTGACTTCACGATGCTGGTGGTCGCGCGCACGGTGCAGGG
>JBMFWX010000065.1:1243-8498 GCA_049964855.1 Acidimicrobiales bacterium
TTCCTCTTCCTCACCTACTACCTGCAGACCACGTTGGGCTACAGCGCGGTACTGACCGGCGTGGCCTTCCTCCCGATGATCGTGGCGTTGTCGATCACCGCGCAGCTCTCCAACGTGGTGCTGATGCCGCGACTCGGCCCGCGTCCCCTGGTGCCCGTCGGCATGCTGGTCGCCGCCGCGGGGTTGGTGTGGATGACCCGCCTCGGCCTGAACAGCTCCTACGTCGGTCACGTCCTCGGACCACTGGTGGTCGTCGGGCTGGGGGTCGGGCTCATCTTCGCCCCCGCGGTCAACGTCGCCACCCTCGGGGTCGCCGACCACGACGCCGGCGTGGCCTCGGCGCTCGTCAACACCTCCCAGCAGATCGGCGGCTCGGTGGGCACCGCCCTGCTCAACACCCTGGCCGCCAGTGCGGCCACCAGCTTCCTCGTCGGTCGGGTGGCGTCACGCCACGTCCTGGCGCTCGCCGCGGTGCACAGCTACACCGCCGTCTTTCGCGACACCGCGGCCATCTTCGTCGTCGGGGCCGTGCTCACGGGCCTGACGCTGCGCTCGGGCGTCGCGACCCACTCGTCGACGGGCCCCGCGCTCCACTGACGCGCCCGGGCTCACCCGACGCCGCTCGACGCGTCGCGGGCGTCGCCCTCGGCGGACGGCGCGACGGGCTCGAGCAACGACATCGCGGCGGCGTCGAACTGGTAGCCGGTGCGGGCGGAGAACTCGGCCACGAGGCTGAAACGGTCACCACGGATCAGCGTGCGACGCCACTCGACGCGGTCCTCGTGCACGCTGGCGAGCCGATCGATGGCCAGGGCGGCCTGCTCGGATCCCAGCTCGAGCAGCGCACGGTCCTCCGGTGAGGGGACGACCGCGCGCACCCACTCGCGTCCCGCGGTCAGGCGCAGCCCGGTGAGCCGGTAGAGCTCCACGTAGAGCGCGGTGTGGGTGAAGTCGACGCCGACCAGGGCAGCGCCCACGTCGCCCGGCATCCACACCCGGTCCAGGGCGAGGGGCTGGCCCCCCGCGAGGCGCACCCGCTCCACGTAGAAGAGCGGCGCCGCGGGGTCGCGGCCCAGGCGCCGGGCGACCTGCGCGTCGACACGCAGATCGGCCGCGCGCACCACGCTGTGTTGCTCGAGGCCCGCGGCCTCCACCGACGCAAAGAGGCTGTAGATCGCGCCGAGGGGCTGCTCGATCTCCGACGGGGTCGCCAGGCGGGGACGGCGCCCGCGTTCGGCCACCACTACGCCGTCGGCGCGCAGCCGGCGCATCGCCTCGCGCACGGTATTGCGGCTCACCGCGTACTGCGCCGCCAGGTCCATCTCGGCGGGAAACTCGTCGGCGAACTCCCCGGCGTCCAGGCGCGCCGACAGCCGGTCGCGCAGCTGCGCCCACAGGGGCAGCGCGCTGGTGCGGTCCAACTCTTCGCGGCGTGGTGCGTCGCTCATCGCCCTCCTCGAACGCCACTCTAGGCGGAGCCACCCGTTTGGTGGTAATGTACCTACATTAGAATATGCTGAGTGAGAGCACGAGGCGAGTGAGGTGGAGGTGCCCATGACCCAGGCCCGATCGGTGCGCGCAACCCGCGCGACCCCCCGGCGGCCGCGATGAGCCCCGAGATGATCCTGTCCGCGGCGCTCGGCGTGGCCATCGGCCTCTCGCTCGGGGCGCTCGGCGGCGGCGGCTCGATCCTGACCGTGCCGGCCCTGGTGTACGCGCTCGGCGTGAGCGCCAAGCACGCCACCGGCGCGTCACTGCTCATCGTGGGCCTGAGCGCCCTCTTCGGCATGATCGCCCACGCCCGAGCCGGGCGCGTGCGCTGGTCCGTTGGGCTGACGGTCGGTGTCGTGAGCATCGTCGGCTCGCTGGCCGGTACCGCGCTCAACCGCCGTATCAACCCCGAGCTGCTCCTGCTGCTCTTCGCCGGGCTCATGTTCGTCGTCGCCGCGATGATGATCCGCCGCGATCGGCGCGCGACGCCCCAGCCGGTCGCGCGCCCGGCGCTGGCTCCGGTTGCCTCGACCGCGCGCGGCCCCCTCGACGAGCTCGTGACGCTCGAGGACCACGTGGTGGACGAGCTGGTGGAGGTCGAGGAGGTGGTCGCGTCCACGCGCGCGGGCAAGCCCGCGCTCGTCGCCGCCGTCGGCGTGGGCGTGGGGTTCCTCACCGGCTTCCTAGGGGTGGGCGGTGGCTTCATCGTGGTCCCGAGCCTCGTGCTGATCCTCGGCCTCGGCCTCGCCGAGGCCGTCGGCACCTCCCTGCTCATCATCGCCATCAGCAGCGCCTTCGCCATCGCCGAGCGCCACGGGGTCCACGGCGTCGGCGCCTCGGTCCTGGTGCCCTTCGCGGTGGCGGCCATGGCCGCGGCCATGGTGGGAAACCTCATCGCCGGACGCGTGCCCGCCCGCCGTCTCAACCAGGGCTTCATCGTCCTGGTGATCCTGGTGGCCTGCTACGTGACCGTGCGCAGCGTGCTGGCACTGGGCTAGGCGGTCGGCCCCGACCGGGGACCCAGACCCATCCGCCCGTCGCCCGCGCGGTCGTCGAGTTGTCCCGCCCCTCGATCGAGATATGTCCCACAAGAGATCTCGCGTCAATGGGTAAATAGTGACTAAGGACCCTAGTGGGCGACCGGACAATGGGGGACGTCGTCCCTACCGTGACAGTCACGTTGCAGTGATGCACCAATGGCAACCATCAGGGGGATCATCATGAGTCATCGTCCGTATCGGATCACCGTAGGTCTGGCCGCCCTCGTCCTCGCGCTCAGCGGCCTCGCAACCCTGAGCGCGGGCACCGCCGACGCCGCGAGCGCCCACGCGAAGGCGGGCACCATCACCGTCGGCACGCTCTACGCCAGCACCGGCTCCTTCGCGACGTCGTCGCTGCCCGAGTACGCCGGCCTGCAGTTCTGGGCCAAGCAGGTGGACTCGCACGGCGGCATGTACGTCGCGCCGCTGAAGCGCAAGGAGAAGGTCAAGATCGTCGCGTACAACGACCAGAGCGACCCCGCGACCGCGACCTCGCTCTACGACCAGCTCATCTCCCAGAGCCACGTCAACGTCCTGGTCGCCGACTTCGGCTCGGTGCTGACCGCACCGGCGATCACGATCGCCAAGGACCAGAAGCAGCTGCTCTTCGATGTGACCGGCTCGGGCACGTCCTTCTTCACCAGCGGGGCCAACCCCTACGTGGTGCTCACCTCGCTGCCCGTCTCGGCCGTGTGGCCCAAGCCGGTCGCCAAGCTGCTCATCCAGCTCAAGACCAAGCGCGTCGCCATCCTCTACTGCCAGAACGACTTCGACCAGGCGCAGGCCACCGCCATCCAGGGGTTCTTGAAGGCGGCGGGCATCACGCCGGTCTACTTCCAGGGCGTGCCGACCACCCAGAGCGACTACAGCACGCTGGTCCAGTCGATCAAGGCCACGAACCCCGACGCGGTCCTCGAGCTCGGCTACCCCAACAACGACATCGCGTTCCTCAACGAGCTCAAGGCCACCGGCACGCACTTCAAGTTCGTGCTCACGCCGTTCCTCGGCCAGCTGCCCTCGCTGTTCGCCCAGGACGTGGGCGCGTCATCGGTGAACTACACCTACACCTACGCGGTGCCGCCGACCCTCGTGATCAATCACGTGAACATCGGGCTGGGGCTCACCGCGTTCGTGCGGCAGTTCGCGCCGGGCAAGCCCTCGACCGTGAACTTCCTGGACGTCGCCGGCTACAACGCGGGCCTCGCGGTGCAGGCGGCCTTCGCCCACGCCACGTCGATGTCCCCGCTGGGCATCCGCGCCGGCATCACGGCGGTCAACGGCACGCTCCAGACCCTGGAGGGGACCTTCAAAGTCGACAACACGGGTGAGCAGCTCGGCGAGCTCCTACCCGTCGCCCAGGCCGTTCCCCACGGCAAGGGCTTCGCGCTGAAGATCGTGTACCCGGCGACCCCGGCGCAGGTGAAGATGGTCAACGCGAAGGCGAAGTACCCGGCGCCGACGAAGTAGCCGCGACCGACCCGTGCAGCTGTTCGAGTACGCGATCGTCAACGGCGTCCTGTTCGGACTGTTCTACGGCTTCATCGGGATTGGGTTGAATCTGCTGTTCGGCGTCATGCGCCTGGTCAACCTGGCCCACGGCGACTTGGTGGTGTTCGGCGGCTACCTGGGGTACTCCCTCGCGGTCGACGCGCACATCAACTCGCTGTGGGCCATCCCGCTCTCGATCCCCGCGGCGCTGGTGTTCGGCTTCCTCGTCTACTACGCCACGGTGCCCCGCCTGCGGCGCGCCGTCGACACCGAGACCGCGTCGCTCATCGTGTTCTTCGGCGTCTCCCAGGTGCTCGAGGCACTGATGACGATGATCTACGGCGCCAACCAGGTCACGCTCCCCTCGCCGGGCGGACCCGTCAGCCTCTTCGGGCAGGACTATCCCGCGAGCGTCGTGATCTCGGCCGCCCTGTCGGTGCCCGCGCTCGCGCTGCTGTACCTGTACCTCTACCGCACCCGGATCGGACTGGCCACGCGCGCGGTCATGGCCGACGAGGACGAGGCCGTGGCCTCGGGCGTGCGGGTGCGTCGGGTGGCGGTGTGGGCGTTCATGATCGGCGTGGCCTTCGCCACCACCGCCGGGACGCTCACGGCGTTCATGCTCGGGGGGATCAACCCCACCACCGGCAGCGGGCTGACCATCACCGCCTTCACGGTCATCATCATCGGGTCGCTGGGCAACCCCCTGGGCACGGTGGTCGGCGGGCTCCTGGTAGGCCTGGCCTCCAGCCTCACCCAGGCCTACGCCACCGAGTGGACGGCCGTGGTCCCCTACCTCCTGCTGCTCGTGGTCGTCCTGGTGCGTCCGAGCGGCCTCTTCGGAGCCAAGGTGCGCCGTGCCTGAGGACGACGTCGCCCCCGTCGGCGCCGCCGGGGCGCCTCCCCCGGCGCCGCCCGAGGCGGGCGCCGACCGCACCGGCCGCACGGCGCCGGGTGGGCGGATCTGGGGGCTGCCCGCCCGCGAGGGCCGCTGGGCGCGCCGCGTCGTCCCGGTCGTCCTCACCCCGGTGCTGCTCTTCTTCGCCCCGCACGTCTACAACAACCTGGCGTTCCTCACCACGATGGTCGTCTACGTCGTGCTCGCCGAGGGCGTGAACCTGCTCTACGGCTTCACCGGATACCTGCCCTTCGGCTACGTCGGCTTCTTCGGCGCGGGCGCCTACGGCGCGTCGCTGGCCCTCGTGGACTGGCACGTCACGGGCCTCGTGGCGCTGGCGATCGGGGGGCTGACCGCCGCGATCATCGGGCTGGTCGTCTCACCGCTGCTGCGCCTGTCGGGGGCGTACTTCGCCCTGGCCACCCTGGCCGCGTCCCAGGTCCTGTACTACGTCGTGGCCAACGAGCCGTGGACCTACGGCGAGAGCGGGATGTCGCTGCCCGAGGTCTTCGGCGCCACCGAGACCTACGTCATCGCGCTGATCATCATGGCCCTGGCCCTCGCGGTCACCGTGGCCGTGCGCGACTCGCGCTTCGGGCTCTCGCTGCGCGCCATCCGCTCCGACCCGGTCAGCGCCGCCATGGCCGGCATCGACGTCGTGCGCGCGCGCACCGCGGCGTGGTTCATCAGCGCGGCCCTGGCCGGCCTCGCGGGGGCGATCTGGGCGATCATGACGGCCGCCTTCTACGCCGAGAACCCCTTCGACCTCACCATCAGCGTCTACGCGATCGTCTTCGCGCTCTTCGGTGGTGTGCGCACCGTGCTCGGTCCGGTGATCGGCACCGTCGTGCTCTACTCGCTCTACCAGTACATCGGCATCTCCAACCCCCAGTACTTCGAGCTGGTCTACGGGCTCCTGATCGTGGGGCTCGCCCTGTTCCTGCCGGGCGGGCTCGGCTCGCTGGTGACCGGGTCCGCGGCGCGGTGGCGCCGGCGGCGCCGGCGCTCAGACGCGTCGGCGGTAGACGGAGGTGCGTCGTGAGCGGCTCGCGCCACGACGACGCCGCAACACTGCTCGAGGTGCGCGACGTCACGCGCGTGTTCGGCAGTCTGATCGCGGTGGCGAACGTCTCGCTCGACGTGGTGGCCGGCTCGGCGACGGGCCTCGTCGGGCCGAACGGCTCGGGCAAGACCACCCTGATCAACGTGATCTCGGGGGTCTACCGGCCCAGCGGCGGCACCGTGCGACTACGCGGGCGCGACGTCACGGGCACCGCCTCGCACCGGCTCTGCCGCCTCGGGCTGAACCGCACCTTCCAGATCCCCCACCCCCTGGGCGACCTCACGGTGGCCGACAACATCGCCGTCGTGCGCCCGCGGCGCGGCGCCGCGCCGCGCTTCGACGCCGACCCCCTCGAGTTCGTGGGGCTCGCCGCCGCCGCCCCGGTGCTGGCCTCTCGCCTCACCAGCGGCGAGCAGAAGCTGCTCGACCTGGCGCGCGCACTGGCCAGCGGACCCGACGTCCTGCTCGTCGACGAGCTCGGCGCGGGGCTCAGCGCGCACGAGCTCGAGCACGTCGCGAGCCTGCTGGTGCGCCTGAAGGACGCCGGGCTGGGGCTCCTGGTCGTCGAGCACCTGATGGACTTCCTCGAGCAGATCGTCGACGACGTGCTCGTGATGGACGCCGGCGCGGAGATCTTCCGGGGATCCCTGCGCGCCGCGGTGTCGGACCCGCGCGTCATCGACGTCTACCTGGGCGGCGCGCCGTGACCGCGCTCCTCGAGGTCCGCCACGCGACGACCGGCTACGGCACCATCCAGGTGCTCTGGGACGTGAACGTCACGATCCCCGAGGGGATCACCGTCGGCCTGCTCGGCGCCAACGGATCGGGCAAGTCGACGCTCCTGCGCGCGGTCATGGGCCTGCTGCCGCTGTGGAGCGGGGAGGTGGTCTTCGACGGGGAGACGATCAACCACTGGGATCCCAGTCGCCGGGTGCGCGCCTCGATCGCCTACATGAGTGAGAAGGGGGTGCTCGCGCCGCTGTCGGTCGAGGACAACCTGCGCATCGGCGGGACGGGGCTCGCCGCGCGCGAGGTGAAGGCCGCGATCGCGCGCACCTGGGATGACTTCCCGATCCTGCACCAGCGACGTCGCTCGCCCGCCGGCAGTCTCTCGGGGGGCCAGCGCAAGACCCTGGCCCTCGCCAAGGCCCTCGTCCGCCAGCCGCGCCTACTCGTCATGGACGAGCCCTCGGCCGGGCTCTCACCCATCCTGGTCCACGAGATGGTCGAGACGCTGCGCCGGGTGCGCGACCAGTACTTCGTGACCCTCCTGCT